>NZ_JBFTNY010000022.1:0-93784 GCF_056397705.1 Variovorax sp. 05L425 | reverse complement strand
CCGCCGTCGACGTAAAGGATGTGGCCGTTGACGAAGCGCGACGCATCGCTCGCGAGGAACACCGCCGCGCCGACGAGGTCCTCCACGTCGCCCCAGCGCCGGGACGGCGTGCGGCCGATGAGCCAGGCGCTGAAGTCCGCATTCTTGACAGCATCGCACTGTGCCTGAACCGGCTGCAACGCATCTGCTCCGACTCAGTTCGGGCAGCGCGCCTCGAGCGCGTCGATGAACGAACGATCCCAGCGACCTTCCTTCATGGCCCGGATCGTCTCGGCTTCGGTCTCCAGATGCGCAAGCGCCTTCTCGATCAGAAGCTCCGCCTCGTCCGGCGGGAACGCCATCAGGCCGTCCTGGTCGCCGACCACGATGTCGCCGGGATTGACCACCATGCCGCCCACGGAAATCGGCACGTTGATCTCTCCGGGGCCGTCCTTGTAGGGGCCGCGATGGGTGACGCCGCGCGCGTAGACCGGAAACTCGCGGGCGCGGATCTCGGCCACGTCGCGAATCGCTCCGTCGACCACGACGCCCAGGACACCGATGTGGGCGGCGTAGAAGGACAGGATGCCGCCGACCACGGCGTTGTTGAGGATGCCGCCGGCATCGATCACCAGCACATCGCCGGGACGGCAGAACTCGAGGGCGCGAAGGTAGGTCAGGTTGTCGCCACCGCGAGAGCGCGCCGTGACGGCCGTGCCTGCCATGGTCTGGGTCACAGGACGGTGATAGGGGGTGAGACCCGTGGTGCCGATGCTCCGGTGCATGTTGTCGCTCAGCGCCGCGACGGGTATCTCGCGCAGTGCGGCGAGGATCTTCGGATCGACCTGCGTGGCCGAGGGGTTCTTGCGGATGGCTTTGTAGGGCATGGTGGTTGTTCTTCCTTGAATGGCCGGCAGTGGTTCGCGTGTTCAGCGCAACTCGGCGACGGCACGGGCGATTCGCGAGCAGCCTTCTTCCAGGATGTCGATGGACGTGGCGATGGACAGGCGGAAGTAGGGCGAGAGGCCGTAGGCCGTGCCGGCGACCGTAGCGACGCCGGCGCTTTCAAGCAGGTACATGACGACGTCGCCGTCTTCGCTCAACCGCTTGCCGGCGGGTGTCGTCTTGCCGATCAGCCCGGTGCAGTTGATGTACAGATAGAAGGCGCCCGGCGGCGTGGCGCAACTCAGGCCGGGAATCGCGTTGATGAGCGCGAGCGTGCGGTCGCGGCGCTGCTTGTAGACCGCCACGCTCTCGCCCACAAAGCTCTGGTCGCCATTGAGCGCTGCCGCTGCGGCGGCCTGGCTGATGGAGCAGCAGTTGCCGGTGGACTGCGACAACAGCGTGTCCATTGCCGTGATCAGGTCCTTCGGCCCTGCCGCGTAGCCGATGCGCCAGCCGGTCATCGCGTAGGTCTTCGAGACGCCGTTGATGACCAGTGCGCGATCGCGCAGGCCGGGCTCGACCGCGACGATGTGCGGCGTCGACTCGCCGTCGAAGCGAATGTGTTCGTAGATGTCATCGGTCATCACCATGACGTGCGGATGCCGCAGCAGCACATCGGCGATCGCGCGATATTCGGCAGCCGTGTAGCTCGCACCTGTGGGATTGCTCGGCGAATTGATCAGCAGCCAGCGTGTGCGGGGCGTGATGGCCGCCTCCAGTTGTGCCGGCGTCAGCTTGAAGCCGTTGGCCTCCGGACAAGCGACGACCACCGGCGCGCCTTCGCAGGCCAGCACCATGTCCGGATACGACACCCAGTAAGGGGCCGGGATGATGACTTCGTCGCCCGGCTCCAGCGTGATCGCGAAGGCGTTGTAGATCGCGCTCTTGGCACCGCTGGTGGCGATGATCTCGGTCATTTCATAGGTCAGGCCGTTCTCGCGCTCCAGCTTCGCGACGATGGCCTGCCGCAGCTCGACCGTTCCGGCCATCAGGGTGTAGCGCGTGGCGCCCTTGTCCATTGCATCGGCGGCGGCGCGCCGGATGTGCAGCGGCGTGTCGAAGTCGGGTTCGCCCACCACCAGGTTGACGATGGATTTGCCCTGGCGGCGAAGTTCGTTGGCCCGGTCTGCGGCGGAGGTGCTGGGCGATGGCTTGATGCGCCGGACGCGGGCGGCGATGCGGGAGGTGTTCACTGATCTTCCTTGGGGTGGGGAATGCACTGGGCGTAACGGTACGCAGATCCCCGCGGCTCGGCCAAGACAAGATCGCTCTGGTTCGATAGGCTCAGCTTATGGTGGGGCCCGATAGGCACCCTGGTGGGCCGGTGCTAGGCTTGGCTTTTGCTTGGGGACAGCGCGTGAACCTGCGACGCCTCAAATACTTCGTGAAGATCGTGGACATCGGCAGCCTGACGCAGGCCGCGGAGGTCCTGTTCATTGCCCAGCCTGCCTTGAGCCAGCAACTCGCGACGCTCGAAGGCGAGGTGCGGCAGCAGCTGCTCGTGCGGACCAAGCGCGGCGTCACGCCGACGGAGGCGGGCAAGGTGCTCTACCGCCATGCGCAGATCATCCTGCGGCAGTGCGAGCAGGCACGTGTCGACATGGAAGCGGCCGGCGAGGGTCTGTCGGGGCAGGTGTCGGTGGGCCTCGCGCCCGGCACCGCCGCCTCGGCGCTGTCGCTGCCCTTGCTTCGAACCGTGCGTGCCCGGCATCCAGGCATCCTGCTCTACCTGAACGAGAACTACGGCACCACGCTCAGCGAACTCATCATGAACGGGCGCATGGATCTGGCCGTGCTCTATGGCGACAAGGCGATTCACGGCCTGACCTTCCTGCCGCTGCTCAAGGAACCCCTGTATCTCGTCGGCCCGGCCACCACGCCGGCACCCGCGACGCCGGTGCGACTGGCCGACCTGCGCGACATGGAACTGATGCTGCCGCGACCCTACAACGTCGTGCGCAAGCTGGTCGATGCGGCCTTCGTGCGCGCTGGCATGGTGCCGCACGTGGTCGCCGAGATCGAGTCGGCCTTCACGCTCACCGCCGCGATCGCGGATGGACTGGGCGCGAGCATCCTCCCCGCTTCCATGGCGCGCGAGGTCGTGGCGGCCTGCGGTGCCTGGCAGTTCCAGATCGTCGAGCCGGTGATCGAGGCGCCGCTGGCCCTGTGCCAGTCCGACCATCTGCCGCTTTCCGAGCCGGCGCAGGCGGTCAAGGACATCCTGCTGGAGCTGGTGGTCGACCTCGCCAGCACGGTGGTGTCGACGCCGGAACCCGAGCTCACCGCCTTGTCATAAGCGGGCCTTATCCCGGCACAGCCAATCCGTCTTTGGCTTTGGGCCGGCGGCCCGTTACCTTTCATGCCAGTCGTCACGCGTTCGCGGAATGCGGCGGCCAACAAGGATTTCTGTCTCGAAGACGGACCCCGGCATGAACCAGGAACAGATCAAGACGCTCATCGACGCGCTGGCAGGCTCGGAGCTGTCCGAGCTCGAATACAGCGAAAACGGCTCCACGCTGAGGCTGGTGAAGCAGTCGGCGCTGACAGGCATGCCGCGCCGGCCGACGCAGGCGCCAGTCCGCGAGGCGCTCCCTTCCGTCGAAGAGATCGATGAACCCGCCGTGCAGGCGAGCGCGTCGACCGAATGCCTCGCCCCGCTGTACGGCGTGGTCCATCTGCAATCGACCCCGGGCGATCCGCCTTACGTGCAGCCGGGCCAGTCGATCAAGGCGGGCCAGACGCTGTGCGTGATCGAGGCGATGAAAGTGTTCAACGAAGTGCGCGCCGAGCGCGACACCACCGTGCTCGCAGTCCTGGTCGGGTCGGGCGAAGAAGTCGAAGCCGGCCAGCCGTTGTTCCGCTTCGCTCAAGAAGGGTGATGCGCATGTTCGATACCGTGCTGATTGCCAATCGGGGAGAGATCGCACTGCGCATCCAGCGCGCGTGCCGTGGTCTCGGACTCAAGACCGTCGTGGTGCACTCAGAGGCCGATCGCGATGCGCGCTACGTGTCGCAGGCCGACCAGGCCCTTTGCATCGGACCCGCGGCACCGGGGCAGAGCTACCTGAACCAGTCCGCGATCCTGTTCGCGGCCGAAGTGAGTGGTGCGCAGGCCATCCATCCCGGCTACGGCTTCTTGTCGGAGAACGCGGGCTTTGCGGAGTGCGTCGAGCAGGCCGGCCTCCGCTTCATCGGCCCCAGCGCGGCCTGCATTCGCACCATGGGCGACAAGGTCGCCGCCAAGCGCGCGATGCGCAACGCCGGCGTGCCCTGCGTGCCCGGGCCAGACGGCGGGTTGCCGGAGGAACCCGAGGCGATCCAGGCCCTGGCGCGCGAAGTCGGCTATCCGGTGATCGTCAAGGCTGCCGGAGGCGGCGGCGGGCGCGGCATGCGTGTGGTGCAAGAGGAGGCGTCGCTGCTCGATGCGATGGCATTGACCCGCGAAGAAGCGCGCCGCGCCTTCGGAAACCCCGAGGTCTACATCGAGAAGTTCCTGCTGCACCCGCGCCATGTCGAGATCCAGGTGCTGGCCGACAGCCACGGCCATGCCGTGTGGCTCGGCAGCCGCGACTGTTCGCTCCAGCGCCGTCACCAGAAGGTGATCGAGGAGGCACCGGCGCCGGGCATCGACGAGGCGCTGATCGCCGAGGTCGGCGAACGCTGCGCGGCCGCGTGCCGGCAGATCGGCTATTGCGGCGTCGGCACCTTCGAATTCCTCTACGAGCGGGGCGCGTTCTATTTCATCGAGATGAACACGCGCCTGCAGGTGGAGCATCCCGTGACCGAGATGACCACCGGCATCGACATCGTGCAGCACCAGATCCGGGTGGCACGCGGCGATCGGTTGGCGCTGACGCAGGCTGACGTCCGTTGCCAGGGCCATGCCATCGAGTGCCGCATCAACGCGGAGGATCCCGAGACCTTTGCGCCTTCGCCCGGCCGAATCACCGGTTGGCAGGTGCCTGGCGGCTTCGGCGTGCGTGTGGATTCCCATGCCAACGCAGGCTATCGCGTGCCGCCGTACTACGACTCGATGATCGCCAAGCTCATCGTTCACGGTGGCACGCGCGACGACGCGCTCGATCGCATGCGCCTGGCCCTTGCCGAAATGCAGGTCGAAGGCATTTCGACGAACGTGCCGCTGCATCGCGACATCCTGCGCGACGAAGGCTTTGCCGCCGGTGGCGTGGACATTCACCATCTCGAACGCTGGCTTCAGCAAAGGAGCGCGGCATGAGTTCGCCGGCGACCATTTCCAAGGCGTCCAAGGCCAAGGCGCGCGCAGACGGCAAAGCCCCTGTGGCTGCGCCAGCCGCATCCATCAGCCTGCTGGGCACCACCGCGCTGCTGTTCGAGGCGCCCGGCGAACTGGCGCTCGCCTCGCAGCAGCGCATCTGGGCGCTGGCCCGCGAGACACAGGCGTGGCCCGAAGTGCGCGAGGCCGTGCCGGGCATGAACAACCTCATGCTGACCTTCATGCGACCGCCGCGCGATGCGCAGGCACTCGAAGCACTGGAGGCGCGCCTGCAGACGGCCTGGGATTCGGCGATTGCGTTGCCCCTCCAAGGCCGCGTGGTCGAGCTTCCCGTGATCTATGGCGGCGAAGGGGGACCTCACATGGCGGACGTCGTGTCGCATACCGGGCTGAGCGTGGAGGAGATCGTCGAGTTGCACAGCGCGCCGACCTATGCGGTGTATGCGCTGGGCAGCCATCCCGGCTACTGCTACCTGGGCGGCATGGACCCGCGCATCGCCACGCCGCGCCGCAGGGTGCCTGTGCTGAGCATCCCGGGTGGCGCGGTCTCCATCGGCGGCGCGCAGACCGGCGTGTCGGCCTCCGCGGGCCCCAGCGGCTGGAACACCATCGGGAGCACATCGATGTCCTTCTTCGATCCGACGCAAGACCCGCCCGCCGCGCTTCAGCCAGGCGACATGATCCGTTTCCGGGTCGAGGGGATCGTCCGATGATCGAAGTCCTTTCGTCCGCCGCGCTCGCCACCGTTCAGGACCTCGGGCGCCAGGGCAGCCTGCGCTGGGGCGTCGGCACTTCCGGCGCCATGGACAACCTGGCGCTGGCCGCCGGCAATCTGATGCTGGGCAACGACGCCAACGCAGCCGGCATCGAGGTGCCTGTTTTTCCGTTCAAGGTGCGCTTCGGTGAAGACTGTGCTTTTGCGTTGACCGGCGCCGATTGCGCGGCGCGCCTGGACGAGCAAGCGCTGATGCCCTGGTGGGTTCATCAAGCACGCGCAGGCCAGGTGCTCACGCTGGGCCTGCCACGAGGCGGCGCGCAGCGGGGCAGCCGCGCCATGCTCTGCGTGGCCGGTGGCATCGACGTGCCGGAAATCCTGGGCTCGCGCAGCACCCAGATGCGCGGCGCCTTTGGCGGGCACGAAGGCCGCGCGCTGAAGCGTGGAGACGTCCTGCGCGCTGTGGGCGCGGGGCAGCCGTGCCGGACGGACTTCGGTCTCGTTCCGCCCGCCCTGACGCTGCCTCTGGACATCGACGGCGTGACGGCGGTGCGCGTGATTCCCGCTGCCGAATACATGGGCTTCGAGGAAGCCTCCCGCGCCGCCTTCTGGGCGTGCGAGTGGAAGATCACCGCCCAGAGCGATCGCTACGGCTATCGGCTGGCGGGGGAAACCCTTCGGCCCGTCGCACCGATGGAAATCCGGTCGCACGGCATCGTGCCGGGCGTGATCCAGGTCCCGCACAGCGGACAGCCCATCATCCAGATGCGCGATGCGCAACCCTCGGGCGGCTACCCCAAGTTCGGCACGGTGATCGAGGCCGATCTGTGGCGGCTCGGCCAGGCGCCGATCGGGAGCCGCTTCCGCTTCGTCGAAGCCACCTGGGCCGAGGCCGTCGGCGCGTTGGACGAGACCGAGGCCTGGCTCGACAAAGTGCGCCGGGTGGTGGACCTGCATCGCAGTTCGCCGCGAAAGCACTGACATGCCGACGCCGGAACAACTGCGCCAGATGGCCGAATGGCTCGCCGGGACCGACATCGGCCTGCTCGAACTGCGAACCCCGCACGGCATGGTGCGGCTGGGCCGCAATGGGTCGCCGGCGGGTGAGGTGGTGCAACTGAACGAACCAGCGCCCACCGTCGTGACCGCATCGAGCGTCGGGGCGTTCCTGCACGCGCATCCGCTGCACGAGGCGCCTGTTGTACGTCCTGGCGAACGCGTGACCGCGGGACAGGACCTGGGCCTTCTGCAGATCGGCCCGCTGCTCCTGCCGGTCGACGCGCCGGTCGCGGGCCGGGTGAGCCTCGTGCACGTGGAAACCGGCCGCGCCGTCGGCTATGGCACCGCACTCTTTGACCTGCGCGCCGATTGAATCGAGAAGGACATCGCAATGGACATCGATCTGAACGCCGATCTGGGCGAGGGCTTCGGCCCCTGGCGCATGGGGGAAGACGAGGCGCTGCTGGAAATCGTCTCCTCCGCGAACGTGGCTTGCGGGTTCCACGCCGGCGACCCGGTGATCATGGATCGCACGGTCCGCATGGCGGGCGCCCGGGGCGTCGATGTCGGTGCCCATGTGGGGTTTCCCGATCTGCTGGGTTTCGGGCGCCGCCCGATGCAGATCGACACGGCGGAGCTCGCCACCTACGTGACCTACCAGCTCGGCGCGCTCGCCGGCATGGCGCGATCCGCCGGGCATCGCATGACGCACATGAGCTTTCACGGGGCCCTGGGCAACATGGCCGCTGCCGATGCAGCGCTTGCGGGGCCGTTGGTGCGTGCCGTGGCGGACTTCGATCCCGCCCTCATCATCAGCTCATCCGCGAGCCGCGCCATCGAGGAAGCGGCGGAGCGATGCGGCCTGCGCGTGGCCATCACCTTCCTGGCCGATCGTGCCTGCGACGACGACGGCCTGCTGGTGCCGCGCAAGCTGCCCGACTCTGTGATCCACGATCGCGACGCGGTGCTGGCGCGCGTTCGCCAGTTGCTCGACGACGGCACTGTCACCAGCTACAGCGGCAAGCGGATCCCGATGAAGGTCCGCTCGATCCTGCTGCACGGCGACACGCCCGGCGCCGTGGCACTGGCGCGCGCGGTGCGCGACGTGGTCGAGGCGGGCGGCCGCGTGGTGCCGATCTCCCGGCAGTTGACGCAGTGATTCGCGACATAAGGACGGCTTATCTCTCCACAGACATTCCGTCTTGGCGCTGGTTCTCGGTGCTGGATACAGTGAATTTCCTTTAACGAAAGACGCAAAGATGCCGTTTTCTGACTACAAGACCGCGCTGGTGACGGGCGCCTCATCGGGCATCGGGGCCGCGGTCGTCGAGCGCCTGTGCAAGGAAGGCCTGCAAGTCCACGCACTCGCGCGCAGCGCCGACAAGCTGGGTGAACTGGCCGAGCGCACGGGCTGCATTGCGCACGCCATCGACGTGGGCGACCTCGACGGCATCACGCGCCTGGCGCAGGAGGTCTCTTTCGACGTGCTCGTCAACAACGCGGGTGTCGACCGGCCCGGGTCGATCCTCGAGGCGGACGCCGAAGGCATCGACCTGCTGGTCGACGTGAACCTGCGCGCCGTGCTGCACCTGTGCAGGCTCGTCGTGCCGGGCATGGCAACGCGTGACCGGGGCCACGTGGTCAACATCAGTTCGATCGCCGCGGCCTACAACTTCAACGGCAACAGCACCTATCACGCGACGAAGGCCGCAGTGAGCATGCTGTCGCGCCAGCTTCGCATCGACCTCTTCGGCAAGCGCGTGCGGGTCACGGAAATCTGCCCCGGACGTGTCGCCACGGACATCTTTGCCCATGTGCACGGTGACTCCGAGGAAACGCGCAAGCGCTTCGTCGAAGGCTTCGAACTCCCGCAGGCCGAGGACATCGCGAACGCCATCGCCTTCGCCATTGCCGCGCCGATCGCGGTGAACGTCGGCCACATGGAAATCACGCCGACCCTGCAGGTTCCCGGTGGGCTGTCCACCGCCCGGCCGCAAGCGCCGCAGGCCTGAGCTTCGCGGCCGCGCGATCGCCACACCCCAGTAACACCACGACGAGGAACGGAGCATGAAAGACTTCGACCTGATGGCGATCCTGCTCAAGCCGGAGTTCGGCGCCATGCTGCTGCACGGCGTGGAAATGACGCTGAAGATCGCGGCCGGATCATGGCTCCTGGCCATGGCGATCGCGATCTTGCTGCTCGTCGTACGGCTGTCGACCAGCCGCATCGCCGAGCGCGTGGTCGCGGCCTATGTCTCGTACCACCGCAACGTGCCGACGCTGGTGCAGCTGATGTTCTGGTACTTCGGCATCTTCAGCGTACTGCCCGATGCGCTGCAGACCTGGCTGTCCGAGCACAACGCGGAGGCGCTCATCTCCATCGTGGCGCTGGGCTTGTGCCAGGCGGCGTATTTCAGCGAGGACATGCGCTCGGGCCTGCGCTCGATTCCCAGCGGGCAGGCCGAGGCCGCGCGGGCGCTGGGCCATGGCTACATCGGATCGATGCGCTATGTCATCTTGCCGCAGGCGATCCGGAACGCGATCCCGGCGCTGGTCAATCACACGGTGTCGCTCTTCAAGAACAGCAGTCTGGCCATGGCCATCGGCGTGGCCGAGCTGACCCACGCGGTCAAGGAAATCGAAAGCCAGAGCTTTCGCGCCTTCGAGGCCTACAGCGTGGCCACCGTGCTCTACCTGGTGCTGTCGCTGGTCATCATGGCCGTCGGCGCGTGGGTGGCGCGGCACTACCGCATCGCGGAAGCGAGGTAAGCCATGTACAGCGTCTTCGAGATCCTGCGCGACAACTGGCTGCTGCTGCTCGTCGGCCAGTATCCGAGCGGTCCGCTGGGCGGCATCTGCGCGACGCTGATCCTCTCGGTGCTGGGGATCACGCTGGCCTTCCCGCTGTCCGTGCTCCTGGCGCTGGCTCGCCTGTCGCCGTGGCGGCTGCTGAGCTGGCCGGCCGCGGTGCTCGTCTACGTGGTGCGCGGCATTCCGCTGCTGATGGTGATCCTGTGGGTCTACTTCCTCGTGCCCGTCCTCATCGGGCGCGAGGTCTCGGGGTTCATGACCATGCTGTGCACGCTGGTGATCTACGAGGGGGCCTACTTGTCGGAGGTCGTTCGCGCCGGCATCCAGGCCTTGCCCAAGGGGCAGGTCGAGGCGGCGCGCGCGCTCGGCCACAGCCATCTCGGAACGATGTGGTACGTGATCCTGCCGCAGGCCCTCTACAACATGCTGCCGAGCATGCTGAGCCAGTTCATCTCCACGATCAAGGAAACGACGCTCGGCTACGTGATCAACGTGCAGGAACTCACTTTTGCCGCGAACCAGATCAACAACCAGTTGCTGACCAAGCCGTTCCAGGTGTTCTTCATCCTCGCGATGACGTTCTACGTGGTGTGCTTCAGCCTGACCCAGCTGGCGCAGTGGGTGGAACGCCGAATCGCCCACAAGCGACGCGGCGTCTCGCCGGGCAAGGCCGCCGACAGCCAGACATCGCTGCCGTCCCCGGTGGCAGCCAATCCCTGAGGCCGCGCACGACGGCACCCCTGACCCAGGAGACAGACCCATGAAGACCGCAACCGGCCCAGGCAGCCCGCAAGTGGCAGCCGAGGACACCCCCATGATTCTGTTTTCCAGGATCAACAAGTGGTACGGCGACTACCAGGCGCTCACCGACGTCAATGCCGAGGTGAAGAAGGGCGAGGTCGTGGTCGTCTGCGGGCCCTCGGGTTCGGGCAAATCGACCCTGATCCGCACTGTCAACCGTCTCGAGGAAATCAAGTCGGGCCAGTTGCTCTTCGACGGGCACGACATCCACGCGCCGATGCGCGGCGTCGCGCTGAACCGGTTGCGCAGCCGCATCGGCTTCGTGTTCCAGAGCTTCAACCTGTTCCCGCACCTCTCGGTGCTGGAGAACATCATGCTTTCGCCGATGCGCGTGCTGGGCGTCAAGCGCGCGGCAGCGCGTGACAAGGCGATGCAACTGCTCGAGCGCGTGGGCCTCGCCAACAAGGCCGGCGCTTATCCCGCGCAGTTGTCGGGCGGCCAGCAGCAGCGCGTGGCCATTGCGCGCGCACTGGCCATGGAGCCGCCCGCCATGCTGTTCGATGAGCCCACCAGCGCACTCGACCCGGAAATGGTGGGCGAGGTGCTGTCGGTCATGCGAAGCCTCGCCCACGAGGGCATGACCATGATGTGCGTCACGCACGAAATGAACTTCGCCCGCGAGGTCGCGGATCGCGTCTGGTTCATGGACGCCGGCCAGATCCTGGAGAAGGCAGAGCCGGAGGCCTTCTTCCGCAGCCCGCAGCATCCGCGCGCGAAGCGCTTCCTGTCCGACCTGCGCGCGCACTGATTCCATCCTTCGTTTCAATCACCATCACCTGGAGCTCATCATGTCGAAGAAGACTGCGATCCGCATGGCCGCCATCGGCTGTGGCCTGTCCGCGCTGGCTGTATTGGCGCACGCGGATCAATGGGACGAAATCAGCCAGCGCAAGGAGCTGAAGTGCGGCACCTTTGCCGACGTGCCGCCCTTTGCGGCGCCTGATCCCAAGACGCGCGAGATGGTGGGCTTCGACGTCGATCTCTGCAATGCCCTGGCCAAACAGCTCGGCCTCAGCGCGAAGATCACGCCGCTGTCGGTGGAAGCACGCGTGCCCGAGGTCAAGCTCGGCCGCGTCGATGTCACCGTGGCCAACCTGGCCTACACCAAGAGCCGCGGCGAGCAGATCCAGTTCAGCGACCCGTACTACATTGCCAAGGAAATGCTCGCGGTCAAGGCCTCCGACCCCGCCACGACCAAGGCCGAGTTCAAGGGCAAGCGTCTCAGTTCCACGAAGGGCTCGACTTCCGAGTTGTCGATCAAGATGAACGGCTCCGAACCTGTGACCTTCCAGGACACCGGGTCGGCCTTCATGGCCGTGCAACAGAACAAGTCGGTCGGCATGGTGGCGAACACGATGACCATCACCAAGCTGGTCAACCAATCGAAGACTTCCGGCGTCGAACTCAAGATGATCAAGGAGCCGATGGTGTTCCAGCCGATCGGCGTCGGCATGAAGAAGGACGAGCCGGTGCTCCTGGCCAAGGTCAACGCCGCGCTCTACGCGCTCGACAAGAGCGGCGAGATCGACAAGTTATGGGCCAAGTGGCTGGGGCCGAATACCGAATACAAGCTCACGCGCGATGAAAAGGTCACCCCGCTCGCGGACCTGAAGTTCGAACTGCTCCCGTAGGTCGCCTGAACGTCTAGGGCGGCCTGTCCAGGCGGCTACGTAGGCCACGTACGTAGGCATGCGACGCAGAAAAGGCGGATGGGGCTCGATCGACATGAGGAGCGAATTCCTTGATGATGGTCACCGGCGCAACCGACCACGTACGTGCAGGTACGTGGTGGCCCGGCTGGATTTGCCGAACAGCCGCTTTCACAATGAATTCAACGCACCCCCGCGGATGAAGTGAACGACGCACGGCAAGACCCCAGGGTCTTGAAGAATCTTCATGGCGTTGGGATGCTTCAATCCATTGACCAAAGGAAATCGCAATGAGCAAACTACTCGCAGCCCTGATTGCCGGCCTGTTCGCGGCGGGTGCCTATGCGCAGAACCCGCCGGGCGTGTCGTCGCAGGAAGAAGCGGTCACCACCAACAGCAAACCTCAGCAAAAGGCCCAGGCCAAGGCCAATGCGCGCCCGCAGGACAAGGTGAAGAAGGTCGGCGGCGATGAGTTGAAGTCGGGCGAGAACGACGCCATCGGCACCGGCAAGTCCGCGGCGGCCGGAGAGGCAAAGATCGATAAGCGGGACGCGAAGCATCCCAACAGGAAGCAAGCGCCCCAGGGCGGCACGCCCGACATGCCAGGCGCCAAGTAAGCCTGAAGAAAGCCGCTTCTGGCCTCTGCAATGCACCGACGGCGTAACGGGCCGGTCGGAAGGAGATGTCCGTGAAAAGCCGATTTCAGATCCTTGCCAAGGCGGTGCTGCTTGCCGCGAGCCTGACGTTCGTCGTCGGGGCGAATGCACAGGCAGCGCCTGCCAAGGCCTCCGCGTCCAAGAGCAAGGCGGCCAAGCCTGCGCCGGAGCTGGAAGCCAAGGTGATGGACTTGCTGCGCGGGATGAGCAACGCCCTCACGGCATCTTCATCGATGGCGTTCACTGCCATCGCGACTTATGAAAGCCCCACCAGCATCGGCCCGCCCCTGGCCTACACCACAGTCTCCGAAGTCCTGGTGCAACGGCCGAACAAGCTGCGCGTGATCACGAGCGGCGACGGCAAGGCTTCGGAGTACTACTACGACGGAAAGACCTTCACCGCCTTCGCACCGTCGGAGAACCTCGTTGCCGTGGCGCCCGCACCGACCACCCTCGATGCCATGCTGGAAGCGGCATTCAAGGATGCGGCGATCTACTTCCCCTTCGCCGATGTGCTGGGTGCCGATCCCTTCAAGAACATCACCGAGGGCCTGACCAAGGCCTTCTACGTCGGCCCATCGACGGCGGTTGGCGGAACGACGACCGACGTGATTGCGGTGGCCAGCGACGAGATATTCATGCAGATATGGATCGGCGCCGATGACAAGCTGCCACGCAGGTTGCGTGCGACATATCGAGGCGATCCGTTGCTGCTGCGCCACCAGGTGGATCTGTCGAACTGGAAGCTCGATCCCGTCATCGCCGCGGAGGCCTTCGCGTCGGTCAATGCGGCCAATGCGAGGAGGATCCCGTTCGCCGCACCGTCGCCGCCCGCGACTGCCGCGAAGGCGGCCAAGTCAAAGAGCGGCAAGGCAAGCTCGGCCCCGTGAAGCAAATGGAAGGACCCTCGAAATGAAACCGATGAAAGCCATCCTTCCCTTGCTCGCCGCGGCGCTTCTGACCACGGGATTCCATACATCCGCATCGGCGTGGGCGCGTGCGAATGGGTGGGGCGGCCACACGGTGGGCGGAATGGGCGGGTTCACCCACGACAACGCGTTCGGCGGCAGCACCACGCACAGTTGGTACGGCGGAACCAGTCACACCAATCGCTACGGCGGAACCACCACCGGCGCCTACGGCTATGGGGCAGTGCACACCACTGCCGGCGGCTTCACGACCTACCATCCACCGGCCTATGGGTATGGCGGCTATGCGCCGTACGTCCGGCCCGTGGCCGTTCCGTACTATCACCCGGGCTGCTACTACAGTTGCGGCGCTGCTGTCGCCGCAGGCGCCGCCGCCGGACTGGCGGTGGGCGCGGTGGCGGGCGCGGCGATGGCGAATGCGACCGCGATTCCCGCCTACCCGTTGGGCACCCACTTCTCCACGCTGCCGACAGGTGCGGTCTATGTGGACCGCGGGGGCGTCACCTACTACCAGGTCGGCAACGCCTGGTTCAGGCCCGCCTTTGGCGCCAACGGCGTGTACTACAACGTCGTGCCGGCGCCTTGAACGAGCGCGACCGTCGCCGACCGTACGCCTGAGTCAACATGGGGGATTCCTACGACGCGCGGGCCAAGGCGTTCGCCATCTCCGGCGCTGCCGCCTTGTTCGCCAGCCTGCCAGTGCATGCGGAGATGAGCGCCGAAGAGCTCGCGAAGCTTGCGCAGAACCCGGTCGGCAACCTCGTCAGCGTGCCGTTCCAGAACAACACCAACCTGAACTTCGGGCCGGAAAAAGGGACGCAGAACATCCTCAACATCCAGCCGGTGATTCCCATCTCGATCAACAAGGACTGGAACATCATCACCCGCACGATATTGCCGGTCATCTCGATGCCCTCGCTGGGCCCCGGCATCGGCAGTCTCAACGGCGTCGGCGATGTGGTGATGACCGCCTTTCTCTCGCCGGCCAATCCCGGCCAATGGATCTGGGGCGCGGGTCCGGTGGTGCAGATTCCCACCAACAGCAATTCGGAGCTGGGGAACAACAACTGGGGCCTGGGTCCGTCGGCGGTGGTGCTGCACCTCGACCACGGCGATCCGTGGGTCTACGGCGCGCTGTTCAACAACATCTGGTCGGTGAGCAGCAGCGGAAAGGGTGGTTCGTACAACAACTTCCTGCTGCAGCCCTTCATCAACTACAACTTTCCTGGGGGTCTCTACCTCACCACGGCCCCGATCATCACCGCCGACTGGAATGCCACCGGCAGCCAGCGCTGGACCGTGCCGGTCGGTGGCGGCATCGGCAAGATCTTCCACCTGGGCAAGCTGCCGGTGAACACACAGCTGTCTGCCTACTACAACGTGGTCAAGCCGGACAACGGCGCCAATTGGCAGATCCGGGTGCAGGCGCAGTTCATGTTCCCGAAGTGATCGGGGGCAGGAGCGGCTGCGCGCCGCTCCTGGCCTTGTCCAGCGCTTCAGCCCTTTCTCTGCACCGCAGTGGCGAGGGCTTGCGTGATGGTCATCTTCATCTGGTCGCCGACCTTGACGCCATTGAGCATGGACGGGTCCTTCACCTTCACTTCCGTGAAGTGACCGAACGGACCCCGAACCATCACGGTGCCCTTGGCCTGGTCGACCGCCCAGATGTTCGACACCATCGTCGTCTGCTTCATCGCGGCCCCTCCGGGAAGCTGTCCGACCGCGGAACGGTCGGCGGCAACCGTCTGCGTGGCCATGCGGATCCCGTCACCTTTCTGGAAGTCGAGCGCCACCGACTGGATGTAGGTGACGTCCACCATGTCGCCGACCTTGACCTGGCCCAGGTTCCTGACCCGTTGGTCGACCACGACCGCGAATTCATTTCCCTCGGGTCCCTTGATGGTCACGATCCGGTTCTTCTGGTCGATCGCCGTCACCTGCGCGGAGACGGTGACTTCCTTCATCATGTCGCGGACATCCAGCACATGGGGCTTGTCGGAAGGCGTGTTCTTCTGCGCCATCGCAGGCGCGGTGAAAGCCATGGCCGAAGCCAGTACGAGCATTGCGCAGTGGGTTGTTTTCATTTCACGTTTTCCTTTCACTTTCGGGAAGTTCGGGTAGACGGAATGCGTTCGCCACATGGGACGTCGACAAGAACCGGCATCGCGAGCAGTGATCGCTTGCACTCCGGTCGATGATTCTCGCCATTGCCGCGCTGCGCGCCATCCCGACTGCCACGCATGACCACGTACGTGACGGCCCGATGCGCTCAACCGACCGTGACGCGCGACTCGAACAGGTAGCCGGCCAGGGCCTGCTCGACGGCCGGCACCGACATGCGCGCAGCCGCGGGCAGGGTCACGCTGACCGTCATCCCGCGGCGGCCGCCTTCGCTCGCCTGCACCTGCGCATCGGGCAGGCCGTGCTGTTCGCACAGCAGGCGCGCGACCAGGCGCGCCGCCGCGTCGCAGCGCAACTGCGGCTTGTAGATCTTTCCGACCGAGGTGAGCGGGATGGCGTCCACGACGTGAATCTGCTTCGGCCAAGCCGGGCGCTCGCCGATGGTGCGCTCGGCGTGCTGGCGCAGTTCCTCCTCGGTGACGCTCGCACCAGGGCGAAGCGCCACGTAGCACACCGGCAACTCGCCGGCGTAGGCATCGGGAATTCCGACCGCGGCCGCCAGCAGCACCGCGGGGTGCGACGCCATCGCGTTCTCGATCATCTGTGGATCGATGTTGTGACCACTGCGAATGATCAGATCTTTTGCGCGGCCAGCGATGTGGATGCGGCCTTCCTCATCCGTGTAGCCCAGGTCGCCACTGTTGAGCACACCGCCTTCGAAGACACCCGCATCGTGCGCCGGATCGCGATAGCCCGGCGAGACATGGGGTCCCGAGACGGTGATCACGCCGACCTCGCCGGTATCGCAAGCAGGACCCAGCGCACCGCTGGCCTCCAGCCGCCGCACGACGACGCGGGTATAGGGCAGCGCCCAGCCGACCGAGCCGATGCCGCCGCTGCCGGCCACCGCGTCGATGGCGATCAGGCCCGAGGCTTCGGTCATGCCGTAGACCTCGAACAGGCCGCGGCCGGTGACTTGCCTGAAGCGCTCGCCCACCGCAGCCGGCAGCGACGCGGCACCGCAGAAGCCGGCGCGCACGGTGTGGAGGTCGACACCGGCCAACGGCACGTCCAGCACGGCGCCGACCGAGGTGGGCACTGCGCCCACCAGCGTGGCGCCGTACTGGGCTGACAGGCGCCAGTAGCCCTGCACCATGGCCGGATTGCGCAGCCCGCCCGGCGACATGATCAGCAAGCCCATGCCGGCCATGAAGGCGCTCAGGGCGCAGAAGATGGTGCCGCCGACGTGAAACAGCGGCAGTGTGGCCGTGAGCGTGTCGCTCGGTCGCATGTCGCCCAGCATGGCCCCGCCCAGCGCGGCCACCAACTGGCCGCGGTGCGTGTGCGCGACCAGCTTGGGCGCGCCCGTGGTGCCGCCGGTGTGGAAGTAGGCTGCCACGTCGCCATCGCGACCCGGTTCGCCGAACACCAGCCGGTCGTCGGGTTGCGCCTTGAGCGCCGTGTGGAAGTCGATCACGCCTTCTTCAGCCGGCGTGCCGGGCGGTGCCACGCGCACCAGGATCAGCCCCGGAACCTCGTCGCGCAAGGCCAGCGCCTTCTGCCAGATGTCCAGCACCGGATGCGGGCCCAGCGCCACCAGCACGCGAGCGCCGGAGGCCTTGAGCAAGCCGGCAATGTGCGCGGGTTGCAGAAGGAAGTTGATCGGCACCGCGTAGCCCGCGGTCTCGGCGCCCCACAGCGTTGCGTGGGTCTCGACCAGGCTCGGCAGCATGTAGGCGACGCCGGGGCGCGGGCCCGCCAGCGTCGAGAACAGGTTGGCGGCGCGCCGGATCAGGCCCAGCAGCTCGCGGTAGCTGACACGGCGGGCCTGCTCGTCGGGCGTGCCCGTCATCAGCATCGTGAGTGCAGTGCGGTCCGGCTGGCGCGCGGCGGCGGCGATGAAGACGTCCAGGACGCTGCGCTCGGGCAGGCGCTCGTCGAGCGTCATCTCCGTCTCGACGCGCGCCATGTCGTCCAGGTTGCGAATTCCGATCTCGGGCAGGAGCGCCATGACAAGTTCCCTCGGCGGATGAAAGGCGGGGGACATTACCGCGTTCCGCGCAACGCCAACAACGGGGTCTTTCCCGCCCCTGGACGGATCGAAGGGTTGCGTCCCCGCCTGTTTCCGTGGAGGCTGTCGGCACCACATCGAGGAACCCGCGAATGACTGACACAACGACCTTGCCGCCCCAGGGCTTGCGGCCCACGCAGGAACAGATGCTGCGCCACCTGCGCCGCTCGAACGAAGTGGCGCGCCGCGCCGTCGCCCTGGGCCACCACCCCTTCGGCGCCGTTCTGGTCGGCCCCGATCAGGAGACCGTGCTGCTGGAGCAATGCAACATCGACACCGTCAATCACGCGGAGTCGACCCTCGCGCGCGTGGCCGCGACCAACTTCACGCCCGAGTTCCTTTGGGGTTGCACGCTCTACACCGCGGTCGAGCCCTGCTGCATGTGCGCCGGCACTGCCTATTGGGCCAACATCGGACGCGTGGTGTTCGGCATGACCGAGGCCCAGTTGCTCGCGGAGACCGGCAGCCATGCGGAGAACCCGACCATGAGCGTGTCATCGCGCTACGTCTTCGACCATTGCCAGAAGCCGGTGGAACTGATCGGGCCGGTGGCCGAGATCGCACCGGAAACCATCGCGATGCAGCGGGATTTCTGGGCGAAGCGCTGAGAGCAGGACTGGGCAAGTTGCACCGGCGCATCCACAATAGGTATGGGCCGGCAGTGGAGTCTCGACATGGAATTCTTCGCTTCGCTCTTTCGCCGCGAACACGGCAACGATGCACCGAGCGATCCGCGTCGGATCGAGATGGTGCAGCGCGTGCTCCGGCTGAGCCCGCGCTTGCGCATCGCGCCGCGCTACTGGGCCCGGCTCGAAGCTTCCGTGGGCGAGGGGATCGACTACGTTCGCGGTCTGGTGGCCACGCTTCCCGAGGCGCGGGAAGCCAGCGCGGCATCCTGGGCCGGTGATCCCTGCATCCGCGCTTTCTTCGGCGCGCCTGAAGAACTCTCGCGGCTGGTCAATCGGACACCCGAAATGCGGGCCTTGTTCGACAACGAACCTTTGCTGCAGTCCGTATTTGCCGTGCTGGGCGCGTCATGCACCGAGCAGACGACCGTAACGCTCAGTGATCACAAGCTCAGGATCTGCGCGGCCACGCCCGCCGCGCTGACGGACGAGATTCTCCGGAACATGGTCGACCAGTTGCTGCTGGAGACGCTGGCACACATTGCCTCCGACACATCGCGCCGCGGCGTTCTCGAACGGGAGCGTGTGCTGCTGGCGACGCGCCTGCGTTTGCTCGAGCGCGAGGGCATCGGAATGTCCGCGGTGATCGGCGGCGACGTCGCCGACGCGTCCGAGACTGCGCGACTTCGCGAGCAGCTGAAGCAGAACGACAGCGAGCTCGACAGCCTGGGTGCCCGCGAGGAACTGCTTGAACATGAACTCGACGCCGTCTGCGAAGTCTTCGCCGATCCCTTGCCGTGGCTGCACGTCACGCCGCGGCGGCTGTGGCTCGGCCCGGCACGCGTTCTGACCGCGGACGCGTCGGACGGGGAAGCGGTGGATCTGCACGTGGCGCGTGTTCCGGGTGTGCCTCCGCAGATGCGTGCGTTCACGCTTGTGCGGCTTCCGCGCGCGCATCTCGACGCGCGGGCCTGATCAACGGACTTCGGTCGCCACCGCGTCGCGGATCTTCTGTAGCAGCCAGGCCATGGCCAGGTCGGCCTCGAAGCGCTTGTGCCATGACAAGTAGAGCGGCGAGGGCGCGAATGGCAGCGGCGGTTCGTGCATGCTGAGATTGAACAGATTCGCGAACATCGGGCCCATGCGGCTCGGCAGGTTGCAGATGTAGCCGGTGCGCTGCGCGATGACCGGCATCACGATGAAGTTCTGCACGACGGCGCCGATCTGACGACGCAGGCCTTGCTGGATCAGTGTCTGGTCGACGATGCTTCCGCGCCGGTCGAGCGTGCGAATGACGATGTGCGGCCGCTTCAGGTAGAGGTCGAGCGGAAAGCGGCGCTTGCCGAGCTTCTCCCGCTTCCAGATCAGCGTGACCAGGTTGATTTCAGCGGCGATCTCGTTGCGCACGCCAGCGGCCTTGATGGGTTGTCCGTTCAGCACCACGTCGACGTCGCCTGACTCCAGAAGTTGCTGCGCGAGCTCGCCCTCCGGCACCGGAACCAGCTTGACGAGGATGCCGGGTGCTTCGCGTGCGATCTCCTCGATCAGCTGCGGCGCGATCGAGAACTCCACCAGATCGCCAGCACCGATCTTGAACTCGCGCTGCGCAAGGGAGGGGACGAACGGGACGCCTTTCTGGATCGCCTGGCCGATCTGCGCAAGCGCTTCCTTGACCGGGGTCACCAGCGCCTCCGCACGCGCCGTCGGCACAAGTCCTTCCTTGGTCGACACGAACAGGTCATCCCCCAGCGCATCGCGCAGTCGGCGCAGCGCATGGCTCACCGCCGGCTGGCTCAACGCCAGCTTGTCGCTCGCCCGCGTGACGCTGCGCGTCTCCCAGAGCTTGAGAAACACCGCCAGCAGGTTGAGGTCGAAGTTATCGATATTCGGCTTGTGCATACGACAAATCAGAAGAGTTCATTTTACTTATGACCCTCGCGGAGATGAAATCGAGTCCTCGAAGACATCCAGCCATTCAGCAAGGAGACATAGATGACAAAGAAAGCCCGACTCTCGATGGGTTGGTTCTGCCCCACGCTCGGCGACACGAGCGCGTTCGCGGATCCCGCACAGAGTATTCCCCAGTCGCTCGAACATTTTGAGCGCGTATCCCTGGCAGCTGAGGCCGCAGGCTTCGACTACATGCTGGTGCCAGTCACGCCCCTGTGCTGGGACGCCTGGGTCACGGCTTCCTTCATGCTGGCGCGCACGAAGCGGCTGAAGGCGCTGGTGGCTATCAAGCCGGGCTACTTCCACCCGGTAGCGCACGCCAAAATGGTGTCGGCCATGGACCAGCTCTCGGGCGGCCGCGTCTACCTGAACCTGATCGCAGGCCTCAGCGAGAAGGATGCTGTTGCAGAAGGTGGCTTCGCCTCGAAGGTACTGCGCTACGAGCAACTCGAGGAGGAAGTGCGCCTCATGAAGCGCCTGTGGACCGAGGAAGGCGTGAAGTTCGACGGCAAGCACTACCGCGTCGACGGCCCGAAGATCGTGCCCCATGTGGTGCAGCGGCCGCATCCGCCCTTCTTCCTGGGCGGCGGCTCCGAGCAGGCGGCCGAGATCTCTGCGCAACACTCGGCGGTGCACCTCTTCTGGGGCGACTACCCGGAAAAGATCGGCGAGGAAATCAAGACGATGCGCCAGCGCGCCGCCAAGTACGGCCGCGAGCACGAGATCCAGTTCTCGATGCGCCTGCAGGTCATCGTGCGCGAGACCGAGGAAGAAGCCTGGGCAGCGGCCGATCGCCTGATCGAAGGCGCGGATACGCCCGCTGCGAAGGCCTTCGTGAAGCACCTGGAAAGCTCCGCCAGCTCGGCGGCCAACAACCGCCAGCGCGAGTTGTCCAAGACGGTGGGCCGAAAGATGACCCCGCACCTGTGGACCGGCATCACCGAGGTGCGTCCCGGCGCCGGCGTCGCGGTGGTGGGCAACCCGCAGCAGGTGGCGGCGCAGCTGCGCGAATTCATCGAGGTGGGCTGCACCGGCTTCTGCCTCTCGGGTTACCCCCATCACGAAGAGGCCGAGCGCTTCGGCCGCATGGTCATGCCGCTGCTCATGAACTAGCGCGCCGGATCGCCCCACACCAAAACAGGAGACAAGACATGACTGCAACGATCGACAAGGCCCAGTTCCGCAAGGCACTCGGCGCATTCACCACCGGCGTCACCGTCGTGACCACGCGCGGCGCCGACGGCAAGGACTATGGCCTGACGGCCAACAGCTTCAACTCGGTGTCGATGGACCCGCCGATGGTGCTGTGGAGTCTGGGCAAGACATCCTCGAGCATCCAGGCCTTCACCGGCTCGGAGCACTTTGCGGTGCACATCCTGTCGGCCGACCAGGAGGCGGTGTCCAACCGCTTCGCCAAGAGCGGCGCGGACAAGTTCGCCGGCATCAAGGCGGCGCGGGGGCACGGGGAGGTGCCGCTGCTGGACGGCTGCTCGGCCCGCTTCGAGTGTCGCGTCGCCTACCAGTACGACGGCGGTGACCACGTGATCTTCGTGGGCGAGGTGCTCAACTTCGACACCTTCGCTCAACCACCCTTGATCTTCCACGGAGGGAACTACGGTTTGCTACTCAAGAAAGCCGACGAAACGGACATCAGCGCCACCTTCGGCGGCGACTGGCTTGGCAACCTGCTGGGGCGTGCCTACTACCAGCTGCTTATGCCTATCAAGGCCAACCTGAAGGACAAGGAACTTCGCGACATCCACTACAACATCCTGAGCGTGCTGAGCATGGGCGATGGCCGCAGCTGCGAGGAGATCGCGCGCCTGGTGGCGATCTCCGGCGACCACGTCGACACGGCCCACGTGCTGGCGCTGGCCGAGCGCGGCCTGGTGCGTCTCGAGCAGGGCGACGGCGGTGCGCAACTCGTGCACTTCACCCCCGAAGGCCGTGCCTACGCGATGGAGCTGCTGGCCTGCTGCAAGGCGGCCGAAGGCGACGCCGAGCGCGAACTCGACTACCGCGAGGCGCAGGTGCTGAAGCTGCTGCTCAAGCGCGTCATCCGTTCCACCGCGAACGGCCTGCCCGAGCACTGGCGCAAGGAGAACTTCTGGCGCGAGAACAACATCTGGCGCGAGGAAGCCCAGGCCGCCCAGGCCTGAGCGGCAAGCAAGAACAACGATAGCGGAGACAAACATGCATGCATCAATCATCCGGGGCGGCGAAGACCTCCCCACGGTCAGTACGGGGCGCGCGTGGTACGCCGTCGCCGTGCTCCTGGTCGCCTATATCTTCTCGATCATGGATCGCCAGATCCTGACCCTGCTGGTCGGGCCGATCCAGAAGTCGCTCGGCGTCAACGACACGCTGATAGGGCTGCTCCACGGCTTCACCTTCGCGGCCTTCTATGGCGTGATGGGCCTTCCGATCGCGCGGCTTGTCGACCGTGGCAACCGACGCGTGATCATCGCCATCGGCATTGCCGTCTGGAGCTTGGCGACTGCCGCCAGCGGCCTCGCCAACGACTACTGGCACCTGCTGGCCGCGCGCATCGTGGTGGCGGTGGGGGAAGCGGTGCTGATTCCGGGCACCGTCTCGCTGGTGGCGGATCTGTTCGCGCCGGAAAAGCGCGGCCGTGCGATGGGTGTCTTCGGCGCCGCCGGCCCGGTGGGCTCCGGCGTGGGCCTGTTCGCGGGCAGCCTGATCCTGGGCGCCTACACGGTGTCGCGGCCTGTACTGCCCTTGCTGGGCGTCATTGAGCCGTGGCAGGCCACCTTCATTGCCGTGGGCTTGCCGGGTGTGGTCGTGGCGATCTTCATGCTGGCGGTGCCCGAGCCTCGTGTCGCGAAGAAGGGGGCCAGGGGCAGCAAAGGCGCTGGGCCGAAGATCGTCAACGCGCCTGTGGCGCAGGTCAAGGACTACATCGTCCAGAACGGCCGCACCTTCAATGCCTTCATCGCGGGCGCCGGCATCTTCTACATGTCGGTCTACGGCTTCGCCGGCTGGGCACCGACCTACTTCGTGCGCCACTTCGGCTGGAGCTACCAGGAGATCGGCAAGCTGTTCGGGTTGCTGATGTTGGTCGCCGGCCCCGCGGGCACGCTCTTCGGCTCCTGGCTGGGCGAGCGCTGGATCCGGCGCGGGGTCGTTCACGGCTACCTGCGCGCCGCGATGCTGGGCGCCGCTGGCATCACGGCATCGGGCTGCGCCATGGTGCTGGCGGCCACGGCGACGCCGGCCGCCATCTTCCTGGGCTTCGCCGCTTTCTTCGCGATGTTCCTGTTCGGCATCGGCCCGGCCATCGTCGCGCAAATCACCCCGGCGCCGATGCGCGGCCAGGTGGCGGCCCTGTTCAGCGGCGCCGTGAACCTCCTCGGCGCGGGCCTCGGCCCGGTCGCAATCGGCATCATCACCGACTACGTCCTGCGCGATTCGAAGGCGATCGGCATGTCGATGCTCATCGTGTTCCTGGTGGCCGGCGGTGTGGCGCTGGCGCTCTTCCGCAGCGGTCTTCGGTCCTATGCGGCCACGCTGAAACGGGCGGCCGATTGGCACCCCGCACCGAAGACGCAGGGCCCGCAGCCCACGAGTGCCAGGGCGGCACTCGGCTGAAGCACACGACCCGGGGCGGTTCTTCGTCACCGGGATTCACTGAATTTCCCAGGCGGGCGAGGTGCCCGCAGGGACAACTCACGACACAAGGAACGGATGATGTTCGGTTTGATGATGGACCGCCCGCTGCTGCTTTCGGGCTTGCTCGAACACGCGGAGCGGCAGTTCGGCGACGTCGAGGTGGTTTCGCGCGAAACCCACGGCGCGCTGCTTCGATATACCTATCGCGATCTCGGTCGGCGCGCGCGCCGTCTCGCCAAGGCGTTGACCACGCTCGGCATGAGCCGCGGCTCGCGCATCGCGACGCTGGCGTGGAACAACCACCGTCACCTGGAGGCCTACTTCGCGGTGTCCGGCAGCGGGGCCGTCCTGCATACCTGCAATCCGCGCCTGCATGCGGAGCAGCTTGCGTACATCCTCAATCACGCCGAAGACAAGGTGGTGCTGTTCGACAGCACCTTCCTGCCGCTGGTGGAGGCGGTGGCGCCGATGTGCCCGGGTGTTCGCGCCTACGTGCTGATGACCGACGCCGCGCACATGCCGGCACGGTCGAGCCTGCCTGATCTGCAGTGCTACGAGACGCTGATGGATGCGCAAGACGATGCGTACGCATGGCCCGAGTTCGACGAGCGCACCGCGAGCGCGCTGTGCTTCACCTCGGGTACCACCGGCAACCCCAAGGGGGTCTTGTATTCGCATCGCTCGACGATGCTCCACAGCTTCGCGCTGGGCATGCCCGACACGCTCTCGCTGTCGGTTCGGGATTGCGTCCTGCCGGTCGTGCCCATGTTCCACGTGAACGCCTGGGGCATTCCGTATGCGGCACCCATGACCGGCTGCAAGCTCGTGCTTCCCGGTCCGAAGCTCGACGGCGCCAGCTTGTACGAACTCATGGAGTCCGAAGGCGTGACATGCAGTGCCGGCGTTCCCACGATCTGGCTGGGGCTCGCGCAGCACATGGCACAGCACGGCCTCCGGCCCTCCACGATGCGTCGTTCCGTGGTGGGCGGCTCGGCCATGCCGCAGTCGCTGATCAGGGACTTCGAGGAGAACTTTGGCGTCGAAGTGCGCCACTGCTGGGGCATGACCGAAACCAGTCCGCTCGGCACGCAGGGCGTGCCGCTGGCCAAGCATGCGGGGTTGGATGCCGAGCAGCAATACACCTTGCGAAGCAAGCAAGGCCGCGCGGTGTTCGGCGTGGAGCTCAAGGTGGTCGATGCGGACGGCAACGAACTGCCGCGCGACGGCAAGTCCGCCGGAGAACTGATGGTGCGCGGTCAGTGGATCGTTTCCGAATACTTCAAGGGCGAGAAGCCGGCGTTGCGCGATGGTTGGTTCCCGACCGGCGACATCGCCACCATCGACGCCGACGGCTACATGCAGATCACCGACCGCGTGAAGGACGTGATCAAGTCCGGCGGCGAGTGGATCAGCTCGATCGATCTGGAGAACGCGGCGGTCGGTCACCCCGCGCTCGCCATGGCGGCGGTCATCGGCGTGCGGCATCCGAAGTGGGACGAGCGCCCGGTGCTGTGCGCGGTGAAGAAGGCCGGCCAGGCCGTGGAGAAGGAAGACATCCTCGCCTTCCTCGGCGACAAGGTCGCCAAGTGGTGGTTGCCCGACGAGGTGATCTTCGTCGACAGCCTGCCGCTCGGTGCGACCGGCAAGGTCCAGAAGATGGACCTGCGGCAGAAGTACGCCGATGTGCTGATGCCGGCCTCTTCAGTCGGGAGCAACGCATGAATGACATCCAGGGCGGAGCCGCCGCCTCTTGCGCTTGTGGCGCCAGCCGGTTTCGGTTGAACACCCGTCCGTTCGCGCGCTTCATCTGCCATTGCGCAATCTGCCAGGCCTACACAGGCAAGCCTTGCTCGGACGTGACGGTGCTCCGGGCCCGCGACGTTGCCTTGGCGGACGAGACACAGGTCGTCTTCAAGAAGTACCGCCTGCCTCCCAACATCGTCCGCGGCAGTTGCCCTTCGTGCGGCAAGCCGGTCGTCGAATTCGGCCTTGCGGGGCCCGCCAGGCTGGCGTTCGTGCCAACAGGCAACTACGCCGACCCTTCGACGCTGCCGCCCGCTTCCATGCACATCTTCTATCACCGCCGCGTGACCGACGTACACGACGACTTGCCCAAGCACAAGGGCTATTTCCCAAGTCAACTGGCCGTGATGGGCCTTCTGTTCCGGGGTTTGCTTTGAACAACACACCATTCCAATCGCCTTCGGCGGTCGCGGCGAACGAACGTGTCGCGCACATCTTCGTCTCGCAGCAAGCCGCATTTCGGGCGGCACCATCGCCCACCGCGAGCGAGCGGCTGGATCGACTCAAGGCGCTCAAGCGGCAACTCTCTCGCTATCAGGACATGCTGGCCGACGCCGCGAGCAAGGACTTCGGGCAGCGCGCGCATGCCGAATCCAAGATGCTCGATGTGCTGGGCCCCATGCTGGAACTCAACCACGCCATCCGGCATGTCAGGCGCTGGATGAAGCCGAGTCGCCGCTCGACCGAGCTTCTGTTCCTCAGCAACAGCATCAAGGTGGTCTACCAGCCGAAGGGTGTCGTCGGCGTGATCACGCCCTGGAACTTCCCGGTCTACCTGGCGCTGGGGCCGGCCATCGCGGCGCTCGCCGCAGGCAATCGCGTGATGATCAAGATGCCGGAAGCGACGCCGAACACCAACGCGGTGTGCAAGGCCATGCTCTCGGAGGTCTTCCCGGAAGACCTGGTGGCCGTCGTCGGCGAGGAGTTGGTCGACCCGAACGTCTTCACCTCGCAACCCTTCAACCACATCGTCTTCACCGGATCGCCGGGCGTGGGCCGCCTCGTGATGCGCACCGCGGCTGCGAATCTGACGCCGGTCACGCTCGAACTCGGCGGCAAGTCGCCGGCATTGGTCACGCGCAACTACCCGGTCGCCGACGCGGCCAAGCGCATCACCCACGGCAAGACGACGAATGCCGGGCAGATCTGCGTGTCACCCGACTACGCGCTGGTGCCGCATGAACGTGTGACCGATTTCATCGCCGGTGTGCGTCGCACCTTCCAGGGCTTCTACGGCAACAAGACGACGGGCAACCCGGATTTCACTTCGGTGGTGGACGAGCGCCAGTACAGCCGCATTACCGCGCTTCTGGACGACGCGCGCGCCAAGGGCGCCCACATCGAATCCTGCGGACCGGCGCCTGTGGGCAATGCGCGCACGTTGCCGCTGCAGATCGTCACGAAGCTCACGCTCGACATGCGGATCATGTCCGAGGAACTGTTCGGCCCCATCCTGCCGATCGTGCCTTACGACACGATGGACGAAGCCATTGCCTTCATCAACGAACGCGAACGGCCGCTGGCCCTCTACTGCTTCAGCCACGACAGCGCCGAGCGCGACGAACTGCTGCGCCGTACGCACTCGGGCGGCGTGTCGGTCAACGACTGGGGCTGGCACGTGGTCAACCACGATGCACCGTTCGGTGGCATCGGCAACTCGGGCATGGGCAACTACCACGGCGCGGAAGGCTTCCGGGAGCTGTCGCACGCGAGGACGGTGTTCAAGCGGCACCGCTTCTTTCCTATCGATCTCTTCTATCCGCCCTACGGCACCTTCATCCAGCGCATGGCGTTGAAGTTCTTCCTCGGCAATCCGGACCCCGGCCTCGCAGGGGAAACGCCATGACAACGTCGATCATCATCGGCAATCCAAAGCCGGGCTCGCGCACTGCGCGCGCTGCTTCCATGCTTGCCGAGGCGCTTACGTATAGCGCACCCGAGAACGTGATTGAGGTTTCCGAATTCGGCCCCGCGCTTCTCGGCGACAAGACCTCGGCCATCGAAGCGGCAGTGAGCGCAGTCGCCGAAGCGCGCCTCGTGATCGTGGCGAGCCCGACCTACAAGGCCACGTTCACCGGCTTGCTGAAACTCTTTCTCGAACAGTTCGCAGGCGGGACCGGCCTGCAAGGAGTCGTCGCCATCCCACTCATGCTCGGCGCCACGGCCGAACACGGCCTGGCTGCGGAGTACCTGCTCAAACCTTTATTGACGGAACTCGGTGCGACCTGTCCGGCGCCAGGCCTCTTCCTGATGGACAAAGCCTTCGAAGACGGGCTCGCCATCGAGTCCTATGCCAAGCGCTGGGGCCCTGTGGTGCGTGCCTGCTGCAGCGTCCACACCAGTGCCGTGCCGGCCATGGTAGACCTCCCGACCCATGAGGCCAGCCGGTCCGTGCGGTCGTCTTGCCCTGAGGTCACACCATGACCGCCATCGATCCACGCACGCGCCTCCTTCTGGAAGCGCCCATTGCTCCGACCCTGCTGCGACTGGCGGCACCCAACGTCCTGGTGATGGTCGCGCAGGCCTCCGCCGGGCTCATCGAAACCTATTTCGTCGGCAAGCTCGGCACCGACGCGCTGGCTGCGATGGCGCTCGTGTTTCCGATTGTCATGCTGATGCAGATGACTTCCGCAGGCGCGATCGGCGGCGCTATCGCGTCGTCGATTGCGCGAGCGCTCGGCGCGCGACGCCGGGACGATGCCGATGCGCTGGTGCTCCACGCGCTGGTGATCGCGCTCGGCTTCGGGCTTGCTTTCACGTTGGCACTGCTGCTGGGTGGGCGCTGGTTGTATGCGCTGATGGGTGGCACCGGCGCGTCGCTCGATGCTGCGCTGGTCTACTCGAACTGGGTGTTTGCCGGCGCGGTGCTTGTGTGGCTTTTCAACTCGCTGGCGGCGGTGATTCGCGGCACCGGCAACATGGCCGTGCCAGCCAACGTGACCGTTGCGGGCGTGGTGGTGCTTGTTCCGCTGTCGCCCTTGCTCATCTTCGGCTGGGGTCCGATTCCTGGCATGGGCATTGCCGGCGGCGCGGCGGCGCTGCTGCTCTACTACCTCGCGGGAACGCTCGCGCTCTGGATGTACCTGCGTTCGCCGCGCAGCCTGCTCAAGCCAAGGCTCGCGGGTGTGCGGCTTCGCTGGCCGCTGTTTCGCGACATATTGCGTGTTGGCCTTGTCGGCGCGATAGCGACGGTGGCCACCAACCTGTCGATCGGCATCGCGACGGCACTGTCGGGGCATTTCGGGCCCGGCGCGATCGCCGGCTACGGCACTGCCGCGCGCCTCGAGTACCTGATGGTGCCGCTGGTGTTCGGCTTTGGCGCACCGCTGGTGGCCATCGTCGGCACCTGCATAGGCGCCGGCCGCGGAGAGCGCGCCCTCAAGGCCGCGTGGATCGGGGCCGCGATGTGCTTTGCCATCACCGAGGCGATCGGCCTGGCGGCGGCGAGCTTCCCTCGCCCCTGGCTGATGCTGTTCGGCAATGATCCTGCCATGCTGGATTCCGGCGCCCAGTACCTGCGGGCGGTTGGCCCGCTGTACGGCTTCTTCGGCGTCGCACAGGTGCTGCATTTCGCGTCGCAAGGGTCGGGGCGCTTGGCGTGGCCTGTGGTTGGCAACCTCGCACGCTTGGCCGTGGCGGGGATCGGAGGATGGCTTGCGCTGCGCTGCGGAGGTGATTTGATACACGTATTCGTTGCGCAGGGCCTGGCACTCGTGGTGTATGCCTTCGTCATCGCTGCCGTGATTGCAGGAGGCGCGTGGTTTGGCCGCGTGGGCTGGCCGCGCACGCCAGCCGCCTTGATGCGGCGCATCCAGCTCACCTGAACGGCTCAGTTGGTCATCTCTCCCTTGGACTTGATCTCGCCGGCCTTGTTGGCCCTCGCGGCCTCCTCCCGGTATTTGGCACGGGCGGCGGCGCGTTCCGGGCTTCCGAGGGTCGGGCGGGGATCGGGCTTCGGCTTGCCCTCCGCGGGCGCGGTCTTCTTGGCTGCGGTGGCGCCTCCGCCGCGCCGGGCCGCGTGGGCGGCGGCGCGTTCCTCGGGGGTGTACTTGCGGGCGGCTTCGGGGATGGGGTTGCCCTCGCCCAGTTGCGGGCCTCGCGCGGCCTCCTCGCCTGCCTTCATCCGCGCCGCCCGCGCGGCATCCTGGGTGGTCTGGTCCGTCGTCTGGGCGTGAGACGCCACGGCCAGCAGCACGGATGCCGCGAGCGCCGTCGACACTGCCGGAAGCATTTTCATCATCGATCTCCGTGGGCTAGAAGCTGTGCTTCAGGCCGAAGTCGTAACCGTGAGAACTCTGGTTGGGCGCCGTGATCGCGCCGTTCACTGCGACCGTCGATCCGCCCTTGTTGTTGACGTACGCGAAGGTGGTGTAGACGGCCGTGCGCTTCGAGAAGTTGTAGACGTAGCCGATGGCGTACTTGTACGCACGCGGGTCGCCGATCGCGTTGGTTCCATAGACCGAGTAGCTGAGCTTCAACTGGTCCACCTTGAGCACCGGGATGATGGCGCCCGCGATGTAGCCCGTGCCCGTCACCGGGAGGAACTGGTCGACCTTGTCGTGGAAGTAGCCCCCGGTGACCTTCACGACATCGAAATCCCAGGAGGCCCCGACGTTGACCACCGGAATGTCGCCCGTGGTCAGGCTGCGGGCATACAGCGTCTTGCCGGTCGACACGGCCGCGGCGAACGGACCCGTGGCATAGCCGACGCGCGCTGCGTAGCCGTTGCCATCGCTCACGTGCGGCAATCCGGTCGTGTTGTCGTTCTCGCCCATGAAGTACTGCACTTCGCCGAAGAAGCCGCCCAGGCTGCCCGGCAGGAAATAGCCGACCATGTTCGATGCGCGCGTGGCCGTCACTCCCGCGATCGAGCCCACATAGGGTTGCGATGCACCGACACCATTGGTCGCGAACGGATCGGTCTGGTCGCGATTGCGATAGGTCGCCGTGAAATCTCTTCCGAGCCGCAATTCGCCCCAGAGGTCGATCAGGCTGACCGTGGCGCGACGGTTCATGTTGAAGCCGGAGACATTGCCGTCCGGCTGGTTGTTGATGTTGGTATTGACACCCGTGCCGTTGTCGACGTTGTAGCCGAACTCGAGCCAGAAGCCAGCGGCCAGACCGCCGCCCAGATCCTCGAGGCCGCGGAAGCCCAGGCGTGAAGTCGTGTTGCCGCCGCTCGTCAATTGGGTCAGCGTCCCGATGCTGCCGGTGCCGTAGGCGATGGTTGCATCGGCGACGCCGAACAGCGTGACGCTGTTGCCTGTCACCGGCCCCTGCACCTGGCTCGTCTGTGCGACGGCACCGGTCGCGAAGAATAGACCGGTCAGCACGGCCCCGCCCAGTTTTCCCATGTCGTTTCTCCTCATCGTTTTTGCCGCGTGCCCCCGTTTCAGGAGGGTCATCGTTCAGAGATCCGTGGAACCGTTCTTCTTCTTGCGCTTTCCGAGCACCTCCGGCTTCAACAGCTTCAACCCGAGGCTCGCGTTGTAGCCGTGGATTTCCTTCACGTCGAGCTTTCGCATGAACTGAATCGTGTCGGCTGCGATGACCTGGCCCGGCACCATGATCGGAAAGCCCGGAGGGTAGGGGATGACGAAGTTCGCCGCAACCAGGTCCGGGCCTTTCTTCAGGCGATCGTCGATCGCCTTGTCCGCCAGCTTGATGTGCTCGCAGTCTTCTTCCCGATAGGCCATGTAGAAGGCCGCGCGCATGTGGCCTTCGGTGGTGGCGCTTTTCGAGTCGTCGCGGAACACGTCGTGGAAGTGGCTGAAGTTGGGCAGGTCCGGAACGTCGTCCATCAGCGCCTTGACGCGCGCCTCGAAGGCGGCACGCGCGGCCTTGCCGCCTTCCAGCAGGCTGCGCTCCTTGTCGCGCGAGATGTCCGCCAGCACCTTCAGCAGGTGGGCGACGTCGCTGCGCGTGTTGTTGATGTTGATCTGGACGAGGATCGAGTTGCGCGACGTCTTGTTGATCTGCACGTCGTACTTCGAAGCCAGCAGGCCCTTGAACTCGGTTCCGTCATAGCCGGCCCGGCCGGTGACCAGCGTGATGCGCGTCGGATCGAGCGCGAACTCGTCGGTCTCCCAGGCCGCGAGGATTTCGATCCAGGTCGCGTGCGGCTTGGCGTAGTCCTCGACGCCCGAGGCGCGGAACTCCTTCGGCACCATCTCGCCCGGCGTGAGGATGTGGAAGTACTTCGAGATGAGCGGGTGCGTGTTGACCTGCCGCCGCAGGTCAATGGAGAGCGCCACCGCTTGCATGACGAGTTCGTAGCCCTCGAGCTCCATCTGCCTGCGCGCGACATCGAGCGACGCGATGATCTGCTGGTTCGGCGAAGTGGAGGTATGCGTGTAGAACGCCTCGTGGAACTGCTCCTCGACCTGATGGAAGTCCTGGTCCCGCACGAGGATCATCGAACCCTGCCGCAGCGCGGACATCGACTTGTGGGTCGAGTTGGTCTGGTAGACGCGCACCCGCGCACGATCGGGGTCCGGCATCAGGCGCATGTCGAGCAATGACGGATCCTTCGGGTCGAGGTCGTCGCCCACCTTGCCCTTGAGCTTCGCTTTCCAGCTTTCGTATTCGACGCGGTACTCGGGCGTCAGAAGCCGATCTTCCAGATCCTGCGCTGCGCCCATGCCCGTGCGCCGCCTGTGGAACGGCGAGAAGCGCGCGAAGGCGAACCACGCCTCGTCCCACAGGAAGATCAGGTCGGGCTTGATGGCCAGGCATTCCTCCATCACGCGGCGGCAGTTGTACATGTGGCCGTCGAAGGTGCAGTTGGTGAGGTCGACGACCCGGGCCTTGTCGAGCTTGCCCTCCGCCTTGAGCGTCAGCAGCGCCTGCTTGATGGTGCGCAGCGGCACGGCGCCATACATCGAATAGGCCACCATCGGATAGGCCTCGAGATAGAAGGGCTGTGCGCCCGCCAGCACCAGTCCGTAGTGGTGCGACTTGTGGCAGTTGCGATCGATGAGCACGATGTCGCCGGGCCGGCACAGCGCCTGCACGACGATCTTGTTGGAGGTCGATGTGCCGTTGGTGGCGAAGTAGACGTGATCCGCGCCGAAGGCGCGCGCGGTCATGTCCTGCGCTTCCTTGATGTTGCCCGTCGGGTCGAGAAGACTGTCGAGCCCACCGGTCGTTGCCGACGATTCCGCCAGAAAAAGGTTGGCGCCGTAGAACTGGCCCATGTCCTTGATCCAGTGCGACTTGAAGATCGACTTGCCGCGCGCGATGGGCAGCGCGTGGAAGGTTCCTATCGGTCGCGCCGCGTATTTCTTGAGGTTGTCGAAAAAGGGGGTTTCGTAACGGTCGCTGACGCCCGCGAGGATGCTCAGATGGATCTCCATCAGCTCCTCGATCTCGTAGAACACACGCCGGACCGCCTTGGCGTCCATGCTCATGGCAGCGGCATCGACGCCGCGTTCGGTCACCAGGTAGATGTCGATCTCCGGCCTGATCTTCTTGAGGAAGTTGGCCAGCGTGAGGCCGTAGTCCCGCGGCATGCCGTCTTCCTCCAGATGGCCGAAGCGCTTGATCAGTTCGTGGAGCGCCGGCAATGCGTGCCTGGACTTGTAGCGGAATCCGTCATAGATGACGACGGCCTGCAGATTGAAGTTGACGATCGTCGCGACGATGGCGTCTTCGAGGCTGAAGGTCTGGACGGCCTCGTAGGTGAACGGGTCCTCGGTCCGCCTCAGCTTGCGCAGCTCGCGCTGCGGATTGGCGGACTTGGCGATCTCGGGCGCGACGGTAAGTATCTCGAAGTACGGCCGATGGACCGAGTCGGCCACCAGGCCCGGTGGAATGCGATCGCCCAGGTCGACTTCCGTGTCCTCGTCGATGTTCCAGGCCGTCGCGTCGTGACGGTAGGAGCCCGAGAAGATCGAAGCCTTGATGCGATGCGCGGCGTTCGCGAGACCAGCGGCATCGCCGTCGGCGAGGAGATCGCGCAGGGCACACATGAGAGTTGCGCCCGGGTAGGCCCAATAGCCTTCCAGCGGTTCGATCTGATCGAGCAGCGTCCTGATTTCCGCCGCGAACTCGTCCTTGTGCACGCCGCCGCCTGCGTAGGCTTCGGTGCAGACCTGGAGGCGGCTCCAGCGCTCGCGTCTTGCCTCGGCAGCGGAAAAGAAGTCCGCCATCGACATGTCATCTGTATGACTATCGGCCTTGTCTTGGGACATGCTGTGCCTCCAGGCGCGCTTGAGAATCGGTGGAAGATATTCCATTCATGCGCGCTTGCGTGCTCGTACCTTTGGGCAACAGTGGTTGCACTTTGGTGCAGCTTGCCATCCCGGCTGCGCGCGATGCTTAATTGTGCTGATGCGCGGCAGGCGTGACTTGATGGATGTCAATCGTCACGGCGGACGCCGCGGCAAAAATCGATGGCGAATGGTTTCGCGACCCCGACGCTCACGCGACGACCAGCAGGCAGGTGACAGAGTGCATGCGCGAGTTTGACACCGACAAAAAGGAGTCCCTCATGGATTGGCTTGTGCAAACGCTGAAGCATTATCCTGAACTCGGCCTGTTCGCCGCACTGGCTTTCGGCTTCTGGCTGGGGCCCAAGAAGTTCTTCGGATTCAGCCTCGGGGCGGTGACTGCAACCTTGATTGCGGGCGTTGCGATCGGACAGTTGGGCCTGTCGATTCCGGGTCCGATCAAGTCGGCCTTCTTCCTGCTGTTTCTGTTCGCGGTGGGCTATGGCGTCGGGCCGCAGTTCTTCGCGGGGCTTGGCAAGGACGGACCCAAGCAGATCGTATTCACGTTGATTGTCATGGTGCTCTGTCTGGTCGTACCGATTGCGTGCGCCTACTTCGCCGGGCTCGATGTGGGCTACGCGGTCGGCCTGTATGCAGGCTCGCAGACGATCTCCGCCTCGATCGGCGTGGCCACCGATCAAATCAACAAGTCCGGCCTGTCGGCCGACGCGGTCAAGAGCATCCTCGGCGCGATTCCGGTCGGCTATGCAGTGACGTATATCTACGGCACCGTCGGTTCGGCTCTGCTGCTGTCCAAGCTGGGCCCCAAGATGATCGGCGCGGACATCGAGCAGGCCTGCAAGGACTACGAGGCCAAGCTCGGCGGCGGCGCCAAATCGGTTCAGCCCGGCATCCTCTCGGCGTATCGCACCTTCGGGCTGCGCGGCTATCGCATCACCGAGAAGAGCGGCCTGGCCGGCAAGCGCTGCAAGGACACCTTCCCGGGCGTGCGGGTCTTTTTCGAACGCATCAAGCGCGGCGACCAGATGATCGTGGCCCAGGCGGACAGCGTGCTGCAGGTGGGCGATCTCGTGGCGATCTCCGGTGCGCGACATCTCCTCGTGGACGAAGTCGAGAAGATCCTCGAAGAGATCGATGACCGCGAATTGCTGGACATGCCGGCGACCGTGGTCGATGTCTTCATCACGAACAAGGCGATCAACGGCAAGACGATCGCCGACCTGGCCGAGATGCCGGAAGCGCGCGGCGTCTATCTCACCAAGATCACTCGCCACCTTGTCGACATCCCGCGGCTTCCGGGCACCGAGATCCTGCGGGGCGACGTGATCCGCATCGGCGGCAGCATCGACCACGTGAATGCCGTCGTGGGGGTACTGGGCTACGCCGATCGCCCCACCGATGCGACGGACATCTCCTTCATGTCGGCCGGCATTCTGGTCGGCGGCCTGATCGGTGTGCTCAGCGTGACGATCGGCGGCGTGCCGATCAGTCTTTCGACCTCGGGCGGCGCGCTGCTGGCGGGCCTGTTCCTGGGTTACTACCGCACCATCAAGCCCAAGTTCGGCCAGATCCCGGCGCCTGCGCTGTGGATTCTCAACAACCTCGGCCTGAATGTGTTCATCGCGATCGTCGGCATCAATGCCGGGCCGGACTTCATCAGCGGCCTGCAGAAGCTGGGCGTCAGCCTGTTCCTGTGGGGCGTGGTCGCGACCTCGGTCCCGCTGTTGATTGCCGTCCTGGTGGCGCGCTTCATCTTCCACTTCGATCCGGCCATCCTGCTCGGTTGCTGCGCCGGTGCGCGCACGACCACGGCGGCGCTCGGCATGGTGCAGGACGCGGCGAAGAGCAACATTCCGGCGCTCGGTTATGGCATGCCTTACGCGGTGGGCAACACCTTTCTCACGATCTGGGGCCTGTTCATCGTGATCGTGATGATGAAGCTCAGCGGCGGAAGCTGACACCGTTCTTCATCGAATCAGCTCGTGGCGACGACCTCGCTATTTCGTTCAAGGAGCAAGTAAATGGATCTTCTGACGTTGCGCAACTACGAAGCGCTCGGCCCTTTCGAGATCAAGAATTTCCTGGCCGAGTCGGCGACCAAGGCGGCCAAGTCGTCCGCGATTGCCTATCTCAATGCGGGACGAGGCAACCCCAACTGGGTCGCGACCGAGCCGCGCGAAGCCTTCTTCACGCTGGGCCAGTTCGCGGTGCTGGAAACCAAGCGCGTCATGGACGTGGCGCCGGGCATCGGCGGCATTCCGCGCGCGGAAGGTTGTGCGGACCGCCTGCAGGCGTGGCTGGCCAAGCATGACGACCTGCCGGGTGCCGACTTCCTGAAGCGGATGGTTCCGTGGGCGGTGCTGAAATTCAATTTCAAGCCGGACGCCTTCGTCAACGAACTCGTTGATTCGATCATCGGCGACCACTACCCGGTGCCCGACCGCATGCTGGTGCACAACGAGATCATCGTGCGAGAGTTTCTGCAGTGGGCGATGTGCGGCGAGCCGAGGCCCAAGGGCACCTTCGAGCTCTATGCGGTCGAAGGCGGCACCGCCGCCATGTGCTACACGTTCAAGGCGCTCAAGAACAACCGGTTGCTGAACGCCGGCGACACCATCGCGCTGGGTGTTCCGATCTTCACGCCTTACCTGGAGATGCCGCACCTGGAGGACTACGACCTCAACGTCGTGACCATCCATGCGCCGCAGGAGAACAGGTTCCAGTTCACCGACGAGGAACTGGACAAGCTGCTCGATCCCAAGATCAAGGCCTTCTTCGTGGTCAACCCGGGCAACCCGTCGGCCATGGCCTTGTCCGAATCTGTCATCAAGAAGATCGGGCAGATCCTGAAGAAGCGCCCCGACCTGATGCTGCTCACCGACGATGTCTACGGGACCTTCGTGCCGGGCTTTCGGTCGCTCCTCGGCGCCTACCCGCGCAACACGATCGGGGTGTATTCCTACAGCAAGTATTTCGGCTGCACGGGCTGGCGCCTCGGGGTGATTGCCGTGCATGAGGACAACGTCTTCGATCAGCACATCGCCAAGCACGACGCCGCCACGCTGAAGAAGCTCGACAAGCGCTACGGCACGCTGACGCCGCATCCGCGCGAGGTCCGGTTCATCGACCGCGTGGTGGCCGACAGCCGCGACGTGGCGCTCAACCACACCGCGGGGCTGTCGCTGCCGCAGCAGGTGATGATGTCCCTCTTCTCGCTCTATGAGTTGATGGACGACCAGAAGGTCTACCAGAAGGCGTGCATGGAAATCTGCCATCGGCGCGCGCTGTTGACGCTCGAAGGCCTTGGCGTCGACGTGGCTGCCAATCCGCTTTTTGACTACTACTACGGGTTGATCGATTTCGAGTTCTGGCTGCGCAAGTACGGCACGGAGGAACTGGTGGCGTGGGTCAAGGAAAACGTGCATCCGCTGGACATCGTCTTCAGGCTTGCCGAGGATCACGGCATCGTGCTGCTGAATGGCGGGGGCTTCGAGGCGCCGGATTGGTCGGCGCGGATCTCGTTCGCCAATCTCGACGAAGACGTCTACGAAAAGATCGGCCGCGCGGTGCGGGCGGTGGCTCGCGGCTATGTGGAGTCCTTCGAGAGGGAGAAGGGTGTCAAGCTGAAGAGGAAGTCGTAGGCGCCGCAAATCTTCCATCTGCCTTGCTTCGGGCCGAGGTGAGCGGCCGGAGTTCCAAGCGTCGCATGTGACAGAAGCATGTCGACGTTTCACCGACGGGCGCGTGACACTGCGCCGTCATGGTCACCCAGGATAGTTCTGCCGGTGAGTTCGCGAGTGCGCTCGCGCACTTGCTGGCAGATCAAAACCTGGAGGGCCATTTCATGTCGAAATTCCGCTTCTTGCTCGCCTGCGCGCTGACGACAGTCGCCGCGGGCATCGGGCCGATGTCCACCGCGGCGCATGCTGCCGAACCCGATGTCGCCGGGTCCCGTCGCGCCGACGACGGAGACAGGGGCAGGGGAAATGACAACGATCGCAATCGCGACAGGGACCGCGACCACGGCCGCGACAACGATCACGATCATGACAACGACCATGGCAACCATGGCCGACCGCCCGAGCCGATCAAGGTCAAGATCATCGGCTTCAACGACTACCATGGCAATCTGCAGTCGCCCGGCACCTTCGGAGTCAATACGGTGGTCCCCGCCGCGCAGCGCCCGGCAGTGGGCGGCGCCGAATACCTTGCCGCCTATGTGGCGCGGATGAAGGCGCAGAACGTCAACAACGTCGTGGTGGGTGCGGGCGATTTCATCGGCGCGTCGCCCCTGATCTCTGCCTTGTTTTTCGACGAGCCCGCAGTCGAGACGCTCAACAAGATCGGGGTCGAGTTCAATGCCGTCGGCAACCACGAGTTCGACAAGGGCTCCGGCGAACTCAAGCGGCTGCAATCCGGCGGCTGCAAGATCACCGACGGCATGCCCGACCCCAACAGCTGCAAGGGCCTCGGCTCGAACGCCATGGGCACCTTCGACGGTGCCCGTTTCAAGTGGCTGTCGGCCAACGTCTTCGAGACGGCCACGGGCCGCACCTTGTTTCCGGCCTACGGCATCAAGACCTTTCAAGGTGCGAAGGTCGCGTTCATCGGCATGACCCTGAAGGGCACGCCCGGCATCGTCACGCCCACGGGTGTGGCCGGCCTGGAGTTCCGCGATGAAGCGCAGACAGTCAATGCATTGATCCCGCGCCTGCGCGCACAGGGCGTCGATGCGATCGTCGTGCTCGTGCACCAGGGCGGCTTCCAGACCAGCCCGAACGTCGGCGACATCAACGGCTGCGACGGCAACCTGAAGAATGCCGATGGCACCGACTCCGACATCGGCAAGATCGTGAAGGGCCTCGACGACGCGGTCGATCTTGTCATCAGCGGCCACACGCATGCCGCCTACAACTGCTCGGCGAACACCGTGGACGTGAAGAACGTGAACGGAGCCACCGTCAGCACGCCGCGTTCGACCGGCCTGCCCAACCGCAAGGGGCGGCTGGTTCCCGTCACCAGCGCGAGCGCCTTCGGTCGCTTGCTCACCGACATCGATCTCACGCTGGATCCTCGATCGCACAAGGTGCTCAAGGTGTCGGCCACGAACCGCCTGGTGGACCGCACCGACGTCGCGATCAACAACGCCATCGTCACCGACCCAAGCGTCAAGAACATCGTCGATGGCTACAACGCCCTGGTATCGCCGCTGGCCAACCAGGTCATCGGCACGATCACCACGGGGCTGTCGAACACGGCGAACGAAACTGGTGAAATGCCGGCTGGAAGCCTGATCGCAGATGCCCAATTGCAGGCCACACAGCCGGCCGCTCTCGGCGGCGCAGTGATGGCGTTCATGAACGCCGGTGGCGTGCGCAATCCTGGTTTCGTGAGCCCGACGGCCGCCTATCCTTACAACGTGACCTACGGCGATGCCTTCACCGTGCAGCCCTTCGGCAACAGCCTGGTGACGATGACGCTGACCGCGCAACAACTCAAGGATGTGCTCGAGCAGCAGTTCACCGGATGCAACGGACAGACGGCACAGCGGGTGATGCAAATCTCGAACGGGTTGAAGTATTCGTGGAGCGCCTCGGCTCCCGCCTGCTCGAAGATCGTGAACGTTGTGCTCACGCCCACCGATGTGACCGTGACGCCCCCGGTCGCGACCGGCGCACCCGAGAACATCGTGGTCAACGGCGTGGTGCAGAACCCGACCAGGACCTACCGGGTGACCGTCAACAACTTCATGGCGACCGGCGGTGACGGCTTCACCGTCCTGGTCGGTGGCACCAATACGCTCGGCGGCGCGCAGGACATCGACGCACTGACGGCCTACCTGAACGGCGGCTACAAGGCGCCGAAGGCCGCCTACGATCCGACGCTGCCCGCGCTGGCGATTCCGCGGATCACGCGGCTTCCCTGAAGGCGATCGCGCTTGATATCGAGAGCCCGGGCCGTATCGCTGGCGCTGCTCATGCTGGGCCCGCCAGCCGTGTATTGCGGCGCGCAGGAGGCTGCGGTGAAGCCTGCGCCGCGCTCCGCGGCCGCGATCACCGACATGCGCGTGAACGACCCGGTGCTGATGGATCAACGCTCTGCGCTGCTGAGCCGCGGCGAGGCAGAACTCGCGCGCGGCGATGTCGCGGCTGCGACCGACACATTCGAACGCGCGGCCATGATGCTGCATGCGCCCGACACGGAGATGGGCCTGGTGCGCGCCTACATGCAGGCCGGGCAATATCGGCGCGCGCTGGCGTTCTGCGCGCACGTGGCCGGCGCACACCTTGAATCAGCGCCCGCAGGCGCGTTGTATGCGTGGCTCTTGCGCGCGGGCGGGCAGGGAGCGGTGGCCGACCGCGTGCTCCGGGAAACCATCGAGCGCCTGCCGCAGGATCCGGTGGCGCTCGACGTGCGCCGGGCCTTTGCGTCCCCGGCACCCGTCGCGAGCGGACTCATGCTGCAAACGCCGCACAGGATGGCGCCCCAGGCGGTTCAGGAAGGTGGCAAGTCCGCGGTCCCCGACGCGGCCCGTGTGGCGTCGGGTGGCGTGCTGATCGGCAATGGAACGATGGCGCTGGTGCCGAGTGCCGTGGTCCGGCCCGAGACCACGAAGGCGATCTGGCTGCGCAACGGCATGGGGCGGACCACGCTTGCGCATGCAGACCTCGGGGCGCAGCCCCTCGGTTCGCTGGGCGTCACGATACTGCGCCTGGACGCGCCGCTCGCCGCCGAAGGAATGCCGGCCGTGGCTGCGCGCGATCCGTTTGCGGGGAGCGCCGGCTTCGCGTTCGAGTACGCCGCGATGGAGAACGCGGCGCCGGCCTGGCCGTGGCTGACCCAAGGCTTCTTCGGTGCGTTCCAAGGCGAAGCTGGGCTTCGGAAGCTGGGCATCGGGATTGCCGGCAGCACCGATGGAGGTCCGGTGCTCGATGCCGCCGGCCGCCTTGCCGGCATGGTGCTGCAGAACAGTGGCGGCGGCGAAGCGGTGATGCTGCCTGCTTCGCGATGGGCGGATGTCTTGCCGGATGCGGTTCCTGTTCCGGCGCCGAGCTTGCCCCGTCAGGGCGTCGTCGCGCGGCCCGGTGGCGCCATACCCGCTGACGAAGCCTACGAAAACGGATTGCGTGTCGCGTTGCAGGTCATCGTGCTGCGTTGAGTCGGCACGACGATGCGAGTCACCTCGAAATGCGCGCCACCCATCTGGCCCGCGATATCGCCCGCCAGATCAGCATAGCCGGGCTCGATATAGACAAGCTCCTGCTCGCCATCCAGCTTTGCGACTTCACGCCAGTCCATCTGATGCTGGGGCAGGATGTCCGCGGGCTTCTGGTTCGGGCCCATCGGATAAGGCATGGCGTACACCCTGCACTGAGGGTGGCCGGGGGCGATGTAGATGGTTTCCACCCAGGCTTGGGATGTCATGGCTCTTCCTTGAAGATTCAGGTGGCGGGGCGGGTGGGGGAATGATTCAAGGCGTATTTCATATGGCATCAAGGCCACCGCGGCTCTCGTCGAGAGCTTGGTTGGCGCAATATTCCCATGCGACCGTGAAACTCTCGTGAAAGCGATGGAGGCCACAACTTGCTGAATCAGAGCAGCGCGATTGACGCACACGTGACCCAGTGTTACGAAGCACCCATGCTGAGCATTCGTGGCCTCCGTTCAGCGCATGGCGGCCCCTTCGACCTCGATCTCGCGCGCGGCGAGTGCCTGACCATCGTCGGCCCCTCGGGCGTGGGCAAGAGCCTGTTCATGCGGCTGGTCGCCGACCTCGATCCCGGTAGCGGCACCGTGACCTTGAACGGCCGTCCGCGGGAGTCATGGCGCCCGACCGAATGGCGGCAGCAAGTCGTCTATCAGGCGGCCGAACCCGCGTGGTGGCAGCCGACCGTCGGGCCGCACTTCCCGGCGGAATCCATCGAGGCGACGCGGGCTGCCCTACCTTCGCTTCACCTGCCCGACGACATCCTTGAAGCAGAAGTGGTGCGCCTGTCGACTGGCGAACGGCAAAGGCTTGCACTGCTGCGTTCGCTGTCGCGCCGCCCCGTGGTGCTCTTGCTGGACGAGCCGACCGCATCGCTCGACGGTGCATCGTCGCTGGCGATGGAGGCCACGCTGCAGGGCCGCATCCATGACGGCCTGTCGATCCTCTGGGTCACGCACTCCACGGAGCAGGCCGAGCGCGTGAGCCAGCGGCGCTATGCCATGACGCGCGAAGGACTGCACCCGCTGTGAACACCGTGGTCCATCTCGGCGCGGTCGACGTGGCGCTGGCCTCAGTCCTGGTTCTCGCGAGCGCGGTTGCCTCTCTGTTTCTGCGGCTCGATCTGCACCGGCAGGTGTTGTGGGCCGCAACGCGCATGGTCGTGCAGTTGCTGCTGGTCGGCTTGCTGTTGCGCGTGGTCTTCAGGGCCGCATCGCCGGGCGTCACGCTCGTCATCGTGCTGCTGATGATCGCGGCCGCGGCGCGCGAGGTGGCGGTACGTCCCACGCGAAGGCTGCAATCGGCAGGCAACTACCGGATCAGCGCGGCAGTGGTCGGCATCTCGAGCGTTGCCACGGTCGCGCTGGCGCTGATGACGGCCATCCGCCCGCACCCTTGGTACGACCCGCGCTACGCGATCCCGCTGATGGGCATCGTGCTCGGCAGCGTGCTCAATTCGGCGAGCCTTGGACTCGACAGTTTTCTGGAAGGCGTGGTGCTGCGGCGTCCGGCGATCGAGGCCCAGCTCGCACTCGGCGCGTCCATCCACGAGGCGCTCGCCGAACTGCTTCGGTCGTCGATCCGTCGGGCGATGATCCCCATCGTCAACCAGATGTCGGCTGCGGGGATCATCACGCTGCCGGGCATCATGACCGGCCAGTTGCTCGCGGGCATGGATCCGATCGAGGCGGTGAAGTATCAGATCCTGCTGCTCTTCCTGCTGACAGGCGCGGGCGGCCTGGCTGCCGCCGGAGCGGTGTACCTCGCCGCGCGCGCCATCACCGATGAGCGGCAACGCCTCCGGCTGGATCGATTGGCAAAGCCACCGGAGCGCGGCATCACCCCTTCACGAAAGCGAGCAGATCGGCGTTGATGACATCCGCATGGGTCGTCGGCATGCCGTGCGGAAAGCCCTTGTAGGTTTTCAGCGTTCCGTTTTTCAGAAGCTTTGCGGACAGCGGCGCCGAATCGGCATACGGCACGATCTGGTCGTCGTCGCCATGCATCACCAGCACCGGCAGGTTGAGCTTCTTCAGGTCTTCGGTGAAGTCCGTCTGGGAAAAGGCGACGATGCCGTCATGGTGCGCCTTGGCGCCTCCCATCATTCCCTGGCGCCACCAGTTCAGGATCACGCCCGGCGCCGGCTTCGCGCCCGGCCGGTTGTAGCCATAGAACGGTCCTGCGGCGATGTCGTGGAAGAACTGGGCGCGGTTGCTTGCGGTTTGCGCCTGGAAGTCGTCGAACACTTCCTTGGGAAGTCCGCCCGGATTGGATTCCGTCTTCACCATCAACGGGGGTACGGCGCTGATGATCACGGCCTTGGCCGCCCGGCTCTCTCCGTGGCGCGCCAAATAGTGCACCACTTCGCCGCCGCCGGTCGAGTGGCCGACATGCACCGCATTCTTGAGGTCGAGGTGCGCGGTCAGCGCCGCCAGGTCGTCGGCGTAGTGGTTCATGTCGTGGCCGCTGTCGACCTGGCTGGAGCGGCCGTGGCCGCGGCGGTCGTGGGCGATGACGCGATAGCCGTTCTTCAGAAAGAACATCATCTGCGCATCCCAGTCGTCGGAAGAGAGCGGCCAGCCGTGGCTGAACACGATGGGCTGGCCTTGGCCCCAGTCCTTGTAGAAGATCTCGACGCCGTCCTTGGTGGTGATTAAGCTCACGGATGGGTTCCTTCCAGAGGTTGATCGGTTGATGAGGGCCGCAACTGCGGCGGAGTGCATTCTTCTCCGATTCGGCGATGCCGCGCACGTGATGTACCCGGTGGGTTCCAACGGCGCAAGCCAGGCCATCGTCGACGCGCGGGTGCTCGGCGCGGCGATCGTCGAGCATGGCGTGAGCCCCGCCGCGTTGCAGGCGTACAACAACAAGCTGTGCGCCGATATTTCGGCGCTGGTGCTCGCAGCCGAGCGCGAGGCCTTCACGGCGCGTTACAAGGCTGCGGCGGGCTTCGCCATCGAGACGCTCAACGCGGCGCCGCAGACGATTGCGGCAGGGGCGCGGTGTCGCCTATGAGTCAGCGGCCAGGACTTTCGACGCCGCCGTAAGGTAATCGGCGTGGCGCGTTGGAGACAATCCACGCCAATGCAAACTTATGACCTCACCAGGCTGCGCAAGAAATCCGCGCCCCTCGGTCGTGCGCCGGCGCTGCGCACACGCAGCCGCTATCTCCTGATTCGCCGCAGCCTGCTCGACAGGCTCGCCGATGCGCGTCACAGGTACGTGGTCCTGCGAGCGCCGGCCGGCTTCGGCAAGAGCAGCCTCCTGGCCTCCTGGCGGGGTGAACTGGTGCCGGCCGGTGTGGACGTCGCCTGGCTGGACCTCGCCGAGCGACACGCGGACGTTTCGGGCTTCCTGGCCGACCTGGTGGCGTCGCTGGCGATCACGGATCTCCCGATCGCTCGCGAGCCTGCACGGCTTGCCGGCCTCGAACCCGATGACGAAAGCATCGAGCGCGTGATCATCGCGCTGGTGCGAGGTATTGCTGCGCACAGTGGCGAAGTCGTATTGGTCATTGACGACGCTCATCTCGCCCGCGAGCCAGGCGTGCAATTGGCAATCCAGCTTCTCGTCGACTACGCCCCGACGAACCTTCGATGCGTGTTTGCGACCCGGCAGCCGCTTCCGATTTCGCTGGCGCGAGCGCAGGCTGCGCGAACGGTGCTGGACCTGGGCATCGAGGACTTGCGCTTTTCCCGCATCGAAACGCTCGAATATCTGGCAGCCATGGGCTCAGGCGTCGATCCCCGCCTGGCACAAGGGGTGCATCGCCAGACGGAAGGATGGGCAGCGTTGCTCAATCTGGCGAGTGCAGACCTGCGTCGCCGGCGCGGCGTGTTTCCGCCCCCGGTGGACGGCATGGCCGATCCGGCGCCCTTCGCGGACTTTTTCGAGACGGAAGTGCTCTCGCGGTTTTCCGAAGGCGAGCTGCATGTTCTGGTCTGCTGCGCGGTACCTGCCATGTTCGACGAAACGCTTTGTGCCGGCCTCGTCGGGGTTCCGGCGGCGCTTTCGGGCTGCAAGGGGTTGTTCGACCGTCTCGCCGGCGAAGGCCTCCTCGGTGCGCAGTCCGCCGCGTTGCCGGGCGAACGGTGGTGGCTCATGCATCCGTTGCTTCGCAGCACGCTTGCTGCTCACGCAAGAGCGTGGCCGGAGCACGACCGCCGGCAGATCCATGCGACGTTGTGGCAGTTCTTCGCAGACCGCGGCATCCATCACGAAGCCGTCAGGCACGCCCTGCTGGCGGGTGATGAGGAGGCGGCCGCCGAGCTCGCGGACCGTGGCGCCATGGTCCTGTTCGCCAAGGGCGATGTGCGCCCGCTGATCGCGCTGCTGCGCCAGCTTCCGCAAACTCTTTTGCGCGCCAATGTTGCCCTTCGCCTCTGGGCGGCCTGGATCGAATTGTGCGAATACCGCCTGGAGGACTGTGCGGCCAGCATCGTCCGCTTGCAGGTGGAACTGGCGGATGCCCAACCCGCGATTCGCTTCCGGCTCACGCTGCTGCGCTGCCTCCTTGCCATTCGCCTCGACGATTCCGATACGGTGAAGGCGATGCAGTCCGAATTGCTGCAACCGCCTGCGGAGGCCGATGCCATTGCGCTGGCCGGGCGTCGCAACATCCTGACTTGGCTCTTCATCCACGTCGGAGAGTTCGAACGTGCGCGGCGCATCCAGTCCGAAGAGCCGACCCCGACTCTGGATGGCGAGCCGATCGTCGGTTCCATTTTTGGATCGCTGGCGGGGCGATGTCTTGTCGGACTCTCGCATGTTGTCCAGGGTCACATGCGTCTCGGGGAGCAGGTCTACCGCGAAGTGCTTCGCGAAGCCGAGGAGCGCGGCGCTCCATGCGCCGAAGCAGCCCGTCTCGCGGCGCTGTTGCTGGTCGAGGTTCTCTACGAGCAGGAGGGCCCCGAGGCCGCCATGCGGTTCATCGAGGAGCACGGTGGGGCCAATGACACCCTGATGCCGGACACCACGTTGCGAATCATGGCGGCATTGAATCGTGCGCATCAGGCCGCCGGCCGCACGGAAGAAGCGCTGGCCTGCATCGCACGCATGAGGACTCTCGCGCAACGCTTTCGGATAGACCGTATGCAGGCGCTGGCATTGATCGATCAACTGAAAATTCAGCTCGCGCGCGGCGATGTCGAATTCGCGCGTGGAAGCATGGAAGCGATCGGGGCGTTGGCCGGGCGTCACACGGGCGCGCAAGGTGGGGCGCCGCGCCGTATCCGCCGGTTGGCGGAAGAGGCCCGGGTACGCATGGCGATGCATGAAGGCGATTTGCACGTTGCGCTCGCGAAAATCGAAGGGCTCGTGACCGCGTCCGCGCAAAGCGGAGAGTTGCGGCACGTGGTCTATTTTTCGCTGCAGGCTGCGGAGGTCGAAAGAAGGCTCGGGCGTGCGGAACCGTGCAGAACCCGGGTTCGAAGTGCGCTTCGCCTGGGCCATGCCCTCGGCCTCAAGCAGACCATCCTGTGGTCACACGATGGCGCGCTGGCGCTGATCCGTGAAGCTTGCGCGGAGCCCGATGTCGATCCGCTGCTTTCCTTCTATGTGGAGCGCATCGAGGCGCTGGCGCGCGCCCAGTTCACTGGCATCCAGGGCGCTTTGCCGGAGACGGGTCGGGCAAGAGGCGCGCGGTGGGCCGACTTGCTCACGCCGCGTGAGGGGGAGGTCGCCGAACTGCTCGCGCAATCGATGCCGAACAAGAAGATCGCGCATGCGCTGGGGCTCTCGCTCGACACCGTCAAGTGGCATCTCAGGAACATCTACATGAAGCTCGACGCACCCGGACGCGACGCTGTCGTCAGGAAGGTGCGTGCCGAGGCGACCTGCACGTCACCCAGGTTCTGACTTACCAAGTGCCGTGGACCACCTGCTTCATCAGATTCAACAGTTGCCTGGCGTCCCAGAACAGATCTGCGATCTGGTAGGTGATGAGAATCATCGCGGGGTAGAAGATGTCGGGGCGGCGGGATTGCATCGTCATCGCGTGCTGGGAAAAGACTCTCAGGCCCAGTCTGGTGTTGCCGATCCATGCAAGCGCCACGCCGATGGCCCCGCCTGCCGCGAGATCTGAGACGTAGTGCAAGCCCAGGTAGGCGCGCGGCACCGCGATGAACAGCAGCACGAACAGCAGCGCCAGTCCGCCCCACAGGCGCGACACGAACCACATGCCGGCAGCCAGGGCGAAGAACATTGCCGCATGGTCGCTCGGCAGCGAACTGCTGCGATCCCAACCTTCGGGGTGCATCCCGTAGGGCAGCACGAAGCCGAGTTGCGGATCGATGATCGGCCGGGGCCGGGACGGCAGGATATGCGTCAGCCCGACGGAAATGACCGCGGCGAAGCAACTGGCGACAACGGCCGACACAAGGCGCGCGTGGCGCTGCTGTGGGTCGGTGGGATTGGGCGCAAACCAAAGCGCCCAGAATGAAATCAGCAGGGGGCCGACCTTGAGCAGTCCGTTGTACGCAAACGCCATCTCGAATGTGTCGAAGCCGCGCGAGACTCCCGCATAGGCGTTCATGAAATGGATGGCGGCTACGTCGATTTGAAGCATCGGATGATTTCGTGGTGGTCGCGACGATCTGTCAGTAGGCGACGTACGGCCCCGTTCCTGCAGGCGTCGAGGCGCCTTCGATGGCCGAGAAGACATTGCGACCGAAGAAGAAGGGCAGGCCCCAGTCGAATCCGGTGCCCCCCGGGAACGTCCCGGCGACGTTGCTGAACGCGGTTGCTGCCGTATTGCTCGTGAACTGGGTGTGGGCGTTCGCGACGCTGAAGGTGACCGAGCCGCTCGTGCCGTTGGTCCCCAGGTTGACGGCGGTGAGCGATTGCGTCGATGCCGGGCAATAGAAACCGCTCTCGCCCATGTTGGGGCAGGTCGGCAGCGCGGTGGTACCGAAGAAGAAGAAATTCGAGCCGCTGTCGATGAAGCTGTGAAGGTAGGTTTGCCCGTTGAACACGGTCGTGAAATCCCCGGAGCTGTCGACACCGTAGGCCTGGGCGCTGCCCAGCGCATTGTTGGCGCGCGTGCCGATGCCGAGCACCAGCGAGCCGATCACGTTCGTCGCGCCGCGGGGATCGATCGCGGGGAGCTGGATCAGCACGCCGTTGTTGTCCGACGGGAGAAGCGCCACCGGATTGGTCACCTGCTTGCCCAGGGGAAGGGCGGTGGCCGAGCACCCGTTGCCGCCGGGGCAGGCGTAGTAGGTTCCGGGAATGGCCTTGGCCACGCAGGCGTCGCCGCAGTCCTGGCGGAACGAACCCACGCCGAGCAGGCCATTGCCGCCCAGGCTTGCGACCGTGTTGTTCGCTGCGCCGGCGTTCGAGCAGGTGGCGGGGACGCTGGCGAAATCGGGGTCCGCGATGATCTGCACCGGCACCGATGCGGCCGTCAAGCTCCCCATGGTGACATCGGCCAGCTTGACCGAGCCCCAGGAATAGCTGCTGACGAACTGCGCGCATTCGGCGATGGGGTTGTTCGAGGCGTCGGCCTGTTGCAGCAGGGCCGAGCGGTTGTTCACTGCCGAGGCCATCAAGCGCAGGCCGCTCGATCCGGTGTCGAGGATGATGTGGTCGATGGTCTGGCAGGACGAGGTGCCCGGTGCACACACCGTGAGGCTGACATAGGGCGCATTGACGATGCCGGTGGCGCCGACGGGCCCGGCATCGAGAATGATGGCCGTGACGTTGGGGCCGGCGACCGTTGCCCCACCGCCGGAAGGCGGGCTGGTGCCCCCGGTCCCCGGGGTCGAGCCGGTCGCCGGGAGGGAAGCCGGCAAGCCGGCACCGCCTCCGCCGCCTCCGCCCCCGCATCCTGTCATGACCAAGGCACAGACGGCCATCGCGAGCGCAAGCTGCACGCTGCGCATGCCGAGTCCGAGTCGGCTAGCGAATGTCTTCAAGGCGTACTCCCTCCGGCAACTGGCCGGGCAGATAGGCCTTGCCTTCAAAGGCACGCATGTGTCCGCCCGAATGGATGACCACTTCCGGCCGGCTCACCAGGGCGTTGCCGCGGCCGATGCGTCCCTTGCCTGCAGCCTCCGCGAAGGTGGCGAAGTGATCGCCCAGCACCTGCTTCAGGTCGGGCATGAAGGGGCCCTGCCATGTCACCGCGAAGACTTGGCCCGAGGCGGGAGAGACGAACTCCCGGACCACGGTTCCGGTGGGGGTGGTGATTTCATGCACGGTGTAGGCCGGGCCGGCCTTCACTTCGCGCGTGGCTTTCATGTGCGTCTGGTCCGTTGCCACGGACGACGCAGGGCCGCCGAGCGCGGCGACTGCTTCGAGCGGCAACAAGGCCGCGAGCCAAAGTACGAACCCGATTCGACAAACGGTCGGCATGCTGACCCCCCTTGCGCAATTCATCCGATGCACTTTCGAATTTCATTGTGGCATCGCGACGCTGCCGCATCCATAGGGTCCGATCGGTGTGGCGAGGGCCAGCGGCTCTGGCACGTCGAGTCTTTTTTCACGGTCGGCTCACCTATCTTGAAGAACGGGTGGACGGGCATTTCCGTCAGGTTAGCATAGTCGTAACAAATTGAAAGCGACCCTATGTCTTCTCCGGTTTCGCACGTCATCCGAGTTGCCGTCGTTCTCGCGATCGGCGCCATTGGCGCCTCGGCGTCGGCAGAGATTCACCGATGCAAGGACGACAGGGGGCAAACGGTGCTCTCCGATCGGCCATGCGGCGCCGCGTATGTCGGTGATCCTCTTCGGTCCAATGCGTTGGGGACAGGCGCCGACAAGGTCGCTGCCAGCGAGATGCACACCGGCCAGAGCAGGGACGTGTCGGCTCAATACTCGTTCATTGCAGACCGCAGCTCGCACTCCGCGAGAAGGCCCTCTGACAGGTAGCCACCGCCGGCTTTGCCGACGGGCTTGCGCACTGCCCTATACTCCGCGCCGCTTGCAGCTTGTATCGAATGCTGCGCCGCCATCGGCAACATGGCGAAATCAATCCTAAGGAAAACCTCGTGAACCGTATCGAACTGGTCGAAAAGATCGCCACCGCCCACAACGTCAGCAAGGCCGAAGCCGCCCGCATCCTGGAAACAGTGACGGGTTCCATCGTCGCCGCAGTGAAGAAGGGCGACCCCGTCCAGCTCATCGGCTTCGGCACCTTCAAGCAGGTGGCGCGCGCCGCTCGCACGGGCTTCAACCCCCAGGCCGGTGCCAAGATCAAGATCGCTGCACAAAAGGTGCCGAAGTTCGTCCCCGGCGCTGCTTTCAAGGCGGCCATCGATCCCAAGGCCGCCAAGCGCAAGGCCGAGAAGGCCGCTGCCAAGCCTGCGGCGAAGAAGGCTGCTCCCGCCAAGAAGGCCGCCAAGAAGTAAATTCTTCTTCTCGCAGCCGATGGCTGCGTCCCAAGGAAAACGGCCCCTCGGGGCCGTTTTCTTTTTGGAGGGTTCGCGGTCGGGTCAGGCTTCGATCCGGCGCAGCAATCGCAGGCCATTGCCCACGACCAGCAGGCTCGCGCCCATGTCCGCGAAAACCGCCATCCACATCGTCGCGCCGCCGAACACCGCCAGCAAGAAGAACACGGCCTTGATGGCGAGCGCCAGGCCGATGTTCTGCCACAGCACGGTGTGCGTGCGCCGGGACAGGCGGATCGTCTCCGCGATGCGGCCGAGATCGTCGTTCATGATCACGACGTCCGCCGCTTCCATCGCCGTGTCCGTTCCCGCCGCACCCATGGCGAATCCGATGTCGGCGCGGGCCAGCGCCGGCGCGTCGTTGATGCCGTCGCCGGTCATCGCGGTGGGGCCGTAGCGCTCGCGCATCTGATCGATGGCGCCGAGCTTGTCTTGCGGCAGCAACCCGCCGCGCGCATCGCCGATGCCCGCCTCGCGTGCCACCGCCTGCGCCGTGGCTTCGTTGTCGCCGGTCAGCATCACGGGCATCACGCCGAGGCGCTTGAGTTGGGCGATGGCTTCGATGGAGCTGGGCTTGACGGTGTCGGCCACGGCGAAAAGTCCGAGCACGCCGCGCTCGCTCGCGAGGAGGGTCACCGTGCGTCCTTCGGCCTCGTGCGCGAGGAGCGCCGCGTCGAGCGCCGGATCGCCTTGGCCGCGTTCGCGGATGAGCCGATGGTTGCCGAGCACCAGACGCTCGCCGTGGATCACGCCCTCGACGCCGCGCCCCAGCAGCGCGGCGAATGCATCGACGTCGGAGACGGGGCCCTCCAGGCCTTCCGCGATGGCCTTGGAGACGGGGTGATCGGATCGTGCCGCCAGGCTCCTCGCGTGTTGAAAGGCAACGGCTTCGTCGGTGTTCCCCCATGAGCGGAAGGCCACCAACTGAGGCTTGCCTTCGGTGATGGTGCCGGTCTTGTCCAGCGCAACGGCCTTGAGCCGGCGCGCATCTTCGAGGTAGGTGCCGCCCTTGATCAGGATGCCACGCCGCGCAGCAGAGGCAAGGCCGCTCACGACCGTGACCGGCGTCGAGATCACCAGCGCGCAGGGGCAGGCGATCACCAGCAGAACCAGCGCCTTGTAGATTGCAGCCAGCCACTCCCAGCCTAGAAAAAGCGGCGGCAGCACGGCCACCGCCACGGCCAGGACGAACACTGTCGGCGTGTAGACGGCCGCAAAGCGATCCACGAAACGCTGCGTTGGCGCGCGGGAGCCCTGTGCTTCCTCGACCGCGTGGATGATGCGCGCCAGCGTCGTGTCGTTGGCGGCCGCCGTGACGCGGAACTCGATCTCGCCGTTTTCGTTGATGGTGCCTGCGAAGACCGGCTCGCCCGGCGCCTTGTCGACCGGGATGCTTTCACCGGTGACGGGCGCCTGGTTGATGCTGCTGTTGCCGCGCGTGACGATGCCGTCCAGCGCAACGCGTTCGCCGGGCTTCACCCGTGCGACGGCGCCCAGCGGAATGTCGTTGGCCAGAATGCGCACCCAGCTTCCGTCGGCCTGCCGCACCTCGGCATCGTTCGGCGCGAGGTCGACGAGGCCCTTGATGGCATTGCGCGCACGGTCCACCGCGCGTGCCTCGATCAATTCTGCAATTGCATAGAGCGCCATCACCATCGCCGCCTCGGGCCATTGGCCGATGACGAACGCGCCTGTGACGGCCACCGACATGAGCGCGTTGATGTTGAGCCTCGCGTGCCGGAGGGCCTGCAGACCCTTCGCATAGGTTTCGAGGCCGGCCAGGCCGATGGCCGCCACGGCAACTGCCATGCCGGCCACCTTCCAGGGCATGGTGTCCGGCGCGAAATAGGAGACACCTTCGGCCACGAGCGCCAGCGCGAGGGCGGTGGCGAGTCGCAGGTAGCCGCCGCTGTGCCCGTGATCATCGTTCAATGCGGTTTCGGCGCCTGCCGAGCCCTGTGGCGCGAGCGGTTCGGGTACATAGCCAGCCTTGCGAATGGCCGCCAGGGCGTGTGGAATCGCCCCCGGAGCGCCGTCGATCCTCAGCGTTCTCCGGCCCAACTGGAAATGCAGTCCGCGAATCCCCGCGATCGGTTCGACGACGCGGCGAATGTCCGATTCTTCCGCGCTGCAATCCATGGTTGGAATGCGAAAGGTATTGGCGGCGACCGGCCCGTCTTGCGCGGGCTCGGGGACGTCGTGGTGGTCGGCCGAACAGCAGTAGTCTGAGTGGGCGACATGGCCATGCGCGCCGCTGTCCGTCCGGTGAGCGGCGGCGATCGATGTTTCCGGGGTTGTTGTTCTTGCCATGTCGTCATTGGAAACCCTCAAGTGACTGCAAGGTCAAGCCGGCTTGAAGCATTCGGCGCCGTGTGGCAATCTGCATCGCCGTCGATCTGCCCGGCCTCCCTGGCCGGGTTCCGATGCAAGGAGTTTCGAATGCCTGTCATCACCGTGATCGTCAACGGCACCTCCAGGGACGTGGAGGCCTGGGACCCGGACATGCCATTGCTCTATGCCCTGCGCAACGACCTGGCCCTCCATGCGACCAAGTTCGGCTGCGGCCTCGGGCAATGCGGCGCCTGTACCGTGCTGCTCGACGACGCACCGGTGCGTTCGTGCACCGTGCGGGTCGGTGATGCGGCGGGGCGGCGCATCATCACCGCCGAGGGGCTCGGCTCGCCCGACAAGCCGCATGCGGTGCAGGCGGCCTTCATTGCCGAGCAGGCCGCGCAATGCGGCTACTGCACCAACGGCATGGTCATGAGCACGGTGGCGCTCCTGAAGCGCGTGCCGCGGCCGACGCGCGAAGAGGCGCAGCAGGCGCTGGCCGGCAACTTGTGCCGATGTGGATCCCACGACCGGGTGCTGCGCGCCGTCGAGCGCGCTGCCGGCACCGCGAGGGCCTGACGTCATGACCACGATGCACATCGACGAGCCCCGTACCGGCACGCTGACGCGGCGCGCCATGCTTCAGGCCGGGGCGCTGGTCGTGGGTTTGGGTCTGGCGCCGGCCACCTCCGCGTTGGCGCAAACCGCCGCCGCCGGGCAGCGGACGCTGTCGCTCGACCAGGTCGATGCCTTCCTCGCCGTGCGCGCCGACGGCACGGTGGTCATCTATTCAGGCAAGGTCGATCTGGGCACCGGTCACCGCATCGCTATGCGGCAGATGGTGGGCGAGGAACTCGGCGCACCGGTCGAACACATCGAATTGATCGAAGGCGACACCGCGCTGACACCCAACCAAGGCCCCACCGCCGGCAGCAGCGGCATCATGCGCGGCGGCGTGGAACTCCGGCAGGCGGCGGCGACGGCGCGCGAAGCGCTGGTTGCCATGGCGTCGCAGAAGCTTCAGGTGCCGGCCGATCAGCTCCGGCTGGTCGACGGCGCGGTGCGTACCCCCGACGGCCGAGGCGTGGAAGTCGCGGCGCTGGTCGGCGGCCGCACCTTCGACGTCAAGATGAATCCCAAGGCGCCGCTCAAGCGACCGGCCGATTACGTGCTGGTCGGCAAGCCGCTCCCGCGCCCTGACGTGCCCACGAAGGTGACCGGGCGCCATGTCTACGTCCATGACCTGGTCATGCCCGGCATGCTGCACGGGCGCGTTGTGCGGCCGCCCTCGGTGGGTGCGCGGGTGCTGGCGGTCGACGAGGCGTCGGTGTCGCGTCTGCCGGGCGTGCGCGTCGTGCGCATCGCCGATTTCGTTGGTGTCGTCAGTCCCGACGAATGGGCGGCCGTGCGCGCCGCGCGCGAACTCAAGGTGGAATGGAGCGATAGCGCGCCGCTCATCGGCCATGAAGCACTCGTCGAATGGGCTCGGAGCGGCCCCTTCGTCGCCGACGAGGTGATCAGTTCCAAGGGCGATGCACAGCGCATCGCCGATCTGCGCAATGCGACGGACATCGCCAAGGCGACCTACGCGTGGCCCATTCAGTCGCACGGCTCCATCGGCCCGTCCTGCGCGGTGGCGGACGTCAAGCACGACGGCGGCACGGTCTGGACGGCATCGCAAGCCAGCCATCGTTTCCTGAGCGTCTTCGCGGGGCTCGTCGATCTGCCGCGCGACAAGTTGCGCGTCATCTACCTCGACGGCGCCGGCTGCTACGGCATGAACGGGCACGACGATGCGGCCGCGGATGCGGTGCTGCTGTCCAAGGCGGTCGAAAAGCCCGTGCGCGTGCAGTGGAGCCGGCAGGACGAACTCGGCTGGGATCCCAAGGGCCCGCCCCAGTTGCTCGAACTCAAGGCCACGCAGATGCCCGACGGTCGCATCGATGCCTGGGAGACCGAGATGTGGGTGCCGCGCGCCACGGCCAACCTGGAATGGATTCCGCTGCTGTCTCCGCTGGCCGCGGGTATCCGGCAGCCGGTGGGTCAGTCCGTGGGTCTCGTGTCGCAGAACGGCGATCCGCCTTACGCCGCGAATGCGGTGAAGGTCTCCGCGCACTGGTTGGGGCCGGCGCCATTGCGGCCCTCGAACATCCGCGCGCCGGGCAAGGTGGCGAACTGTTTCGCCGTGGAAAGCTTCGTCGACGAACTCGCGGCCAAGGCGCGCGTGGATCCGTTGGCCTATCGGCTTCGGGATGTGTCGAACCCGCGTGGTGCGGAGGTGATCCGGCGCGTCGGGCAGATGATCGGCTGGAAGCCCAGGCCGTCGCCGGCCTCATCTTCGGCGCAGGGCAATGTGGCCGTGGGACGCGGCATGGCGTACGTCCACTACAAGAACAACGAGACTTTCGTCGCCATGGCGATGGAGGTGGAGGTCGATCGCTCGACGGGCAACATCTCGGTGCGCCGCGTGTGCTGCGCGCACGATTGCGGCCTGATGATCAACCCCGATACGGTGCGTGCGCAGGTCGAGGGAAACATCCTGCAGACGCTGTCGCGCACCTTGTATGAGGAGACCACCTTCGACCGCTCGCGCGTCACGAGCGTCGACTGGGCCAGCTATCCGCTGTTGCGCTTCACAGCGGTGCCCCGCCTGGAGATTGCCCTGATCGACCGCCGTGACGATCCGCCGCTCGGCGCGGGCGAAGCCGCTTCCAGCCCGGTGCCGGCCGCGCTGGCGAACGCGGTGTTCGATGCCACCGGCGTGCGCCTGCGCAGCGTGCCCTTCACGAGCGGCAAGGTGAAAGCCCTGATGGCGTGAGCGACGGCGCTTCCGCCCTCAGGTCAGAAGTCGTTGCTATGCAGGCAGATGGCGACGGTCGGATTTTCCCGGTAGCGCGCCGTGGCCAGCGCGTCGATCGAATCGGCGTTGCGGGCGTAGGCCTCCACCAGTTCCGAATCCTCGCCTTCCGGTGCGTGGAAGCGGGTGTGGAGCGCTTCCTCGTCAATCCGGGCAATGATCCGTGCGCCGTCGTATCCGTCCGGGTAAATGGCGAACTGGACTGTGCCAGCTGCGGGGATGAAGATCGCTTCGGAGGCCATGGTGATCTCGAATGTCAGAATTCGTTTCAATCAGTATCCGGTGTTAACAGTGCTCGGAATATAGGTCCGAAGTTCTATGTCCCCGAGCAAATTGCGGACCATTTCACGGCTGTCGTCACAAATCGATGCCAATCGGCGCGGCGGGCCGACCCAAGTTCGCTTGTCGGGTTGGTCACAATTCGCCTTTGCCTCGCGCTCGCCATCCGACCCATGAAACCAATCCGCACGCTGCTCGCCTCGACCCTTCTCCTTGCGGTCACCGCGCTGCACGCCCAAGCGCTGCCGGCCGGCGTGCGGTTCGGGATGTCGGCCGAAGAACTCCATGCGGCGCTGCCGGATCTGGAACGCGTGCAGCGGCCCCAGCGTCTGGCGGGCGGACTCGCCGGCACTTGGCATGCGACGCCGACAAAATTTGCGGGCGTCGTCTTCGAGCCTGTCTTTTTCTTCGCCGGCGGCGAGTTGCGGCGGGTCGAATGGGTGGCGGCGGCGGACGCATTGCCCGACCTGGGTGCAGCCGCCTTCGCCGAAATCGTCGCGTGGGGCCGCGGCAGCTATGGCCCCGAACTGAGCTCGAACGATCCCGGCAGTGCCTACGCGGCTTGGGTGAGCGGCGATATGGACGTCTATGCCCAGCGCACCAGCGATCCGCGGCACGCCAGCGTCCGCCTGGTCTACAAGGCCAGACAACTCAAGGACGCCAGCGAGCTTTGACTCGCCCCCAGGTTGGCTCACTTCGTGTAGCCGCCCACCCCCTGCCGGGGGCAACACCAGCGGCCCGGCCAAGCCGGTTCTGCGGTGTTTCGCGAATGGGCTTGGTATCGCTCAGGTGTGAGTGAGCATGCCGCGCTCTTCGATGAACGACACCACTTCGGCCAAGCCGGCATGCGTTTTCAGATTTGTCATCACGAAGGGGCGCTGCTTGCGCATGCGCTTCGTGTCGGCTTCCATCACGCCGAGATCCGCACCGACATAGGGCGCCAGATCGGTCTTGTTGATCACGAAGAGGTCGCTCTTGGTGATGCCGGGACCGCCCTTGCGAGGGATCTTCTCGCCCGCCGCCACGTCGATCACGTAGATCGTGAGATCGGACAGTTCGGGGCTGAAGGTCGCTGCGAGGTTGTCGCCGCCTGATTCGACGAACACCACGTCGGCATCCGGAAACTGGTCGAGCATCCGGTCGATCGCCTCGAGATTGATCGATGCATCCTCGCGAATGGCGGTGTGCGGGCAGCCGCCTGTTTCCACACCCATGATGCGTTCGGCCGGCAGCGCGCCGGCGACCGTCAGCAGGCGCTGGTCTTCCTTCGTGTAGATGTCGTTGGTGATGGCAATGAGGTCGTACTTGTCGCGCATCGCCTTGCAGAGCATCTCGAGCAGCGTGGTCTTGCCGGAGCCGACCGGGCCGCCGATGCCCACGCGAAGCGGCGGCAGTCTCTTGGTGCGGTGGGCGATGTGGTGGAGGGCGGAGGACATGGTGCTTGAACAGGCTTAGCTTCTGAAAAGACGCGAGTACTGGGTTTCGTGGCGGGCCGACAGCACGGCAAGCATGGGGGAAAAGGCTTGGCGGTCATCATCCTCCAGCGCGCTCGCATGCGCGACCGCCGTGGGGATTTCGGCGGCCAGCCGGGCGAGCATGCGCTGCCCCGCGCTCTGGCCGAGCGGCACGGCCTTGACCGCGGCAGCGACCATGTTCTCGGCCCAGCCGAAGGCGAAGGCCAGGCAGGCGTCGCGCGCGGCCGCGTCGGTGCGACTCGCCGCGAAGGCGAAGGCGATCGGGTAGCTGGCCGGCAAGGTGTCGAAGACGTCGGCGGCATCGGCGTGGTGCAGCTTCAGCCACTCGACGAAGGAACGGCCCATCTGCTCGGTCTGCAGCAGGAATTCCGCGGACTCGCGCGTATGGAAGACCCAGTCGTTGAGCGAATGGATGCGCGGCAAGTCGCCGCATCGCCATGCCCCGATCGCCTCGGCCACGACAGCGAGATCGGCGCGCGCCAAGCTCAGGTGCAACTGGTCGACCAGCCAGTCGGCGGCGGCCTGCTCGGTGCCGATGCCGGCCCATTCGATGGCCGCTTCCAACCCTTCGGAGTAGGAGAAGCCGCCGACAGGGAGCGCGGGCGATGCCAGCCAGATCAGCTGAAGCAGGCTCGAAGCGGGGAGGGCGGCTGGCGCGTCATCCATCAGTGAGAGTGGCCGTGGGAATGGTCGTGGTCATGATCGTGCGCATGATCGTGATCGTGCGAACCCGCGTACGCATCCGGATGCAGCACCGGCCCAACGGGGCCGGCACCGTGCGAATGGCCCTGCGATCCATACGCGCCGCCCTCGGGCTCGAAGGCTTCCGCGGCTTCGCGCACGATCAAGTGCATCGATCGCAGCATGCCGGCCAGCACATGGTCGGGCTCGATCTTCAGGTGGTCGGGCTTGAGTTCGATCGGCACATGCCGGTTGCCGAGGTGGTAGGCGGCCCGCAGCAAGTCGAAAGGCGTGCCGTGCTCGCTGCAATGCGTGATGACCAGCACGGGCTGCGGCGCCGCGATCACCTTGATGAGCGAGCCGTCTTCCGCGACCAGCACGTCGCCGCCGCGCACTGCGGTGCCGCGCGGCAGGAAGACGCCGATCTGGCGACCCTGCGAATCGGTGGTGTCGAAACGGCTTTTCTGGCGGACGTCCCAGTCGAGTTCGACGGTGGCGGCGCGCTTCAGCAGGACGGGCGCGAGGCCGCCGCCCTGGGGCATGAGTTTGTTGGCGGTGAGCATCGTTGCTTGCGGCTTGGATAGGTCGGGCGATAATATAACGCTTGTTATAACTTTGAAGCCCCGGAGTATTCGATGTCCGCCCTCAAACTGACCCAGATCGGCAATTCCGTCGGAGTGATCCTCCCGAAGGACGTCCTGGCAAAGATGAATTTGGGCAAGGGCGACACGATCTACCTCACCCAGGCCACCAATGGCGGGGTGAATCTTTCGCCGTATGACGACGAGTTCGAGCGGCAGATGGAAGCTGCCCGGCGAATCATGAAGAAGCGACGCAACGTGCTGCGTGAGTTGGCCAAGTGACGGCAGCCAATGAGCAATGGGTCTGGCTGAGCATGCGCATGATCCATGCAGCGCACGACGAGCAGTTGGTCGAACACGGAGGGCCCGGTGGACTGCGCGATGAAGGCCTCCTGGCGTCTGCCTTGGCGCGTCCTCAGCACCGGGCCCTGTATGAATCGCCCGATGCGGCGACGCTCGCGGCAAGCTACGCCTTCGCGATCGCTCGCAATCATCCGTTCGTCGATGGCAACAAGCGAACGGCTTTCATTGCGATGGAACTCTTTCTCGACCTCAACGGGTTCGAACTCAATGCGACCGACGAAGAGTGTGTTCTCGTGATGCTGGGCCTTGCTGCTGGCCAGTTGGATGAGGACGTCCTTGCGAAATGGATTCGCGACCGCCTTGCTACGTCCAACGGCTGACATTCAGAACAGGAAATACCGCTGCGTCATCGGCAACGAAACCGCCGGATCGCAGGTCAGCAACTGCCCGTCGGCGCGCACAGCGTAGGTCTGGGCATCGATCTCCATCGCAGGGGTATAGGCGTTGTGCACCATGTGCTGCTTGCGCACGCCGCGGATGTTCTTCACCGCGCTCAGGTTCTTCGCGAGACCGTAGCGGCGTCCGATGTCCGCTGCGAGTCCTGCCTGCGAAACGAAGGTCAGCGAGCTTTTCGCGAGCGATCCGCCGAAGGCGCCGAACATCGGGCGGTAGTGCACGGGCTGCGGCGTCGGGATCGATGCGTTCGGGTCGCCCATCGCGGCCATGGCGATGGTGCCGCCCTTCAGGATCGCGAAGGGCTTGACGCCGAAGAAGGCCGGCTTCCACACGACCAGGTCGGCCCATTTGCCGACTTCGATGCTGCCCACCTCGTGCGCGATGCCGTGTGCAATGGCGGGGTTGATCGTGTACTTGGCCACGTAGCGCTTGGCGCGGAAATTGTCGCTGCGCGCCGGGTCTTCCGGCAGCTTGCCGCGCTGCGCTTTCATCTTGTGGGCGGTCTGCCAGCAGCGGATGACGACCTCGCCGACCCGGCCCATCGCCTGGCTGTCGGAGCTGAACATGCTGATGGCGCCCATGTCGTGCAGGATGTCCTCCGCCGCGATGGTTTCCTTGCGGATGCGGCTTTCGGCAAAGGCAAGGTCCTCGGCGATGCCGGCATCGAGGTGATGGCAGACCATGAGCATGTCGACGTGCTCGTCGAGCGTGTTCACGGTGTAGGGCATCGTCGGGTTGGTCGACGAAGGCAGGAAGTTCGCCTCGCCCACCACGCGCAGGATGTCGGGCGCATGGCCGCCGCCGGCGCCTTCGGTGTGGAAGGCGCAGATCGCGCGGCCCTTCACGGCCGCGATGGTGTTCTCGACGAAGCCCGATTCGTTGAGTGTGTCGCTGTGGATCGCCACCTGCGTGTCGGTGGCGTCGGCCACGTCGAGGCAGTTGCTGATCGCGGCCGGGGTGGTGCCCCAGTCCTCGTGCAGCTTGAGGCCGATGACGCCCGCGTCGATCTGCTCGTGCAGCGCCGCCGGCAGGCTCGCGTTGCCCTTGCCGAGGAAGCCGAGGTTCATCGGGAATGCGTCTGCAGCCTGGAGCATGCGCTCGATGTGCCAAGGCCCCGGCGTCGCGGTCGTCGCGAAGGTGCCGGTGGCGGGCCCCGTGCCGCCGCCGAGCATGGTGGTCACGCCCGAGGCCAGCGCTTCCTCGATTTGCTGCGGGCAGATGAAATGGATGTGACTGTCGATGCCGCCGGCGGTGACGATGTTGCCTTCGCAGCTGATCACCTCGGTGCCCGCGCCGATGACGATATCCACGCCCGGCTGCACGTCGGGATTGCCCGCCTTGCCGATGGCGACGATGCGGCCGTCCTTCAGGCCGATGTCCGCCTTCACGATGCCCCAGTGATCGAGGATGAGCGCATTGGTCATCACCGTGTCGACCGTGCCTTCGGCGCGGGTGCGCTGGCCTTGCGCCATGCCGTCGCGGATGGTCTTGCCGCCGCCGAACTTGACCTCCTCGCCGTAGCCGCCGGCATGCAGCGTGTAGTCCTCCTCGACTTCGATCACGAGATCGGTGTCGGCGAGTCGGATGCGGTCGCCCACCGTGGGGCCGAAGATTTCTGCGTAGGCGCGGCGCCCGATGGTTGCCATGTTCAGAGCTTTCCTTGCACGAGGCCGCGAAAGCCGTAGATCACGCGGTCACCCGAGAAATCCACCAGTTCGACGGTGCGTTGCTGTCCGGGCTCGAAACGCACGGCCGTGCCCGACGCGATGTTCAATCGCATGCCGCGCGCGGCTTCGCGGTCGAAGCCCAACGCGCCGTTGGTCTCAGCGAAGTGGTAGTGCGAGCCGACCTGGATCGGCCGATCCGCGGTGTTCTTGACGACCAGCGTCAGCGTGCGGCGTCCGGGGTTGAGGACGTGGTCGCCGTCGTCGGTGATGAGTTCGCCAGGAATCATCGAAATGCCTCAGGCAAGCCCGCCGAGCAGCGCGACGCCGAATGCCGCCACGGCGGCGCCCGCAAGACGAGGCAGCCAGCGGTGACCGTTGCGCAGCGACCAGCCGATGGCGATACCGGCGATGTGCAACAGCACGGTCGCGGCGAGCATGCCAGCCAGCGTCAGCGCGGCACCGGATTCGCCCGCCAGTTCCTGCCCGTGTGCCACGCCGTGGAAGACGGCGAACACCCCGACGAGCATCGCAGCAGTCAACCCGGGAAGGCGCCGTTGCGTGACGACCAGCAGACCGATCACCAGCAGCGACGCGGCAATCATCGGCTCGACGGCCGGAAGTTGCAGACCGCCGAGACCCGCCACCGCGCCGACCAGCAGCATCGCGGCGAAACCCAAGGGTGCCCACAGCAGATCAGGCCACGCACGACGCGCGGTGAGCGCGCTCCAGAGCCCCACCGCCACCATCGCGGCCAGATGGTCCGCACCGGTCAGCGGATGAAGAAAGCCGGTGAAGAGTCCGTGATGAAGCCCACCATCGACCCCGGTGTGGGCGCTGGCGGCCAAGGGCAATGCTGCGAGCAAAGCAAGTGCAGGTGCAAATCGAGAAAGACGCATGGACAAGTCCTTGGTTTGTTATTCAGTCCCGGAAACACCGCGGAACCGGCTCTGCCGGGCCGCCGGTGTTGCCCCTGGTAGGGGGTGGGCGGCTACACGAAGTGAGCCAACCTGGGGGCGAGTCATAGTATGGGTTGGTGCACCGTGACGAGTTTGGTGCCGTCGGGGAAGGTGGCCTCCACCTGGATGTCCGGGATCATTTCCGGAACCCCTTCCATCACATCGGCGCGGGTCAGCACCGTGCGCCCCTCGCTCATGAGCGATGCAACGCTCTTGCCGTCGCGTGCACCTTCCATCACCGCCGCCGAGATCAGCGCGACAGCCTCGGGGTAATTGAGCTTCAGCCCGCGGGCGCGGCGACGTTCGGCCAGCAGGGCCGCCGTGAAGATCAGCAGCTTGTCTTTTTCGCGCGGTGTCAGTTCCATGGGTGCGAGGGTTGGCGTCTAGGGGCGAGTCATTATGGGCAAGCAATGTGCGTTGCAACAGTCGTGCCTCCCGGTGTGCGCGGCCACGTGCGGGCATGAAAGGTGCACCGTTGACGCGTGGACTCCACCGCCGTTCCCCCCGCCCCGAGCGACGAAGCACCGCAGCGCATCGTCAAGGTCCGGCGCGACTACAACAGCTGGGTCGCCAGCGAAACCCTCGAAGACTACGCACTGCGCTTCACGCCGCAGCGCTTTCGCCGCATGGCGGAATGGCGCGTGGCGAGCACGGCTTTCGGCGGCGCGGCCTCGTTCCTGATCCTGGAGGCGGTCGGCGCCACGCTGCTGGTGCAGTACGGATTCGTCAATGCCTTCTGGGCCATCCTGGGCACGGGGCTCATCATCTTCCTTGCGGGTCTGCCGATCAGCGTCTATGCGGCGCGCTACGGCGTTGACATGGATCTGCTCACGCGCGGTGCCGGCTTCGGCTACATCGGCTCGACGCTGACGTCGCTGATCTACGCGTCGTTCACCTTCATCTTCTTCGCGCTTGAAGCCGCAGTCATGGCCTATGCGCTGGAGCTTGCGCTGGGCGTGCCACCGGTCTGGGGCTACCTGGTCTGTGCGCTGGTGGTGATCCCGCTTGTGACGCACGGCATCTCCGCGATCAGTCGGTTGCAGGTGTGGACGCAGCCGATCTGGCTGCTGATGCTGGTCGTGCCATTCGTCTATGTGCTGGCGCGCGATCCTGGTGCGTTTTCGGGCATTGCGCACTATGTCGGTGTCAGGTCGACGTCGAGCGGATTCGATCTGCACCTGTTCGGTGCCGCGCTGACCGTGGGAATCGCACTGATCACGCAGATGGGCGAACAGGCCGACTACCTGCGATTCATGCCGGCGCGCTCGGCAGCCAATCGCCGGCGCTGGTGGGCCGGCGTGCTGGTCGGTGGGCCGGGCTGGGTCGTGCTCGGAGTGCTCAAGATGCTCGGCGGCGCGCTGCTCGCCTACCTCGCGATCAGCCACATGGTGCCGCCCGAGCGCGCGATCGACCCGAACCAGATGTACCTCGCCGCGTACGAATACGTGTTCCCGAACTACGGCTGGGCAGTGCTGGCGACGGCCATCTTCGTCGTGATCTCGCAGCTCAAGATCAACGTCACCAACGCCTACGCGGGCTCGCTGGCGTGGAGCAACTTCTTCTCCCGCGTCACGCACAGCCATCCGGGCCGCGTCGTGTGGGTGGTGTTCAACGCGCTCATCGCTTTCATGCTGATGGAGATGAACGTGTTCGAGGCCCTGGGCGACGTGCTCGGTCTCTACGCCAACATTGCCATCGCCTGGATGATGGCGGTGGTGGCCGACCTGGTCATCAACAAGCCGCTGGGGCTCTCGCCGCCGGGCATCGAGTTCAAGCGCGCGCACCTGTGGGACATCAATCCGGTCGGCGTCGGCGCGATGGCGCTGGCTTCGGCGGTGTCGATCACGGCGCATCTGGGCGTGTTCGGGCCGCTGGCGCAGGCTTTCTCGGCATTGATCGCGCTGGGCACGGCCTTTGTCGCGTCGCCGGTCATTGCCTGGGCGACACGCGGCAAGTACTACATCGCGCGAATCTCCGACGAAGGCGGCGCCGCGCCGTTCGTGCCGTCCGCGCGTCGCTCGGCAGTGCGCTGGGCGCGCGTCGAGTCCGATGCCGGCAGTTATCGGCGCCTTGCCGTGCAACGCTGCGCCATCTGCGAGCGCGAATACGAGGGGCCGGACATGGCGCACTGCCCGGCCTACCAAGGTCCGATCTGCTCGCTGTGCTGCACGCTCGATGCGCGCTGCGGCGACTTGTGCAAGCCGCAGGCGAGCCTGTCGGCCCAATGGTCCGGCGCGTTGCGCTGGCTGTTGCCGCGCCGGGTGTGGCCCTATCTCGACACCGGACTCGGCCATTTCCTGCTGCTGATGCTGATCGTCGTGCCGCTGCTCGCGGCGGTCTTCGGCGTGCTCTATCAGCAGGAACTGCGCGCGCTCGGCGAGGGTGCGCTGAACGGCCCCATGCTCGATATGGAGCTTGCATCGCTGCGTTCCGGTTTTCTCAAGGCCTACATGGCACTCATGCTGATCTCCGGCATCGTGGCCTGGTGGCTCGTGCTCGCGCAGCAGAGCCGCAAGGTCGCGCAGGAAGAATCGAACCGCCAGACGCACCTGCTGGTGCGCGAGATCGAGCTTCACCGCGAAACCGACCGCGCGCTGCAGGCCGCCAAACAGACGGCCGACCAGGCCAACCAGGCCAAGAGCCGTTACATCAGCGCCATCAGCCACGAGCTGCGTACGCCGCTCAACAGCATCCTGGGCTATGCGCAGCTGATGGGCGAGGACGCCGCCGTGCCGCCGCATCGCCGGCAGGCCGTCGCGGTGATCAAGCGCGGCGGCGAGCATCTGTTGTCGCTGATCGAAGGAACGCTCGACATCGCGCACATCGAGGCCGGCAAGCTCACGCTGCACGCGAAGCCGATGCAGTTTGCCCAAGTGATGAGCGAACTGGCCGACATGTTCGAGTTGCAGGCGGTCGAAAAAGGCCTGGCGTTTCGCTTCGAGACCACGGGCGCGTTGCCGGAACTGGTGCGCGCCGATGAAAAGCGCGTGCGGCAAATCCTCATCAACCTGCTGGGCAATGCCATCAAGTTCACGACGACGGGACAGGTCACGCTGCGCCTTCGGTACGCACGCGAATTCGCCGCGATCGAGATCGAGGATACGGGGCCGGGCATGTCGGCCGAAGAGCTGGGCCGCATCTTCGAGCCCTTCGCGCGTGGCAGCACCGCCGGATCGGCAGCGCCCGGCGCGGGGCTCGGACTCACGATCGCGAAGATGCTGATCGACCTGATGGGCGGCGAGATGACGGTGCAGAGCACCCCCGGCGCGGGTTCGGTGTTCCGGTTGCGCCTCTTCCTGCCGCACGTGCACGCGTTACCGCCCGGGCAGCACCTGCGCCGCGTGCCGGCGCCGCGCGCTCGGCGTGGCTACGAAGGCCGACGCCGGCGCTTGATGGTCGTCGACAACGAGGAAGCCGACCGCGAGCTGCTCGCGCAGGTGCTTGCGCCGCTCGGCTTCGAATTGCGCACCGCGGCGAGCGGCCACGATGCGCTCGACCTGATCGCGGCGGGCTGGCGGCCCGACGCGATGTTCATCGACCTTGCCATGCCCGGTATCGACGGCTGGGAGACCATCCGCCGTTCGCATGCGCTGGGGCTGGCGCACGCGGCTGTCGCCATCGTGTCGGCCAACGCCTTCGACAAGCGGTTGGACAACGACGTCGGCATCACGCCCGAGGACTTCTTCGTCAAGCCGGTTCGGCACAGTGAGTTGCTCGACTGGCTGGAGCGGCGGCTCGAACTTCGGTGGACAGACAGCGCCGTGGCCGCGGAGCCGCCTTCACAACCCGCGGCCGCGGCCACGATGCCTTCGCCCGACAGGCTGCGCGCACTCGAGGAAGCGGTGAGCCTGGGCTACTTTCGCGGAATCATGAATCAGCTCGACGACATCGATGCGGCCCATCCCGAATGCGTGGCCTGGACCGCCGCCCAACGCGCCCTGGCGCGGCAATTCCAGTTCGACAAGATGTGTTCTCTCCCCGTGGGGAGCAGTTCATGAGCACGTCCGCACGCGATTTCGCGGGCAACAGCGATCTCGTTCTCATCGTCGACGACGTGCCGGACAACCTCGCCGTGCTGCACGATGCGCTCGATGAATCGGGCTACACCGTGCTCGTCGCGACCAACGGGGAGCAGGCGCTGCAGCGTGCCGCTCAGGCGCGACCCGACATCGTGCTGCTCGACGCGATGATGCCGGGCATCGACGGCTTCGAGGTCGCGCGCAGGCTCAAGGCCGATGCCGCGACCGCGCACATTCCGATCGTCTTCATGACCGGGCTGACCGAGACCGAGCATCTCGTTGCTGCCCTGGAAGCCGGTGGCGTGGACTACGTGACCAAGCCCATCAAGCCCAAGGAAGTGCTGGCGCGGATGAACGTGCATCTGCAGGGCGCCCGCCGCGCGCGGCAGGAAGCGCAGCAGGCAGGGCAGGCGCGCAATGCGCTCGATGCTTTCGGCTACGCGAGCATCACCGTGCGCATGCCTGACGGCAAGCTGATCTGGCAGACCGTGCTGGCGCGCGACCTGCTGCTGCGCTATTGCGGCACCAGCGCGCCGATGACGCCGCCCGTGGTGCTCGAATGGCTGCAACGGCATCTGCCCGACGCGTCGCAGCGGCAGATCGAGCCGCCTGTGCTGTCGATCGAACAAGGCCCTACCCGCCTCGAGCTGCGCCTGCATCAGCAGACTGGCCACGACGACGACGGCGACGACTGGCTGATCATCATGCGCGAGGTGTCCGACACCTCGGTGATCGAGGCCATGAGCTTGAGCCTGAAACTCACCACGCGCGAGGCCGAGGTGCTCTATTGGGTGGTCAAGGGCAAGACCAACAAGGACATCGGTGAGATTTTGGGCAGCAGCCCGGCGACCGCCAAGAAGCACCTGGAACGCGTGTATGTCAAGCTGGGCGTCGAGACACGGACCGCGGCGGCGGGCGTTGCGATGAAGCGCATCCGCGAATTGCAGCCGCAGTTCGAACTCTGAAGCGGGCGTCCCGGCGCCCCCGGCGTGGAGGCGCGGCGGGGCTGCCATGAGCTGCCATGGGGCTTGCATCTGCGGCTCCTAGAATCCGCCGCCATGGTCCGGCGTGTTCTCTTCCTGGTTTTATGGTGGTCGGCCGCGGCAGTGCACGCCGGCGGTCATTTCGACGTCGACGACGCCGGGACGCTGGATCCTGGCCAATGCCAGTACGAGGTCTGGGCGGGGCGATTCGGCGTGGACCGGATCACGGACTACCACCTCGGGCCGGCCTGCCGCGTCGGACCCGTCGAACTGGGCCTGAACATTGATCGCTATTCGGCGGAGGACGCGCATGGATATGTCGTGGGCCCGCAGGTCAAGTGGACCTACCTGGGTCAGGCGCCCGATGCGCGACTCGCCGCGGCGATATCGGCCGGCCTGAGCTACGACGTGACGCACGGCGGGCACACCGGTGGGCAACTGGTGTTTCCCGTGAGTTGGCGAGCGCTCGACAGCCTGTGGATCCACGCGAACCTCGGGGCCGACTGGGACACGGTGAACGGCGAACGCAGCGGCCGCGGCGGGCTCCAGGCCGAATGGGCGCTGAACGACCGGGTTTCCCTGATGTTCGAGCGCTTCCGCGCGTTCGGTATCTGGACTTCGAGGGGTGGATTGCGATACACGGTCAGGCCTCTGCTCAGCATCGACCTGACCGGCTCGCGCAGCGGAACGGATGGGGTCTGGGGCTACGTGATCGGGGTCAATCAGGAGTTTCGGGGCTTTTGACAGGCGGCTTCTCTCAGGGGAGGACACCCGTCAGCGCCTGGTCGGCCGTGTGCTTCTGCTCGGGCGTCAGCCCTGCATACAGCTTGGCGAGCGCATCGGCAAGTTCCTGCAGGCGCGCGGCGCGGTCCTTCGCGTCGGCCGCCCGCCGCTGAAACAACTCGACGGCCGTGACGTCCTCGGACGTCGCCGGCCGGCTCATGGTGCCCCTCGCCGCGATATCCCACATCTTGCTGTAGAAGGCGTCCCACAGAGCAGTCTGTTCCGGCGTGATCATCAGGCGCAATCGCAGGTCGTAGAGCTTGTCCCTGAGCGCGTTCGCCTGTGCCTGCGGGTTGGTCGGCTGTTCGTTGGCGCGCGATGCGGGTGGCGTGTCGGCGCTGCGCCCGCGCCTGCCACCACCCATGCCCCCGCCCATGCCACCACCGCCGCCGAACTGGGCAAAGCTGTGGCAGCTGACGACCGCCAGCAAGACGACCCACGCGAGTTTCTGCCTGATTCCTGCCATTCGAGTTCCTTGCATGCCGATGCCTTGCGCGGCCGCCGACGCATTAGAGGCGGCACGCCTCAAAGGCGCGTTGAGCACGGGTAAAGCCCGCGTAAAGAGGCAGAGAGCCACCCCCTATGCCGATGGGCATCCTCCGTAAGGCGGATGCGCAAGGCGCGCAGGCCATGCAGACTCGCGCCGCATGTCATCCATGCTTCACGCGACCGTGATGTAGTTCACGTTTCGGACGAGTGAGGCCCCACTAGCCCATGCCACGAAACGACGCATCCCTGCACACTGATTCGCAGTCGAACGCCCCCCGCGAAAGGCTCGCCATGCGAATCGTGCGGACCCCTTCGAACAAGGTCGAAGGACCGATCTCGGACTACCACGTACTCACCTACGCCGACTCCGGTTACGGGCCCTTGCCCCACTACACGAAGCGGCGCGTGCCGCGTGAACAGGTGGAGGAACTCGTCACCCGGATCAACGAGCGTGGCGAGGCGGCAAGCTTCTTTCCCCTCGCGCTGAGCGCCGTGCCCAGGGCGGTGATCTGGGACAAGCTCCATTGGCCGGAGCTTCGGGCACACCTTGCGGATTTCCTTCGGGCCAACGCGCGCGGCTTCGGCGCCCGCCGCATCCTCATCGACCTTCAGTCGCCGCACGGCACGGCGCACGTGATGGAGGCGGTGCGCGGCGCGGTGGAAGACGCGCCACCCATCTGCGTGGACGAGATCGTCGTCGTCGCACCGGCAGAGGCGGATGAAGAGGACGCGCTGCCCAAGCGCCAACGCTCGGATGCTCCAGAAGTTGTTGCGAAAGAAGACGTCGTGAGCGCCACCCCGAAAGGCCGGACGGAGCGCATTCGTCCCCCCGCTTCCTGAGCGCGCGCCCGGCGCCTCAGATCTCGGCGCCTTCCACCAGGAACCTGACCCGGCGCACGCCCTGCCATTCGTCGGCGTCGAGCCGGTAGGCAATGACCACGCGAGGCGGAAGCGGCTCGGTATGACCGAACCAGATGCCGTCCACCGGCTTGCCCCGGTGCTTGAGCTTGAGCGCCAGGTGCTTTTCGCCCACGAGCCGCTGCGAAATCACTTCCACCTCTTCGCTGAAGGTCGGCGGCGCGAAGCCCTGGCCCCACACTTCGCGGTGCAGGGTGTCGACGAGATCCACACGGAGGTATTCCGGCGCGAGCGGCCCGTCGGTGTCCAGCCTGCGCGTCAGGGTGGCTGCATCGAGCCATTCCTGCGCGACTTCGGCCAGTGCCTGCTCGAAAGCCGGGAACTGCTCACGCGCGACGGTGCATCCCGCCGCCATCGCGTGGCCGCCAAACCGCAGCAGCACACCGGGATGGCGCTTGGCGACGAGATCGAGCGCATCGCGCAGATGAAACCCGGGTATGGATCGCCCGGATCCCTTGAGTTCGTGCGACTTGCCGTCGGCGCCGCTCGCCGCGAAGACGAAGGTCGGCCGATGGAAACGCTCCTTGATGCGCGACGCGACGATGCCGACCACGCCCTCGTGGAAGTCTGCTCCGAACACGCTGATGGCCGCCGGCGGCGCCTGCACATCGTCGAACAGCGATTCCGCCAGCAACAGCGCCTTGTCGCGCATGCCGCCTTCGATGTCGCGCCGCTCGCGGTTGATGCCGTCGAGCATGCGCGCGAGTTCTTCGGCGCGCCCGGCGTCGTCGGTCAGCAGGCATTCGATGCCGAGCGTCATGTCGGCGAGCCGGCCGGCTGCGTTGATGCGCGGGCCGAGCGCGAAGCCGAAGTCGAATGTCGTCGCTGCTGCGGCGTTGCGGCCTGCGGCCTTGAAGAGTGCCGCAATCCCGGCGGGCATCGCGCCGGCGCGGATGCGCCGCAGGCCTTGCGCCACCAGCCGCCGGTTGTTCGCATCGAGCCGGACCACGTCCGCCACCGTGCCCAGCGCGACCAAGGGCAGCAAGGCATCGAGCTTGGGCTGGTTCCTGACGTCGAACACGCCCCGCGTGCGCAACTCCGACCGCAGTGCGAGCAGCACGTAGAACATCACGCCGACGCCGGCGATGCTCTTGCTTTCGAATGTGCAACTCGGCTGGTTGGGATTCACGAGCACATCGGCCTCCGGCAGCGCGGGGCCCGGCAGGTGGTGATCGGTCACGAGCACGGCCAGTCCGCGCGCCTTGGCGGCAGCCACGCCTTCGACACTCGCGATGCCGTTGTCCACCGTGATCAGCACGTCGGCGCCGCTGTCGGCCACGCGCTCGGCAATGGGCGGCGTGAGGCCGTAGCCGTCGGTCACGCGGTCGGGCACGAGGTAACTCGCGTGCTTCGCGCCCAGCAGCCGCAAGCCGCGCACGGCGACGGCGCAGGCGGTCGCGCCATCGCAGTCGTAGTCGGCCACGACGCAGAGTCGCTTGTCGTCGCGGATGGCGTCCGCCAGCAGCACTGCTGCCTCGCGCGCGCCGCGCAGCGTGTCCGGCGCGAGCAGGAGCGCGAGGCCGTCATCGAGTTCGTCCTTGCCCAGCACGCCGCGCGCCGCATAGAGCCGCGCCAGCAGCGGATGCACGCCGGCTTGTTCGAGCACCCAGGCGCTGCGCGGAGGAATGTCCCTGGCGATGATCTTCATGATCACAGCGCCCCGAGCACAGTCGCTGCGCCCTGCCGGTTGAAGAGGCTGCGGGCCCAGCCGACGAGGCCGCGTGGCTGCACGCCGTAGCTGCAGGCTCCACGGTCGCCGCACAGCGTGAGCGTGACGTCGGCGCCACCCGCGGCATCGGCCAGCAGCGCGGCCACCGGGCCGGCGTCGAGCGCCTGCCAGGCCGATGCCCAGGCGGCACCGTCGTCGCGCAGGGCTGGGGGGCGCAGTGCGTCGGCGACCGTTGGCGTGGTGCCATTCGGGCTCGCCGCGGCCGGCAGGCTGCCGGTGCCGCTGAGCCAGAATGAATTGATCGGCGGAACGCCGCGCGCGGTGCGCTCGTCGTTCACACGCTCGGTATAGAGCAGCATCTGCATCTCGTTCTGGAGCTTGCGCATGGGGCGTGCCGCGTCGGTCAGCGGCGACCACTCGGAGATCGGATAGCCGACAGCGCGATCGATCGATGCCGTGGCGAGTCCGTCGAAGACCTTGCCGCGGGCGAGCCAGCGGCCGGGCGTCGCCGATGCATGCAGTGCGATGCCGTCCTCCGCGAAGAAGGGCTGCGCCGCTGCCAGCAACGCGGCCGACTCCGACGCATCGATCTCGATGGCGGCCGGATCGCCCAGAACCACGTCGTCGATGCCGACCTGCCAATGGCACAACGTCGCCAGACCCCAGCTTTCGCCGCCGTCGGTGGGCCCCAGGCCGGATTGCTTCGCTTCGAGCGCCGCCCAGGGAATGCAGCCATCGGGCGCCGGGATGCCCAGCGCAGCCGCCAATGCGCGTTCGTGCGGTGGAGAGAGGGTGCTTTCGTCCTGCACGTCTTCGTGGATGAGCGAGAGCCGGCCAAGAAGGGCTTCGAGCTTCGGCAGGCGAAGACCCGCCAATGCTTCGCGGCAGGCGGGCGAGCCGCGGCCGGCGAAAGGAATCAGCAAATGGCGGGGAGTGGGAGACACAGGCATAGGCCTATTGTCCGGGATGCCACAATGGCCGCCCTATGCCTCTCCCCTACGAACTGCAACTCGGCTGGCGTTACACACGCGCAGGCCGGGCGACGCGGCGCAACGGCTTCATTTCCTTCATCTCCGGCGTCTCCATGTTCGGCATTGCGCTCGGCGTGGCCGCGCTGATCATCGTGCTTAGCGTGATGAACGGCTTCCAGAAGGAAGTGACCGATCGAATGCTCGGCGTGATCTCCCATATCGAGATCTTCTCGCGCGACGGCCAGGCGCTCGGCGACATCGACGCGATCATGGCCGAAGCGCGCAAGAACCCGCAGGTGATCGGCGTGGCGCCGTTCATTTCGGCGCAGGCGCTGATCGCGCGCGGCGAAGACATGAAGGGCGCGCTGGTGCGCGGCATCCAGCCCGAGCTGGAAACGCAGGTGACCGATCTTTCGAGCGACATGCAGCACGGCTCGCTGTCGAAGCTGGTGCCGGGGCAGTTCGGCATCGTGCTCGGCGTCGAGCTCGCGCGCTCGCTGTATGTGCGCGAAGGGGACCAGGTCACGCTGATCGCGCCCGGAGGCCAGGTCACGCCGGCCGGCGTGGTGCCGCGGCTCAAGCAGTTCACCGTGGTCGGCACTTTCGATTCGGGCCACTACGAATACGACTCGACGCTCGCGATGATCCACGAGGAAGACGCCGCGCGCGTGTTCCGCCTCGAAGGGCCAAGCGGCGTGCGCCTCAAGCTCAAGGACCTGCACCAGGCCCGCGAGGTGGCCGACGAACTGGCTGCCACGCTGCCGGGACAGTTCCTCATCCGCGACTGGACGCGCGCGAACAGGACCTGGTTCGCCGCCGTGCAGGTCGAAAAACGCATGATGTTCATCATCCTGACGCTGATCGTCGCGGTCGCGGCCTTCAATCTCGTCTCCACGCTGGTGATGACGGTGACCGACAAGCGCGCCGACATCGCGATCCTGCGCACACTGGGTTCCAGCCCGCGAAGCATCATGGGCATCTTCGTGGTTCAGGGCGCGATGGTGGGCGTCATCGGCACGCTTGGCGGGCTGCTGCTGGGCCTGGGCATCGCCTACAACATCGACGTGATCGTCCCGGCGCTGGAGCGGTTGTTCCATGCGAGCTTCCTGCCGAAGGACATCTATCTCATCAGCCAGATGCCGAGCGACCCGCAGCGGGGCGACATCGTGCCCATCACGGTGATCTCGCTCATCCTTGCCTTCGTTGCGACCCTCTACCCGAGCTGGCGCGCGAGCCGCGTCAATCCCGCCGAGGCGCTGCGCTATGAGTAAGCCGATGAATGACGTGGTGCTGAAGGTCCGCGGACTGACCAAGCGTTTCCACGAAGGCCGGATTGATCTCACCGTGCTCCATGGCGTCGACCTCGACGTGCATGCCGGCGAGACGCTGGCGATCGTCGGCGCTTCGGGTTCGGGCAAGAGCACGTTGCTCCACCTGATGGGCGGTCTCGACGCGCCGACAGCCGGCAGCGTCGAACTGCACGGCGAAAACATCGCGCACGTCGACGCGGCCGAGCAGGGGCGCCTGCGCAATCGCCATCTGGGTTTCGTCTACCAGTTCCATCATCTGCTGCCGGAATTCAGCGCGCTCGACAACGTCGCGATGCCGCTGAAGATCCGTCGCATGCCGCCCGCCGAGGCGAACGAAGCGGCGGTGGCGATGCTCACGGCGGTGGGGCTCGGGGAGCGCGTCCAGCACCGCCCCGCCGAACTCTCGGGGGGAGAACGCCAGCGCGTCGCCATCGCGCGCGCACTGGTCACGCAACCCGATTGCGTGCTGGCCGACGAACCCACCGGCAACCTCGACCGGGCCACCGCGGACAGCGTGTTCGCACTCATGCTGCGGCTGGCGCATGAGCGAAATACGGCCTTCGTGATGGTCACGCACGATGAGAGCCTGGCCGCGCGATGCGACCGCGTGTTGCGCCTCACAGCGGGGCGGCTCGCGAACGGACCGCCGCCCGCCGCGTGAGCGCACCGCGGACCAGCCGCCCGAACAGCACCAGCGAGAGACAGGCCGCAGCCACCAGCGCCACGCCATGAAAATAGTCGAGCGCGGCCATGAAGGTCGCTTCCTGCGTGGCCTGCAGCCCAAGCTGCGCCATCGCCAGACGAGGCGCGTCGAAGGCGGCCTGTGTGCCTGAAAAATGACGCGTCATCTGTTCGAGCGCCTGCTGCACGGCGGGATTGGACGGCGACAGGCTTTCGTTCAAGCGCTCGAAGTGCACGCTGCTGCGCCACTGCATGCACAGGGTGGCGAGCGCCGTGCCAGCAGCCACGCCGAATTGGCCCAGCATGTTCTTCACCTGGTTGGCGTTCGAGAACGTCGCTTCGTCGCGCTGCAGCGTCTGGAAGGTCTGCATCGCCGTCGTCGCCAGGACGACGATCACGAAGGCGCCGTTGCACAGCAGCGCCGGCATGGCACCGAGCATCGGATGGGCCGCTTCGCTCAGGCGAGAGAGCTGCCAGCCGCACAACAGCAGTGCAGTGAAACCCGCAACGTAATAGCGCGTCGGACCTTGGCTGCGCGGCAGCAGCCGTGACAGGACGATCCAGCTCACGACGCCGGCCAGCGCTCCCATCCCCAGGTAGCGGCCGATGACTTCCAGCGGCAGGCCGAGCGCCCTTTGCAGCAGCACCGGCAGCATCATGTTGTTGGCGCCGAGCACGACGTAGCAAAGGCCGAACATCGCAAGTCCGGCGATGTAGCGCCGCTGCCCGAGCGCCCCGAATCGGATGAGCGGCTTCGCGCGCCGCATGTCCAGCCACACGAAGATCCATAGCGCCGGCAGAGCAAGCGCTGCCGCGGCGGCGACAGTGGCGGCGCCGGCGAAGAAATCGAAGCTCGAGCGCTGCAATGCATGCAGAAGCAGGAAGCTGCCGCCCATGAGCGCGAGCAGGCCGATGGGATGCGGCTGGGAGGCTGTTTCGGCGAGGTCCCGCCGATCGTCCAGGGCGCAGTGGGCCAATGTCGCCACCAAGGCTGCGGGCACGAGAAGCACAACGAATGCCGTGCGCCAGCCCTGCAGCGCGAGCGCCGTCGACGCCACCACGGGCCCAGCGACGATGCCCCACGCAAGTCCGGAAGCAAAGAACTTGATGCCGGTGAAGCGACGCGGCGAGGGCGGTATGTGGTTCACCAGCACGCGGCCGGCGGTCATGAAGGATGAGCAACCCAGCGCCATCGATGCGCGGCCCAGGCCGAACTGGACGAGGTTGCCGCTCAACGCGCAGGCCATCGCGCCCAGGGCGAACAGGGCGCTGGCAATCAGCAGCAGGCGACGCCAGCCCAGGCGCTCGATCAGCCACCGATGCATCATGATCGCGCCGATCGCGATCACGGCGTAGAGCGTGGCGACGAGGCTGTATTCCTCCGGGCTCGCCCCGATGCCGCCCATCACCGGCGCGGCGTTGAAAGCCATGATGCCGGTCTGCAGGAAGTCGCTGAAAGGCAGTGCCGCGATCAGGGCGTACAGCGGCAGTTTCTGCGACCAGGGCGGGACGGATGGCGAGGCCATGGCGTTTCAGGCTCAGGCCGTCAACGTCTTGCGGAAGCCGATCGAGAGACGGTTCCAGGTGTTGATCACGCCGATTGCGAGGGTGAGGTTCACCATCTCGCTCTCGCTGAACTCGGCGCGAAGGCTGTCGTAGTCGGCATCGGGCGCGCGGCTGGTCGCAATGTTGGTGATGGCCTCGGTCCAGGCCAGCGCGGCGCGTTCGCGCGGCGTGAAGAAGGGCGTTTCGCGCCAGACGGAAACGGCGTAGATGCGGCGTTCCGTCTCGCCCTTCTTGCGCAGGTCGCTGGCATGCAGGTCGACGCAGAATGCGCAGCCGTTGATCTGCGATGCACGCAGCTTCACGAGGTCGAGCAGTGCCGGTTCGAGGCCGAGCTTGCCGACGGCGACCTCGAGTGCGATCAGGCCCTTGAGGGCGTCGGGAGAGGCCTTGTAAAAATCGATCCTTTGTTCCATGGTGTCGCTCCGGTGGTTGGTTGGTTGTTGCGAGTGCCTCCATGCTAAAAACCGCAGCCCCCTTCACGGGCGGCCAATTCCAGCCATTTGCAGGAGGCCAATCGCATGGAGCTGCACGTCGTCATCGACGGTGACAAGGACCTGACCGGGCAGCTTTACCGGCAGCTGAAGGAGGCCATCCGTTCGGGCCGCCTGGCGGCGGGCGAACGACTGCCACCCTCGCGCCTGCTGGCCGAACAACTCGGCCTGTCGCGCAAGACGGTCGGCGAGGCCTATGGCAGGCTCACCTACGACAAACTCCTGGTCGGCCGCGTCGGCAGCGGGACCTTCGTCGCCGGCGACGTCAGGCCCAGGGTGGCGCCGGAGGCCGGTGTGCGTTTTGCCGGCGCCGCGACGGTCGAGCGCTGGCGCAGCATGGACACGCCCTTGCGGCACCCCGCGCCCGCCGGCAATTCGCGCTACGAGTACATCGGAGGCGCACCGGCCCGCAGCCTGTTTCCGCACGCCGACTGGCGCCGTTGCGTTCTGCATGCGCTGCGCGAAGGCACCCGTTCGCGCGGGATGTACGGGCCGGTGGAAGGCCTGCCGGCGTTGCGTGATGCGATCGCGCGGCATGCGGCTTTCTCGAGGGGCGTGCACTGCGGGGTGGACGACATCCTCGTCACCAACGGCGCGCAGCAGGCACTGGACCTGGTGGCGCGGGTGCTCGTCGAGCCCGGCAGCACGGTCGCCGTCGAGGAGCCCGGCTATCCGCCCGCGCGTCTGCTGTTCAGCGCGCAGGGCGCCCAGGTGGCTGGCATTCCGGTCGATGCCGAAGGAATGAGGGTGGATCGGATACCCGACGGCACGCGGCTCATCTACGTGACGCCCGCGCACCAGTTTCCGCTCGGCATGCCGATGAGTGCGCGGCGCCGCGAGGCGCTGCTGGCGCGCGCCCACGAACTCGGCGCCATCGTCATCGAGGATGACTACGACTGCGAATTCCGCTACGAGGGCCGGCCGACCGACTCACTCCAGAGCATGGACACGCAGGGCTGCGTCGCATTTGTCGGCACCTTCTCCAAGACGCTGTCGCCGGAGTTGCGCCTGGGCTACCTCATCGCGCCGCAGGCGATCCTGCAGGCGGTCTGCGTCGCCAAGCACCTGAGCGACTGGCACACGTCGACACCGGCCCAGTCGGCACTCGCGAAGTTCATCGCCGACGGCGATCTGCTCAGGCACATCCGTCGCTGCCATGCGGTCTACGCCGAGCGGCGCGAACGCATCATCCGGCGCTTCGAAGGCGACCTTTCTTCCTGGTTCGAACTCGTGCCGGCCACGGCGGGCATCCACCTTGCGGCGCTGTGCCGGCGGCCGATCGACATGGACATGCTGTTGCGACTGGCGCGGCGCGTCGATGTCGGGCTCTACAGCCTCGACGGGTTCCACCACGCCGGCCCGGCGCGACAGGGCCTGATGATGGGCTTCGGCGCCATCGAGACAGAGGACATCGATCCGTCGCTCGACAGGCTGCGCGACATCCTCGCGCAGATGGCCTGAGGCTGTGATTCAGGCCGCGATTGAATAGCCGCCATCGACCGGAATGGCCGTTCCGGTCACGAAGTTCGACGCCGCGCTCGCGAGGAACACCGCGATGCCGGCGAGATCCTCGGGCTGGCCCCAGCGTCCCGCCGCGGTGCGCGCAATCACGCGCTCGTTGAGTCCCGGCACCTGGGCGCGCGCGCCGTCGGTCAGCTCCGTCTGGATCCAACCCGGCAGTACCGCATTGACCTGTATGTCGTCCTCTGCCCACGATGCGGCCATCGCGCGGGTCAGCTGCACGATCCCGCCCTTGCTGGCGCCATAGGCCGGCGCATAGGGCGCGCCGAAGATCGACATCATCGAGCCGATGTTGATGATCTTGCCGCCGCCGGCCGCCTTCAGATGCGGATGCGCGGCGCGGCAGCAGAGAAAGGCGCTCGTGAGGTTGGTGTCCATCACCTGGTTCCACTCGGCCAGCGCGAGTTGGTCCACCGGCTTGCGCACCGTCGTGCCGGCGTTGTTGACGAGGATATCCAGCCGTCCGCAGCGCGCCGCGAGCTGATCGAACAAGGCCCGCACCGATTCCTCATGGGTCACGTCGGCCGCGAGCGCGAAGCTGTCGCTGCCCAGCGCCTTCAACGCCTCGACCGCGGCCGCCGACTTCTGTGCATTGCGCGCCGCGATCACCACGCGCGCCCCGGCCTTGGCCAAGCCCTGCGCCATGCCGAGGCCGATGCCGCCGTTGCCGCCCGTCACGAGCGCTACTTTCCCCGTCAGATCAAACATCTTGATTCACTCCTTGGTGCAAGTGTCTTACGCCAGCGCAATGATGAGCGGACCGAGCAGCGTGAGAAACACGTTGGCCAGTGCGTACGTGATCGCGAATGGCACGGTCGGGATCGCGTTCTCCGCCTTGTCCAGGACCTCGCCGAAGGCCGGATTGGCGCTGCGCGAACCCGACAGCGCGCCCGCGAAGGTCGCCGCGTTGTCGTAACGCAGAACGTAGCGGCCGATCAGCATCGTGATGATCATCGGCACGATCGTGACCACGACGCCGACCCCGAAGATCGTCAGCCCGAGCTGCCTGATGGTCTCGACCGCCTGAAGGCCGGACGAGAGCCCCACGACCACCACGAAGCTCGCGAGCCCGAAATCCTTGAGCAACTGCACCGCGCCGCCGGGCAGGGCGCCGAAAGTCTGGCGCCTGGCCCGATACCAGCCGAAGAGCAGGCCCGACAGCAACGCGCCGCCGCCGCTGCCGAGCGTCAGCGGAATGCCGCCGATCCTGACGCTCAGCAGGCCGACCAGCAAGCCGACCACGAGCCCCGCGCCGAGGTAGACGAAATCGGTCTTCGTGCTCGGAACGATGACCTCGCCGATGCGCGTCGACACGCGCTTGACGTCCTGCTCCGCGCCGAAGATCGTCACCATGTCGCCGACCTGCACGACGGTGGCGGACTCCATCGGCAGGTCCTTGCCCATGCGGCTGATCCTGATGACGAAGATGCCGTGGCGCGCGCCGCCCGCGGTCTCGTCGCGAATCTGGCCGATCGTCTTGTGATCCAACGCCTTGTTGGTCAGCACGATCTCGCGCTTCTGCATGGTGAGTTCCATGCCGTCGACGTCGTAGAGCTCCTTGCCCACCTTGGAGGCGCCTTCCACCACCGCCGCGCGCCGCCCGACGACGAGAACCACATCGCCCTTGCGCAGCTTCAGTTGTGGGCCGACCTCGATGAACTTGCCGTCGCGCTTGACCTTTTCGACGGTGATGGTTGCGGTGGGATTCTCGTATTCGATCTCGGCCACCGTTCGCTGGAGATCGGTCGTGAGTTCGTAGATGCGGCCCACCAGCGCGGGGGCTGCGGCGTCCTGGTCGGGCCCGAGCACTGCGGCGCCGGCCTGCATGGCGGTCTCGGCCGCGATGGCATCGTCGCGGATCGAGCGGCCCATGAACTTCGGCAGGATGTTGACGCAGATGATGATCGCGCCGAAAGAGCCGAAGACGTAGGTGACTGCATAGCCGATGGCCACGTTGCCTTGAAGGCGCGTCATCTCGTCCGGGGCAAGCCCCAGCTTGGCAATGGCGTCGCCGGCGGTACCGATGACGGCGGACTGCGTCAGGCCGCCCGCCGCAACCCCCGCTGCGAGGCCTTTGTCGAGGCTGTACAGCTTTGCCATGACGATCACGGTGGCGAGGCCAGTGACAGCCATCACGAGGGCGAGCACGATTTCCTTGACCGAGCGCTTGCCGAGCGAGCTGAAGAACTGCGGTCCGCTTTCGAAGCCGACTGCGTAGATGAAGAGCGCGAAAAGCACCGCCTTGACGCCGTCGTCGATCTTCACGCCAACCTGGCTGACAACCACCGCGACCAGCAGCGAACCGGCCACGCCGCCCAGCTGGAACTTGCCGAACTTCAGCTTGCCGATGTAGTAGCCCAGCGCCAGGGAAAGGAAGAGCGCCATCTCCGGTGATCTCTTGAAGAGATCGTGCAGCCATTCCATGAGCGATCCTTCCTGTCTTCAGGTTGATGGGGTCACTTCGCCTGCAGCACGCCGACGATGCCCACGATCAGCGGGCCCATCAACGGCAGAACCACATTCGAAATGGCGTAGGTGATCGTGTAGCCCAGCAGCGGCGTCGTGTTGCCGGCCACATTCTGGATGGCGCTCAACGCGGGTGTGCTGCACTGCTGCCCGGCGATCGCGCCGAGCAGCACCGGTGTCTCGATCTTGAGCAGGCGGCGACCGATGAAGAGCGAAATGCATGCCGGAAGCACCGCGATGGCAATCCCGAGCAGGGGCAGCGCGACGCCGAACTTGCGGATGAGCGTGAGCGCCTGCGGTCCCGAGGCGAGGCCGACGCAAGCGATGAAGGTAGCCAGGCCGATGTCCTTCATCAGTGCGAGCGCGTCTTCGGGAATGCTCAGCCGGTGCGGATTTCTCGCCTGGAACCAGCCGAAGGCAAGCCCGGTGAGCAGTGCGCCGCCGCCGGTGCCGAGCGCGAAGGGAATGCCGCCGATCTTGACGCTGAAGCCGCCGATGAAGACGCCCAGGAGGATGCCCGCCGCCATGTAGCTGATGTTGCTCTTGGTCGACCGGACGACGCGCACGCCGAAGATCGGCACGACCCTCGGCATGTCGGCGGCGGGACCGAAGACCTTCAGCACGTCGCGCTTCTTCAGCTTGAGATCCGGCAGGAGCGGCATCGTGTGGCCGTCGCGGATCACGCCGACGACGTGGACGTTCTGCGGCAGGCGCGGGAGATGGCTGATCTCGCCGATGCGATCGGCCTTCAGGTCGCGCAACTCGCGGTCGACCCACTCGGGCTGGCTGAGCATCACCTCGGCGGTTTCGACCACCACGTCGAAGGCGGCGGTGTCCGCGAACTCCGGGCCCAACTGACTCGCGAGCGTGACCATCGCAGGGCGTTGGCCGAGCACCAGCACCTGGTCGCCGGCTTCGAGACGAAGCGACGACGTGATCTCCAGGATCCGGTCGCCGCGCATTACCCGCTCGATGCCGGCGCGCCGCTGCAGGGGCGCCATCAGTTCCCCCACCGTGCGCCCGTGCGCAGCGGTGACCTGGAACACCCGGCCGACCATCTCGGGTGTTGCCAGCGTGGCTGCATCGTCTTCCCCGCCGCCCATCGCGCGCCAGAGCTTGTCCGCTTCTTCGCGAAGGTTGATGCGCAGCACCAGCGGAAAGATCTGGCTCGTGGTCACCACGATCGCGATCAGGCCGAACACGTAGGTGATCGAATAGGCCGTCACCACGTTGGCCTGCAACTGACGGATCTCGTCAGGCGGAAGCGCCAGCTTGGAGATCGCATCGGTGGCCGTGCCGACCACGGCCGATTCGGTCGCGGCGCCGGCCATCAGGCCGGCGGCCGTGCCCTGGTCGAAGCCGAAGAAGCGGCTCGCGCTGACGACCAGCCCGATGACGACGACGACTTCGACCAGACAGAGCAGTCCCATGCGAAGCCCCTTGGCATCGAGGTTGGCAAAGAATTGCGGCCCGCCGGCATAGCCGAGCGCGAAGATGAAGAGCATGAAGAAGGTGTTCTTCACGCTGTCCGCGAGCGTGATGCCGAGTTGGCCCACGAGCAGCGCAACGATCAGCGTGCCGCATACACCGCCGAGCTGGATGGGGCCGAAGCGGATCTGGCCGAAGGCATAGCCGAGGGCGAGCACCAGGAAGAGTGCGATCTCCGGATGTGCGCGCAGGATGTCGACGAACTCACTGATCACGAACCTGATCCTCCGGTGCCGCCGCTGTCTCGCGGATGAGACTCCCCTGTCCCGGATTCGCCGCCGGGACTGCGGGAATTATTGCGGGAGGCGGGCCCGGCGCCTACGTGCTCCAAGGGGCATTTCTCGATGCACCAAGGTGCAAAAGGGCGCCGGCGATGTCAGAGGATGCGGTTGAACCAGAGCAGCGAAAGCCCCGCCGAAAGCAGCGCCAGGGCAGCCGCGCCCATCGCGAAGAGCGCGGAGATTTCGGTCTCCTTCTTCTCGACGGTGAGGCGCGAACTGAGCGAGCTGTAGACCTTCTTGAGATCGGTCGCCGTGCCCGCGTAGAAGTACTCGGCCGACGTCTTGTTGGCGATCGCCTTGAGCGTTTCCTCGTCGAGCCGCACGCGCATCGACCAGCCCTCGAAGCCGATGGTCTCGCCGTCGACCGTGCCGATGCCCACCGTGTAGACGCGCACGCCCCGATCCGCCGCGGCCTTGGCGGCATCGAGCGGATCAACGCCGGTGGTGCGCTGGCCGTCCGTCAGCATGATGATCGCGGCCGATGTGTAGGAACCCGGCGCGACCGGCGTGAAGTCCTTCGGCTGCGGCTTGCCAGCGCGGTCAAGCGACACGCCGCGCTCGCGGGGTTGCGGGCCGAAGTCGGAGATGTCGATGCCTGCGTCCGGGAACAGCGTGGCCAATGAGACGACGATGGCATTGCCGGTCGCGGTCGCCCGCTGCAGCTGGAAGGAGTCGATCGCCGTGACCAGGTCCTCGCGGTTGGTGGTTGGCAACTGCGCCACCTGCGCGCTGCCGGCGAAGGCGACGACGCCGACCTTCACGGTGCGCGGCAACTCCTTCAGGAAGCTCTTGGCCGCCTCTTGCGCGGCCACCAGCCGGTTGGGCTGGACGTCGGCCGCGCGCATGCTGCCGGACACGTCCATCGCGAGGATGATGGTCTGCTGGTTCGACGGCAGCACCACCACCGCCATCGGCCGCGCGGCGGCGATCAGCATGGCGGCCAGCGCCAGCATGAACAGGAGGGGAGGAACGTGACGGCGAAAGGTCTGGCCGGTGCTCATGGCCTCGCGCACGATCGACAGGCTGGCATAGCGCAGCGCCAGCTTTTTCTTGCGGCGTATCAGCCACAGGTACAGCAGCACCAGCAGCGGTAGTGCCAGCAGCAGCCAGAGGAATTGGGGCCACAGGAAATTCATGCTGCCACCGCCTTGGAGTTGGACGGCCCGGTACGCACGCGGCGCTTGCGCATGTCGGCGAAACGCACGATGGCTTCCACGAGGTCGTCGTCGGTCGAAAGTTCGAGCGTATCGACGCCGATCTTCGCCAGCGCCGCGCGCAGTGTGGCTTCGCGTTCCGAGGCGATGCGTGCGAAGCGCTTGCGGAAGCCCGCGTCATGCGTGTCGACCCAGAGCTGCTCGCCGGTTTCGGCATCGCGCAAAGGCACCAGTCCGAGGTCGGGCAGTTCGAGTTCGAGCGGATCGAAGAGGCGCACCGCCACGACGTCATGGCGCTGGACCAGATGCGCGAGCGGCTTTTCCCAGCCGGGCTCGCTCATGAAGTCGGACACCACGAAGACGGTCGAACGGCGCGGCGTCAGCACGGCGGCGGACCGGAGCAACTCGGCGAGGCGGGTCATGCCCTTCTGATCGGGCGCGACCTTGGCCGCGCGCCGCTCCATGGCGTGCAGCAGGTGCAGCACATGCCGCCGGCCGCAGCGTGGAGGAATCACCGCCTCCACGTCGTTGCCGTAGACCATCGCGCCGACGCGATTGCCGTGGCGCGTGAGCAGCCGGGCGATGACCCCGACGAAGCCGGCCGAGATCTCGCGCTTGGCCCGGAGGCCCGAGCCGAAATCGACCGAGCGGCTCAGGTCGAGAACGAACCATGCGGCCATCTCGCGGTCTTCGGTGAAGACGCGCACGTGCGGGGTCTGCAGGCGCGCGGTCACGTTCCAGTCGATGTGCCGGACGTCGTCGTGGTGCTGGTATTCACGCAGGTCGGCCAGATCGAGGCCGGCGCCGCGCATCAGCGTGCGGTAGTCGCCCTGCAACAGACCGTCGAGTCGGCGGATCACCGTCCATTCGAGTCGGCGAAGCGCGCGCTCGACGCCGCTCGCCGCGGCATCGGCCGCCGCGAGCGCCTCGTCATTGGCCGCTTTCGCGCGCCTAGGCCACCAGCTTTTCATGTTCGAGCGGTTTGGCGGGTGCGGGCACTGCCCTCATGATCCTGTCGATCAGGCTGTCGGGCGTCAGCCCTTCGGAGAGTCCTTCGTAAGACATCGTCACGCGATGGCGCAGCACGTCGGGCACCAGCGCGGTCATGTCCTCGGGCAGCGCATAGCTCCGGCCTCGCAAGAGGGCCAGGGCGCGCGCGCCTTCGGTCAGGTTGATGCTGGCGCGGGGACTGGCGCCGAAAGTGATGAAGCGGCGCATGTCCTTCAGTCCATGCCGCTCGGGCGTTCGGGTGGCTGACACGAGCCTGACCGCGTACTGGATCAGCGAAGGGTCGACGTACACGCGGCGGGCTTCGGCCTGCAGGGCCGCAAGCTGGTCGGTGGTCGCGACCGCGGCCGCCTCGACAGGCGGTCCGATCACGCGCTCGACGATCACGAACTCTTCCTCGTCGCTCGGGTAGTCGACCAGCACCTTCATCATGAACCGGTCGACCTGCGCTTCCGGCAGCGGGTAGGTGCCTTCGGTCTCGATCGGGTTCTGCGTCGCCATCACGAGGAAAGGACGCGGCACCTTGTGCGATTCGCCGGCAATGGTGACCTGGCGTTCCTGCATCACTTCGAGCAGCGCGCTTTGCACCTTGGCCGGCGCACGGTTGATTTCGTCGGCCAGCAGCAGGTTGGCGAAGACCGGGCCGAGCGAGGTGCTGAAGTCTCCCGTCTTCTGGTTGTAGATGCGCGTGCCCACCAGGTCCGCCGGGACCAGGTCGGGCGTGAACTGGATGCGCTTGAACCGCCCGCGCACGGTGTCGGCCAGCGTCCGGACCGTGAGCGTCTTGGCCAGGCCCGGCACGCCCTCGACCAGCAGGTGCCCTCCCGCCAGCATGGCGACCATCACGCGTTCGAGGAATCGGTCCTGCCCGACGACGACGCGCTTGACCTGATAGAGGATCTGCTCCATCAGCTCGGCCGTGGCAGCGGAAGTCGGTTCGGTCTCTGTGGTCATGCCTTTTGCTTTCTTCGAGTGATCGGAATCAGAAGGGCTCAGAAGGGTGGTGAGCCGGCGGCGGTTGCGGCGTTCTCGATCGGCACTGCAAAACCGATGCCGATGAAGGTGCGCTGCTGGGTCGGGTTGAGGATGGCCGTCACGATGCCGAGCACTTCGCCGTTCATGTTGACGAGCGGGCCGCCAGAGTTGCCGGGATTGGCCGCGGCATCGAACTGGATGAGGTTGCCCAGCTCCTGCTTGCCCTCGGGCGAGCGGAACGAGCGATTCAGTCCCGACACCACGCCCGCGGAGACCGAGGGTCCGATGCCGAACGGGAATCCGACCGCCGCGACCTGATCGCCGGGCTGGAGGTCCGCAGTCGAGCGCATCGTGGCCGGAATGAGGTCGTCGGGCAGTTTCTGCGCCTGCAGCACCGCGAGGTCGTTCTCGGGCTGCACGCCGGTGATGGTGGCGGCCGACTCCAGCCCGTCGGCGAAGGTGACGTGGATGGACTCCGCGCCGGCGACCACGTGCAGGTTGGTGAGGATGATGCCCTTGTCGACGATCACGACGCCGGTGCCGACACCGCGCTCCACGAGCTGTCCCGGGCCCTCGTCGGGAGGGGCTTCCGGCGGCTTGCCCTTGGCAAGGTTGCGCCCGCGCTTCTCGGTCTTGGCGTCGGGCGTGGTCTTCTCGGTGCCGTAGCCCACCACGCGCACCACCGACGGCCGAATGATGTCCGCTGCCTTGGCGGCAGGCGAGGGGAGCGTCGTGGTCTGCAGCGTGCGCAGCACCGCTGCGTCGATGTCCTTCTGCGTGAGCGTGCGCGTGGCCTGGTGCGGCCATAGCATCGCACCGCCGGCGCCGAGGCCCACGCAGAGCACGAGCAGCGCTGCGAGGCTCCGGCGCCCGGGTTGCCAGCGCCTGGCGGCAACCCGGGCGGGCGGCATCGGGACCGACGTGCCCGCCCCGTCGTGCGAATCGGAGGTGTCGGACGCGTCGGAAGTCTCCGGTGTTTCAGGCGCGCCGGGCACGGCCGCATCCTGCGGCCCACGGGGCGAGCGGCTGTAGAAAGCTGGCCTGCGCATCGGGCACCTCCGGCAAAAGAGAACGCTTGAGGAGGCACGGTAGCACGCTTTCCGCGGCTGTGCATCCGTTCGGGCATCATCGCAAGATGGTCGCCTTTGTCGATACCCATTGCCATCTGGACGCGCCCGAGTTCGGCGCCGAAATGCCCCGGATCCGGGCGCGCGCGGCGAGCCTGAACGTGGCACTTTGCGTCATCCCCGCAGTGGCAGCGTTCAATTTCGAGACGGTGCGCGAACTGGCGCATCTTCAGGGCGACGCCTATGCGCTCGGCATCCACCCGATGTGCACCGGCCAGGCCTTGGACGAGCACCTGGCGCTGCTCGATGCCGAACTCGAACGGCGGCGCGACGATCCCCGGCTGGTGGCGGTCGGCGAAATCGGGCTCGACTTCTTCGTCGAAGGACTGGACCCCGACAGGCAGGCGCATTTTTTTCACACTCAGTTGCAACTCGCACGCAAGCACGATCTGCCGGTGATCATTCACGTGCGCCGTTCCGTGGACAAGGTGCTCAAGCACCTTCGTCAGGTGGCGCCGGGGCAGAAGTGGAAGGGGATCGCGCACGCCTTCAACGGCAGCGAGCAGCAGGCGCAGGCCTGCATCGAACTGGGCCTCAAGCTGGGCTTCGGCGGTGCGGTGACCTTCGAACGCGCGCTCCAACTGCGCCGCCTCGCGGCCACGCTGCCGCTGGACGCGATCGTGATGGAAACCGATGCACCCGACATCCAGCCGCACTGGCTCTACCGCACGCAGGCCCAGCGCGACGCCGGCGAGCCCCAGGGACGCAACGAACCGGGCGAGCTGCCGCGCATCGCCGCAGTCGTGGCGGAACTGCGCGGCATCCCGATCGCGGTTTTGGCCGGGGCGACGACGCGCAACGCCGTGGCCGCGCTGCCGCGTCTGTCCGCGCTGATCGGTGTGTCGGATGCGATGGCGCAAGGCGCGTAGGCCAAGCGCTCGACTTGCGTTTGCCGGGCGTCGAGGCTGGCGTTCGGTGTCATCCTTTGACTCCGCGACAGCGTTGCGTCAAAGTGACTGGTCTGTCACTGCAATCCATAAAGGAGCTTCCAATGAGCAAAATCATCGTTCGCACCCTGCCGGCCGCTCTGGCCCTGGCCTTTGCTTGCGTGGGCATGTCGGCCGTCGCGCAGACTGAAACCCAGAAGCTGGAGAAGGACGCCGACAAGGCCTGGGATTCGACCAAGAAAGGCACAGAGAAGGCTTGGGATGCCACAAAGAGCGGAACCAAGAAGGCCGCGCATGCGACCGAGAAGGGCGCCAAGAAGGCTGGCGACGCCGTCGGGGACGTGGCCAGCGACGCGGCATCGGGCACGCGCAAGGTCGGTGACAAGATCGGCGAGAAGATTCCGGGCACCGAGCAGAACGAAGCCGCCAAGAAAGCCAAGCCCTGAGCTTTCCCGGCCCTCCAACGAAAAGCCCGCCTGTGCGGGCTTTTTTTCAGGCCGCGGCCGGCGTGACGGTGCGGTGCGCGATCGGTGTTTCCGGCGTCGGATAGCCCGCGGCGCCGAAGGTCTGGACGATGGCGCGGTGCGTGTCGAAATACACCTGCCAGTAGTGGTCCGTGTGCGTGTAGGGCCGTACGGCAAGCAGCGGCCCCTCGGGCGTGAACTGGAGGATCTCGATGTCGGCCGGCTGCTCGGTCGACACATTGGGGATCTTGCCCACCGCCGCCTTGAGCAACTCGATGGCCTTGTTCACGTCGACGCCATTGGCGATCTTGGCCGTGGTGTCGACCCGGCGCCATTTCAGTTGGCTGAAGTTCTGGATCGTCTCCGACAGCACCTTGTTGTTGCCCACGGTGATGATGGTGTTGTCCGGCGAAATCAGCGTCGTGCCGAAGAGGCCGAGTTCCTTCACGGTGCCGGTCGTGCCGCCGCCCACGGTGACGAAATCCCCGACCCCGTAAGGGCGCAGCACCTGCAGGAACACGCCCGCCGCGAAATGCGTGAGCAGGCCGCCCCAGGCGGTGCCGATCGCCAGGCCGGCGCCGGCGAGCAGCACGGCGAACGAGGTCGTCCGGATGCCGAACATGTCGAGGATCGCGAGGATCAGGACGATGGTGAGCACGACCCCGAGGATCTGTACGAGGTAGTTGCTCAGCGTTGCATCCAGCTTCCTGCCGCGCTCGAGCGCCTTGGCCGTCAGCCGCTGCGCGATGCCGATCAGCCATCGCCCGATGACCCAGGCGACGATGGCGCCGATCACTTTCAGGCCAAAATCCACCCCTTGCGTCGTCAGGAAAACCCAGATCGCTTCCGTATTCATGCTCGTTTCCTCACAGGTGCCGGTGCTTCTGCAAACCAGCCATCGTTATGGATAAGCCGACTCCGCGCCCAGGCGACGCGAAAGTCGTGCTCACGGGGCTTGCACCGATCGTGTCTGGCAACACCGCCTTGTTGATCCTCGGCAGCTTTCCAGGCGCCCGGTCGATCGCGCAGCAGCAGTATTATGCGCACCCGCAGAATCACTTCTGGAAAATTTTGCAGGCTCTGTGGCCCGGAAACCCGCTGCCAGCGGGCGAAGATAGCTATCAAAAGCGTAGCAAGTGGTTGGTCGACCGCGGGTTGGGCGTGTGGGATGTGTATGCGAGTTGCCGGCGCGAGGGCAGCCTGGATTCGGCGATCCGCGACGCGGTCGCCAACGACATCGCGAGTCTTCGGCTGCCGAAACTCGCGGCCATCGCCCACAACGGCGGCGAGAGTTTCCGGCACGCCAGGCACACCCTGACGCTGGGCGTTCCGGTTCATCGATTGCCTTCGTCGAGCCCGGCCAACGCATCGTGGAGTTTCGAGCGCAAGGTGCAGGCTTGGCGCGAAGTGTTTGAAAGGTATCTGGTCATCCCATGAAGGTCGCTCTCCCCGAGGTCAACTTCTCCGATTGGGGAGACGTGCGCTATCTGCATCTGGGCACCGAGTGGGTGCAGGGCTCGATGAAGCTCGATGCGCCCTTCGAGATCGAGCTCGAATACGTGCAGCGCATGATGGCGTGGCTGCTCTTCGTCGACGACGCCAGCGTGCCGAAGCGCCATGCAATGCAGCTCGGCCTGGGCGCCGCGAGCCTCACCAAGTTCTGCCGCAAGGCGCTGCGCATGCGCACCACGGCGATCGAGCTCAATCCCCAGGTTGTCGCGGCATGTCGCGGCTGGTTCAAGCTGCCGCCGGACGACGGCAAGCTGGAGATCGTGATCGCCGACGCCGCGACCGAGATCCGCAAGCCGCAATGGCTGGGCACGGTCGATGCGCTCCAGGTCGACCTCTATGACCACGAGGCCGCCGCGCCCGTGCTCGACAGCGAGGACTTCTATGCCGACTGCCGCGCCTTGCTGACCGAGGACGGCTGCATGACCGTCAATCTCTTCGGCCGTTCTTCAAGCTACGAGCGCAGCCTGGAGAAAATCTCGGCCGCTTTCGGCGAAGACGCGATCTGGGCGTTCAAGCCGACGCGCGAGGGCAACACCGTCGTGCTCGCCCAGCGCAATGCGAGCCGGCTGAAGCGTCCCGCGCTTGCCGAGCGCGCCCAAACCATCCAGACTCGCTGGCGCCTGCCTGCCCCGAAGTGGCTCCGGGTGTTCAAACCGCACGAAGCGAAAACCTGATTCATCCATGAGTGCTGTCTCCGCCGCCCCGCACGCCCCGTCGCGCCACGAGGGTCCGCTCGACCTGCGCCACCTGATCGAATGGCTCGCCAAGGACGGCGTCATCTCGCCGCCGGAGGCCAAGCGCACGATCGCACGCTGCGCCCAGGCCGAGAGCCGCCAGCCGCCGCTGGTGCGGCTCGCGAACGTCGCGATGACGCGCGAAAGCGACGGCAAGCCGCTCGACCTGGAGATGCTCACGCAGTGGCTCGCCGCCCGCGCGGGGCTCACCTATCTGCGCATCGATCCGCTGAAGGTCGACGTGGGAAAGGTCGCGGACACCATGAGCGCGGCCTACGCGGAACGGCACAAGGTGCTCCCGGTGCAGGTGACGCCGAGCGAAGTGGTGGTGGCCACTTCCGAGCCCTTCCTCACGGACTGGATCGCCGAAGTCGAGCGCCAGTCGCGGCGATCGGTGCGGCGGGTGGTCGCCAATCCGACCGACATCCAGCGCTACACGGCGGAGTTCTTCGCGCTCGCCAAGTCGGTTCGGGCCGCGCAGAAGGCGGGCTCGAACACGGGCGGCGCCAGCTTCGAACAGTTGGTCGAGCTCGGCAAGAGCACCAAGCAGCTCGACGCCAACGACCAGAGCGTGGTGCAGGTGGTCGACTGGCTCTGGCAATACGCCTTCGACCAGCGCGCAAGCGACATCCATCTCGAGCCTCGGCGTGACCAGGGCGTGATCCGCTTCCGCATCGACGGCGTCCTGCATCCCGCCTACCAGATGCCGATGGGCGTGATGAACGCGATGGTGTCGCGCATCAAGCTCCTCGGCCGCATGGACGTGGTCGAGAAGCGCCGGCCGCTCGACGGCCGCATCAAGACCCGCAACATGCGCGGCGACGAGGTTGAAATGCGCCTGTCGACGCTGCCGACGGCGTTCGGCGAAAAGATGGTGATGCGCATCTTCGACCCCGACACGGCGGTCAAGGACCTGGACGCACTGGGCTTCGCGCAGCACGACGCGCGGCGCTGGGAGCACCTCGTGACGCGGCCGCACGGCATCATCCTGGTGACCGGCCCGACGGGCTCGGGCAAGACCACGACGCTGTACTCGACGCTCAAGCGCGTTGCGACCGAAGAGGTCAACGTGAGCACGGTCGAAGACCCGATCGAAATGATCGAGCCGTCCTTCAACCAGACGCAGGTGCAGCCGCAGCTCGACTTCGGCTTCACCGAAGGTCTGCGTGCGCTGATGCGGCAGGACCCGGACATCATCATGGTCGGCGAAATCCGCGACCTCGCAACGGCGGAGATGGCGGTGCAGGCGGCGCTGACCGGCCACCTGGTCTTCAGCACCCTGCACACCAACGATGCGCCGAGCGCGATCACGCGCCTGATGGAGTTGGGTGTGCCTTCCTACCTGATCAACGCCGTGATGCTCGGCGTGCTGGCCCAGCGGCTGGTACGCACGCTGTGCACGCATTGCAAGGCGCCTGATGAGACGGTGACGCGCGAGAAACTCGCCGAGTTCGTATCGCCCTGGCAGATCAGCGGCTCGGTGCGTGCCTACAAGCCGGTCGGCTGCGTGGACTGCCGCATGACGGGCTACATGGGCCGCATGGGCCTTTACGAACTGCTCAGCGTGACCGAAGCCTTCAAGAGCGAAATCACGAAGGAGCCGAACATGACTTCGCTCAGGCGGCAGGCCGTGGCCGACGGCATGCGGCCGTTGCGCCTGGCCGGCGCGCTGCGCGTGGCCGAAGGAGTCACCACCATCGAAGAAGTGCTGAGCGCGACGCCGCCGCTGGAGTGATCCGACTTCTGGCCCCAGGCCGGAACAAGGAAAAAATTCACACTCGGCGCGGATAGCAACATCGGCATTTTGGATGATTCCCAAAGGGCCGCGACCGTCGCAAAGTGGAGTCTCCCAACGATCCGGGAGATCAAGATGAATTCCGAAGTTTTGACGATTGGCGTGCTGGCACTGGTCGTGGCGGGCGGCTGGGTGATCGACCTCATCAACCAGCATGACACGGCCAAGTTCCGCCGCGAACTGGCCAGTCATCTCAAGAAAGCTTCAGACTCCTTTCACGGCGCGCACTGACGCCGGAGGCTAGGGCCTGTTCACACTACTTCCGGGGTCGCGAAGGTATGCCAGGACGGGTCAATCAAGGCGCGCGACGCCGCATGTGCGTTGGCACATGCAAGGAGCGCAACGCCGAGTGGCCCGTCCTGGCATACCTTCCCTTCGGGTTGTCGTGCAAAGGGGCCGTCTGCGGCGTTGCCCACGCTTGCAAGGCCACAGCCTTGCTGCGCGCGGGCGCCTTGCATCCAGCCCCTTTGCACGGCAACGCGATCCCCGGAAGTAGTGTGAACAGGCCCTAGGCGGCCGCCAGCGCGGCCAGTTGCCGACGCAGCGCTTCGTTCTCGGCCGTCAGTTCGGCCACACGTTGTCTCAGGGTCTGCAATTCATCGAGTTCCGCCGCGTCCTGCGACGTCGCTGCGGGTTCCTCGCGAGGCTTTCGCCGGGATTCGCGGGCTCTCTTGGCTGCCTGCTTCAGTTCATCCTTGCCCGCATTCGCCGCGGCGACCTGCTCCTCGGGAGGCAAGGTCGCCACCGCGGCCGCCGCGTTGATCGAGATGGTGCCGGACTTCACGGCGGCGACCACTTCCGGCGCAGCCTGCTTCTGGATCTTCTCGATCATCACGACCTGATTGCTGCTCAGGCGTGCCGCCTTGGCGAGCGCTTCGCGGCTGTCGAGCGGTGGGTGCGTGCCCGTGTCCGCGACTGCCTCGGCGGGTGCCGCGGAAGACGGCTCGTCGCTGGATGCACCTGCTGCGCGCGTGCGCCTGTCGGCGACGATTTCCCGCTTTCGCAGCGCGAGCACGCCGCGCTGGAAATCCGAGATGCTGCGGCGACCCAGGTGCTGATCGATCATCCACAGGTGCACGTCCTCGATCGATCGGAAGCGCGTGTTCTGCACAGTCTGGAAAGGCAGCTCGTGCTTGCGGCAGATGCGATAGCGGTTGTGGCCGTCGACCAGCACGTCGCCCCAAAGGACGAGCGCATCGCGGCAACCTTCCGCGAGGATGCTGCGTTCGAGCGCTTCCTCTTCCTCCTCGGTCAGCGGATCGATATAGGCTTTGAGTTCTTCGTTGACGACGATGTCCATGGCGTGCGGATTCGGGGGGCGGGCAAAAGGGGCCGCATTGTAGGGAGCCCGGGATAACCCTCGATTTCCGGTAGGTGGAACCCACATCAACCTGACTCTTGGCTGACCACACAATCGCCCATCGAATTCATTCGTGGAGACTGATCGTGAAAATCAAGAGTCAGAAAGACTTCTTCTCGGGGGTGATGTTCGCCGTCGTCGGAGTCGCTTTTGCCTGGGGCGCGACGACCTACAACGTCGGCAACGGCGCGCGCATGGGCCCCGGCTACTTCCCCCTGATGCTCGGCATACTCATGGCCGTTATCGGCCTTGCCATCATGTTCTCCGGCCTCACGGTCGAGACGGAAGACGGCGAGAAGATCGGCAAGTGGGCCTGGAAGCAGGTGGTCTACATCATCGGCGCCAACCTCGCGTTCGGCGTGCTGCTCGGCGGACTGCCGAGCTTCGGCGTGCCCGCCATGGGCATGATCATCGCGATCTACGCGCTCGTGCTGATCGCCAGCCTTGCCGGCAGCGAATTCGATCTGCGCAAGGTGCTCGTTCTCGCAACAGTACTGGCCGTCGGCAGCTACATCGCATTCATCTGGGCGTTGAAGCTTCAGATCCAGGTGTGGCCCACCTTCATTACGGGTTGAGGACGACAAATGGATCTCGTTGCAAATCTCTCTCTCGGCTTTGGTGTCGCGTTCACCTTCACCAACCTGCTGTATTGCCTGGTCGGCTGCATCCTGGGCACGCTGATCGGCGTGCTCCCGGGCATCGGCCCGGTGGCGACCATCGCGATGCTGCTGCCCGCCACCTACGCGCTGCCGCCCGTGTCGGCGCTGATCATGCTGGCCGGC
>NZ_JBFTNY010000021.1:0-118384 GCF_056397705.1 Variovorax sp. 05L425 | reverse complement strand
CGCCCCGGCCCTTCGGGTGAGGCCCCAGAGAGGGCCCACTCGTCGTTGCCAATGCTCACTGGGGTCGCACCCCAGTTCCGCTTGGCGCCTAGATTGGGCCCTCTCTGGGGCCTCACGCGAGGGTGATTCATGTGTTAACAGGCCCTAGTCAGCGTAGGGCGCCAGCTTGTCGGCCGCAATCTCTGCCGACTGTTCGATCTCGACGATTCGAACGAGGTCCAGCAGGTTGAACCGGCCATCATGGTGCCAGCCCGCCTCGGGCGAACTCATCGCGCCAACGGCGCTGATCCGTGTCACGCCGGCGGCGCCCAGCAGTTCCGAAAGCCGGAACAGTTCAGCCGGCGCCGCGGCCACACCCGCCGTCTGCAAAAAGGGCCGGTGTGTTTCGATCTGCGCGACCACTTGATCCAGCGCATCGACCGCGACGACCTGGATGCTGCGATTCGATGCCGTCGGTGCCAGATCCTTCGCCTCGTCGGTGTAGGCAACGCCGAAGGCCGCACCATCCTCGCCGATCAGCTCGTCGCCGAACCCGACGCCCGCTGCCACCGCGTGAAGCTCGATGCCCTGGCGCCAGCCGGCGACCGCAGCCGAATCTTCCAGCGCGAGGGCCCGGCGCGGAAAGCGGTCCTGCAGGTTGGCGAGCTCGCTCGCGAGGTACTGCGCGAACTGACGCGGCGACACCCTGCCGCCTCGTTCGACGTAGTAGACATGGGGGGAGTAGCAGCCTTGCTGGTCATAGCGCATCACGTCCCAGGCGGCCAGGCGTGCCGTCGCCGGCGCGCGCAGGGAGTCGAGCGCCGAGGCGCTGACCAGGCCGAAGCCCAGCTTGTGGCCGTAGGGCAGGAAACGCGTCGTGACCGGCAATTGGCGCCGGATCTGCTCCAGCGAATCGTTGCCACCATAGGCCAGCACCGTGTCCGCCTCGGCATACAGGGCCGCCGCCTGTTCCTCTTCGCCGCCTTTCCACCACACCACGGCCACACAATCGGCGAGGGGAGGGTGGACTTCGGCCAGCAGCCGCGCGAACAGGCCCGCGAACAGCGGCTCCGCGCTGGGCAGCTTGCCGATGTTGCCGGCCTTCACGAGCAGCCCGCAGACCAGGCTCCAGAGCGGAATGGCCGGCACGTTGCCGGCCCAGCTGTGGACCAGCAACTCCGGCCCGAAGGCCTTTGCCGCGCCGCCCTTTGGGCGTGGCTGGAATTCGTCCAGCAACTTGGGGTTGGCGAAATCCTCGGCGACGAAGCGATGCAGCTGCGGCGCGCGAAAGGTCTTGAAGAATGCCGTGAGGCCCAGGCGGACCATCTCGGCGTCGTAGCCGCCGACGATCGGCAACAGTTGGTCGAGCTCCCTCCGGTAGGGGTCGGCCGGGTCCAGCAGGCGGGCCATCGCGCGATCGACCACGTCCACGATCCCGGACACGGTCATGGTCTTCAGATGGCGACGGCTGGCCTGCCCGACGCGGACGGCGAGGGCGCGCATCTGATCCGGGCTCAACACGGGCACGGCGACCTCCAGTCGGGTCGGGCCCGATTCGAAGTTCAGGGCCTGCCACTGCACGTCCGCCGGCGCGAGGCCCGGCAGGTAGCCGGCGGTCGCATGCAGCGTCGTCATGCGGCCGCCCGGATGAATTCCTCCACCGCCAGCGAGCAGCCCTTGGCTTGCGCGCCCTCGGCGCGACCCAGCAGCAGGAAGCCGCCGTCCGCCGCCAAGCCCACGTCCTCGGTCAGGATGGTGGTCACCGAATTGAAATTGGCGAGATCGCAGTGGACCAGTATCCCGCGCTCGGAAGGCTCGACTTCGCGGCCTGTGAGCGGGTCGATCAGGCGAGAGCGGATCCAGTGCGGGCCGGACTTGACCGAGGGTACCGATGCATTGCCTGCATCGTAGAACTGCGTGCTCAGCTCGGTCATGCCGTACATGTTGATGCAGTCCGATCGCTCGATGCCGAGCAACGTGGACAGCTCCGCATAGAAGGTGTCGAGCGGCAGATCGCGCGACTGTCCCTTGTAGCCGCCGGTGTCCAGCACTCGGCTGCCCGCCGGCAGGCGGAACGACAGGCCGCGCTGTTTGAGCTCGTCGATCAGGTGCACGAAGCTGTAGCTTGCGCCGAGCAGCGCAAAGGGCTCGCCGCGATGCTGTGCATCCGACAGGGCCTCGCAGAGCCCCTGGAGGTCCAATCCCTGCGGGCTCATGAAGTAACGGCTCTCCGCGGTTCCGAAGGCGTCCCGTGCCAGCGCCAGATAGTGGGCGAGCGAGGAATTGGGCAGCACGGTCTCGGTGGGGAACAGGATGCCCATTTGCATCCGGCCTTGCCCCTGCATGAAGCGCTGCGAGAAGTTGCGGATCATCGAGCGGTCGTAGACCGCCAGCGTCGGATGGAAGTGACGGCCCTTGACCTCGCTGCGGGTGGTGCCGCTGGTCATGAAGACCCGATCTGTTGCGGCCGGCGGCTCGCAGCGCAGCGCCAGTTCCTTGAAGGCATCGATCGGCACTGCCGGGATGTCGCTCCAGCGCTTCACGCTTCGCAGGGTCGCGCCGCGCCGCTGGCAGAAGCGCCGGTACGGCTGGTTGTTGGCGTACTGGTAGGCGAACAGCCGTAACGCCAGACGATCGAAGTCGGCGTCGGTGCAACCGTCTTGCGCAATGAAGGCGAGGACGTCAGCGACCATTTCGTCGGCTGCCGCCATGGGCGCAGGTTGTTTCGCAGAGGAGTTGTGCATGAGGCCTTCTTCGTGACCGTGAAACGGGTGCTCCGAGGGCCGCTTCGATGTCGGCAGGATTCGCCGATGATCAAAGCAACTGCTCTTCTTCCGCCGGTCCTAACCGGTTCAAGTTCGCGGGTTTGAATCTCAGCACTGTTGCGTGCACCCCGGAGCATCGCGGATTTTATCCGTATCCGCGGTTGCCGCAGCGCCGAATTCCAAACCCGCCGGAACGTCGAGCGGGGCTTGGCAGCGTTGTCAGCGCCCACGTGCGGATTCGAGGGTCGTCGTCCTTCTCGCCTTCAAAGAGGGCGGAGGGCGTCAGGCCGCTTGCCTTGAGCCCCAAGGTCGTCAGGTTGACGAGGTGCAACGGTGACGTCGCCCGCTTCGTGGTGGAGTCGCAGCAGGAGGCGGACTTCGCCATCGTGGTGGCTGATGCCTGGCAGGGGCTCGGACTGGGACGCGAACTGATGTCACGCCTTATCGCCGCGGCGCGCAGATACGGTCTTCGCAAGGTGAGCGGGCATGCGCTCGCGACCAATACAGGCGTGCTGGCGCTCGCTCGGCGATTTGGATTCGCTGCACTGCGTCTGTCGGGCACCGTGACCACGCTTCGCCTGGATCTTCAGAGGCCGTCATGACTTCCCAATCCATGCATATCAAGCGCTTCGAGCTGTGGTTTCGGTCTCTCTTCAACCAGGGTCGCGGGTTCGCCTTCGCGTGCGACTCGGCAGGCCGGGTGAACATGGATCAACTCTCGGAGCGCGGCCGCCGCAACTACCTGTTCGCCAAAGCGATGGTCGGCCGTGAGTTTGCGACCCCGAGCGTTCGCACGGCTCCGGTTTCTCTCCTTTCCTGACCCAGCAATTGGACGCCATCATCTTCGGAGGCGCGCCAATGCAAGGGCGGAGCGGGGCCAGAGGCCGAAGCGGACATCCGGTAACTGTGCTTCACGCTTCTGCGTGCTGACGACACGGGACCGACACAGGAGCGCTCGACGATGGAATCGCCAACCCAAGGAGACCCAGATGAAAAGCCTCGCACTCGTTATCGCCGCATTGACCTTGTCCGGCTGCATCGTCGCGCCGTACGACAACTACCGTCCGCCGCCGCCGCGCGGCGGCGCCTACATGGACCGCGACGGCGATGGCGTGCCCGACCGGTACGATCGCCGTCCCAACAATCCTTATCGCTATTGAGCTTGGCTTGAAGTCCGGCAGACGTGCATCGCAGGGCGGCAACGTCAGCAGAGGCTACCAGCGCCTGAGATTTGAACTTCAGCAAAAAAGAGAGCCATCGGTGGGTGGTCCACCAGGATGGCTCTGGAGAGCCGCCGACCTTTGCAGAATCGGCGTACTTGCAACCTTCGTGATTTGAGCGCGACGCGCTCAAGACGTTCCCTTCGTGCTGCCGCTTCGCCTCCTGCCCGCCGATTCTCGCGCGCAGTGATTCCTCCAGGTGCAATATCTGCGCCAGATCGAGGGGGACTGGCCCTACCTGTGGATCGACGCCACCTACGTGAAGACACGCGAGGCCGGGCGCATCGTGAGCGTGGCGGCAATAGTCGCTGTTGGCGTGAACGCTGTCAGATGGACGCGCTATGCTTTGCTCGGGGAATTCCACTCGCAATCCTAGGAGACATGCATTGAAGTCACGTCAATTCACGACTCGCAACGGAACGGAACTCGCCTTCTCGGCCCTAGGCCTCGGCACTGCCCCCATGGGCGACCTGTACGAATTGCTCGACGAGAAAACCTGCATCGTCACTATCGAACAGGCGTACGCCGGCGGAGTGCGTGTGTTCGACACCTCGCCGCACTACGGCAACGGGCTCGCCGAAGCACGCGTCGGTGCAGGCCTGCGCCACATACCGCGGCAGGACGTGATCTTGTCGACCAAGATCGGCCGCATCATGGACGCCTTCTCCAAGCCGCCGCCGAAAAACCCGGACGTTTTCTCGCCTGGCTTTGCCGGCGGCCATCCGCATGCGGCGCGCTTTGACTATTCCTACGACGGCACGATGCGCTCCGTCGAACAGTCCCTGCTGCGCACCGGGCTGGACCGCCTGGATATCCTGCTGATCCACGATTGCGACGTGTGGACGCACGGGCCGGTCGATGCGCCAGTGCGCTTCAAGGAGGCGATGGAGGGCGCCTACAAGGCGCTCGACAGGCTGCGCAGTGAGAAGACCGTCGCAGCCATCGGATTCGGCATCAACGAGTCCGACGTCTCGGTGAAGTTCGCGAAGGCCGGCGACTTCGATGTGGCGATACTGGCTGGCCGTTACTCATTGCTGATCCAGAACGCATTGGACGAATTCCTGCCGCTGGCGCTCGAAAAGAACATCGGCGTCATGCTCGCAGGTGTGTTCAATTCCGGCATCCTCGCAACCGGCGCCGTGCCCGGCGCCAAGTTCGAGTATGGGCCCGCGCCCGAAGACATCATGGATCGCGTGCGCCGGATCGAAGCGATCTGCGCCGCGCACGCCACGCCGCTGCGCCGCGCCGCGCTTCAGTTCGCCATGGCGCATCCCGCGGTCGTGACCGTGCTGCTCGGCGGCGTGACGCCGCAGGAGGTGCTGGCCAACTCCGCCGATGCCGACCATGCGGTGCCGGCCGCACTGTGGCGTGACCTCCAGTCCGCCGGCCTGCTGAACCCGGCTGCGCCGATTGGCTGAGCGCCAATTCAGTGCGCGCTCCCGCCCTTCGCGCCAGTTGCCTATGCCAAGGCATCGCCCCTGAAAATCGACGGCTCCATTCGCGAACATACTGTTTTGCCACTGCTCCAGAAGGCGCTGCGGGGCCCGCTGCGGCAGAGCTTCCATCGGTCGGCGAGGACCGGACATCGAGCCGCCCATAGCTCGACCGCACAGCTCAACGGCGTTCAAGCTAGAGCCCGCCTTCTCGTTGACGCCTCCGCCTCGTGTAGATAAGTCGTAAATCCATCCTTGGCGGGCGGAACGGAATTGAGCAGCATCACTGCGCTGACCTGTCCACGATGACCTGTTCCGTGCGTGACAACATGCATGAGCATTTCCTCGCGGGACATACGGCCCACGGCCCCGTCAGTGAACGCGAAGTCGATTCGTTCGGCCAATTGGTCGCGATCCAGCGTCGACGCATAGTCGATGTATTCCTGATCGCTTCTTCTGAGATCAGCGGATAGATCTTCGAGCGTAGGCATCTCGCTCAAGTTGGCCGATGTGTACGCGTGAGCTTCTCGCCTAAGGTGCGCGGCGAATATTCGATCGACCACGTATGTGTGGCTCAAAGCCTTGATGGCCAACGTCGTGATTGGGGAACTGTCCTCGAGCCGGGCCAGCGCCGTCAATAGGTGGTCGTTCGCCCAAGCCTTATATCTGAAGAGGTGGTGCAATGTGTCGTCCATGTCGTGGGGTCTCCTGAGGGGTTTGCGCGCGACAGGTCTTACATGCCAGAAGTTGCGCCGCCCGTCCGCGTATGCTCAGAATATGAGCGATCATTCGCTTTTTCTACTCGCATTGACAGCATCAAAAAATGGGGCGAAAACCCGTCACTAGGCCCAGGAAAATCGCCACTCAGGAGCGATCGCGCGCGACTGTGGACAACCTGATCGAGGCAACCGCTCGCATTCTGGTCAAGGACGGCTTCGACAAGGCCAGCACCAACCGCATCGCGGAAGTCTCGGGGGTGAGCATCGGCTCGCTTTATCAATATTTCCCCAGCAAGGAGGCACTCGTCGTCGCCGTGATCGAGCGCCACCAACAGCAGATCATGCAAACGGTGCGGAGCGAGTTGACGCAGGTCTCGACCCAGCCGCTGGACAAGGCAATGCGCAAATTCGTCGCTGTCGCGGTAGAAGCGCACCGTCTCGATCCCCAACTGCATCGAGTGCTCGCCGAGCAAATCCCGCGTGTGGGAAAGCTCGAGAAGCTGGAAACCTTCAGTCGCGAAAATTTCAATCTGTTCAGGGCCTATCTCGAAGGAGTTCGGGACGAGCTCGCTGTCGATGACCTGGAGCTCGCATCATTTGTGTGCGTCACCACGATCGAGGCGTTGACGCATAACGCGGTGCTGCACCATTCCAAAGTGCTGACCGACGATCAGATGGAAGCGCTCATCGACGAGGGGGCGCGCCTCGTGACCGGCTATCTGAAAGGCTAGCGCGGAAACCATCTCCGTGTGACCGCGCAGATCGTGGCGTTCCTCATCGGCATGCGCATCAAGCAGCCCTTGAAAGCGTCAAGATCGCGAGCCTTGAAGGTTGAACTGCTTCTTCGGCGCGTCCAGCTTGACCTTGGTCGGGCCGACCTCCCCGACGTCCGCCCACGCCTTGGCGTCGAAGTGGAACTCGGCGACGGCGCATGTGGGCATGTCGATGACCTCGCTCGACAGCCGGTGCGCGAGGTTGGTGAACTCGGGGTTGTGGCCGAAGAGCATCACGCGGTCTACCTTGTCATCGAGTGCGCAAATGACGGCGAGCAAGTCGTCCAGGCTGCTGGCGTAGAGCCGATCTTCGACAATGATGTCCTTGCGTTGGTAGCCGATCTCGTCGGCGATGAGCTGTGCCGTCGTCAGCGCGCGCAGCGCCGGGCTCGACACGAGCAGATCAGGCTTGAGCCCGCGCTTGCTGAGGCGCTTCCCCATTGCGGGCGCGTCCTGGCGGCCGCGATCGTCCAACGGTCGTTCCCGGTCGGGCAAGGACGGATCGTCGCGACTCGATTTGGCATGCCGCACTAGAAACAGAGTTTTCATGATCAACTTTCGAGCTGATTCAACTCTATACCGGCACGCGCAACCGGAAGGCAAAGTCTCGCAGACAGCACGGGCTTGCAGGCGGTTTCGAGACGGCCGACACTGGGTCAAGTAGCGCCCGAAGGCAACTTGGGCTCCTGTTTTCCAAGGAAATCAAGGAGCGCTTACGAATCGTCGTGAGGTCCTCGAATGTCAGACATCAGCTCGTGGCTCCAAGGTCTTGGCCTTGAGAGGTATTGCGAGGTCTTCGCCAGCAACGACATCGACGTGACGGTCGTGCCGGACCTGACCGAACAGGACCTTGAAAAGCTAGGGCTGTCGCTCGGCCACCGCCGCAAGCTCCTCGCCGCGGCGTCCAAGCTGCGGCAAGCCACCACCATGCCTGCCGGCCCCGTTGCGCCTGCTCCGGTCGCCAAGGAGGTCGAACGCCGCCAGGTCACCGTGGTGTTCACGGACCTGGTGGGCTCGACCGCGATCGCCAGCCAGCTCGACCCCGAGGACCTGGACCAGTTGTTGCGCAGGTATCGCGATGCCTGCGCCCGCGTGATTGAGAGCTTCGACGGCCACATCGCCCAATACCTGGGGGACGGGGTACTGGCCTACTTCGGCTATCCCCAGGCACAGGAACAGTCGACTGAGCGCGCGATCCGATCGGCGCTCGAGATGGTGATGGCGGTCGCTGGTCTGCAGCGCCCCGATGGCCAGGCGTTGCAGGCCCGCGTCGGCGTCGCCACGGGCCTGGTCGTCGGGCACTCTGCCGGTGACGGACACGAACAGACAGTGGTCGGCGATACGCCGAATCTGGCAGCCCGTCTGCAAGCGCTTGCCGAACCTGGGAGCGTGCTGGTGAGCCCGATGACACGGCAACTCAGCGGCGAATTCTTCGAGTACGTGTCCGCCGGCGAACACGCGCTGAAGGGCTTTGACAAGCCCGTTCCGGTCTGGAAGGTGGTGCGCGAACGCAGCGTCGAGAGTCGGTTCGCCGCATCGCGCGGCAGACTTGCCGGGCCGATCGTCGCGCGCGAGCGGGAACAGGTCTTCCTTCTCGATTCATGGCAACGTGCGGTCCAGGGCAATGGCCACCTCGTGTTGCTCGGCGGCGAAGCAGGAATGGGCAAGTCGCGGTTGCTCGAGGCGCTCGCGGAGCGGGTATGTGACACGCCGCATCGGCTGTTGCGCTGCCAATGCTCTCCCTATCACCGCAACAGCGCGCTGTACCCGCTGACTCAGTTGCTGCGGCATGAAGCCGCAATTCAGCCCGAACGCGCGATTGAAGAGAATTTGAGCAAGCTCGAAGCCCTGCTGCCGCGCCTCGGCCGGACTTCGCGCCGGGACCTGCTTTTGATCGCAGAGTTGCTCGAACTTCCAACACCCGACCGCCTGTCGCCGATGGAGATGACCACCGCGCAGCGCAACCTGGAAATACTCGCCATCCTCGAAGACTTCATGCTGGCCACGCCCGACGATGTGCCGGTGCTGTTGCTGTTGGAGGACGCGCACTGGAGCGACCCCACGACGCAAATCCTGGTGGAGCGGCTGCTGTCGCGCATCGGATCGTGCAGGGTGCTGGCCCTTGTCAGCCACCGGCCCGAATTCCGCAAGCCCTGGGGCGAGCACATGAACGCCACGGCCATTTCATGCAAGCCCCTGGGACTCGATCAAAGTGCTGCGGTGGCCCGCCGTGCCGCTGGCACCTGGCCGATCGACGAGGCGCTGATCCGGCAGATCGTGGAGCGCAGCGATGGGGTGCCGCTGTATGTCGAAGAACTCACCAAGGCAGTGATCGACATGCAGGCTGCGCACGCCGTTTTCGTGCCCTCGACACTGCAGGATTCCCTGATGTCCCGGCTGGATCGTCTGGGCGAAGCCGAGGACATTGCGCTGGTGGCCTCCGTGATCGGGCGCCATTTCTCCTACCCGCTCCTGGCCGCCATTGCCGGCGTGCAGGAGGCCACGCTGCGCGGGGGCTTGGACCGGTTGCTCGGCGCAGGCCTCGTATTCGCCACCGAGGACCCGCAGCAGGGTGGTTACAGCTTCAACCATTCGCTGGTGCAGGAGGCGGCGTACCAAAGCCTGTCGCGCAGCCGTCGCCAGGCCTTGCACCTGAGAATTGCCGAACTGCTGGCGTCGCAGCAGGACACCTCGGCCGTCAGCGCGCCTGAGATTGTTGCCCACCATTTCGACCGCGCTGCGCAGCCAGAGCGATCGTGCGCGTATTGGATGCTCGCCGCGGAAAGGTCGGGGTGGCGCTCGGCCCATGCCGAAGCCATCGCCAACCTGAACGCCGCGCTGGCGCAGGCAGAGCAAATCACCGACGCCGCGACGCGTGCGCGCTGCACGATCGAAGCGAAGCTCAAACTTGGTGCGACCTTCAACATCCAGTCCGGGCCGCTGAGCCATGACATGGCAGCGGTGCTGACGCAGGCCTATGCGCTGGCCAAGGAGGCCGACTCCGAACGGCAACTGTTTCAGGCGACATGGGGGCTGTACATCACCAAGGCCAACTCGCGCCAGTTCGACGATGCCCGCACGCTGGGCGAGGAATTGTTGGAGATCAGCCGCAAGCTGGGCGATGACGATCTGCAGATGGAAGGCTTGCATCACCGCTGGGGCTTCTGGTACTTCACGGGCCAGACCGGGAAGATGCTGGAGATGACCCGCGAAGGCATTCGCCGCTACGATTCGCAGCGCCATCACCGCCTGTCCCAGGTGTATGCGGGTCATGACCTGGGTGTCTGTGCCCATTGCTGCACCGCCATCGGGCTGGGCCTGGGGGGTCTGGCGCAGGATGCCGCCACCAGCCTGGACTCCGCGTTGGCGCTTGCGGAGTCGGTGCAACACCCGCTCAGCCTGACATTCGCCCTCGGCAACGGCAGCGTCGCCATGCAACCGGCCGGCGACATCGAAGCCTGTCAGAACATGGCTGAGCGCGAGATGCAGGTGGCAAAGAAATACGACTTGCCGCTGCAGCACGGGCTGGGGCGATTCATGTTCGGCCTGGCGCGCACACAGCAGGGCGACATCGCCGCTGGGCTGGCCATGATGGAGGCGAACCACGACACGGCGGTCAGGCACAGTTTTCTCGGCGTGTATCCGCATTTGGTCATGATCGAAGCGCTGAGGCGGGGCGGCCGCGGCAAGGAGGCGTTCGCGCTCGTCACGCGCACTTTCGACACGCTGATTTCGCCGGAAGTGGGCATCCATGTTTCGGAGCTGTGGCGGCTGCGTGCAGAGCTTGCGCTGGCGGACTCGGCCGCGAACGCGGCGCTCGCCGAAGGTTGGCTGCGTACCGCCGTGCGCATCGCCTCGGAGCAGGGTGCTACGGTCTACCAGACAAGAGCTGAGTCGGCGCTGGCTCAGTGGGTCGATTGAAGGCAAGCTATTCGCTCGCACCAGGGACGAGTCCGCGCGTCAGTTTGCCGAAAGGCCGAGGCCCATAATTAAGAATTCAGATTGACCCTGAAGCAGGAGACAAGCCCATGAGTCGTTATGCGGAGTTCTATCGCCGTTCCATCGACACGCCGGAGGCCTTCTGGGCCGATCAGGCCGCCCTGATCGACTGGAAAACGCCGCCAACGCAAATCCTGGATGCCAGCCAACCGCCATTCGCGCGTTGGTTCGCGGGCGGGACCACGAATCTTTGCCATAACGCGGTCGACCGGCATCTTTCGACCCGGGGAGGTCAACGCGCATTGATCTTCGTATCGACCGAAACCGGCGTCGAGAAGAGCTATACCTTTCGCGAACTGCACGCCGAAGTCCAGCGCACGGCCGCCAGCCTGATCGAACTCGGGGTCGGCAAGGGTGACCGCGTACTGATCTACATGCCGATGATTCCGGAGGCCGCGTTCGCGATGCTGGCCTGCGCGCGCATCGGCGCCATCCACTGCGTCGTCTTCGGCGGCTTTGCCAGCGGATCGCTGGCATCGCGCATCGAGGACGCATCGCCCAAGGTCATCGTCAGCGCGGACGCGGGATCGCGCGGCAACAAGGTGCTGGCGTACAAGCCGCTGCTGGACGAGGCGATCCGGCTGTCGGCCCACAAGCCCTCGGCCGTGCTGCTCGTCGACCGCGGCCTGGCGCCGATGGCACTCACAGAAGGTCGCGACCACCTCGCGGCGCCGCTTTTCGAAAAGCACCGCGACACGCCGGTGCCATGCACGTGGCTGGACGCGACCGACATCAGCTACACCATCTACACGAGCGGCACGACCGGCAAGCCCAAGGGCGTGCAGCGCGACACCGGCGGCTACGCAGTGGCGCTTGCCGCGAGCATGAAGCACATCTTCGACGGCCGCGCCGGCGAAACGTATTTCTCGACCAGCGACATCGGCTGGGTGGTCGGCCACAGCTACATCGTCTACGGCCCCTTGATCGCCGGCATGGCGACCATCATGTACGAAGGCCTGCCCACGCAGGGCATCGACCAGCAACCCGATGGCGGGATCTGGTGGCGGCTGGTGGAGAAATACAAGGTGACGGCGATGTTCAGCGCGCCCACGGCCGTGCGGGTGCTCAAGAGGCAGGACCCCGCACTGCTGAAGAAATACGACCTGTCGAGCCTTCGCGCGCTGTTCCTCGCCGGCGAGCCGCTGGACGAGCCCACCGGGCGCTGGATCGGGGACGGCCTGGGCGTTCCGATCATCGACAACTACTGGCAGACCGAGTCCGGCTGGCCGATCCTGACCGTGGCCAACGGGGTCGAGCGCACGCCCAGCAAGCTCGGCAGTCCTGGAGTCCCGATGTACGGGTTCAAGGTCAAGATCCTCCATGAGGCAACCGGCGAGGAACTGACCGGTGCAGGCGAAAAAGGCGTTGTCGCCATAGAAGGCCCGACGCCGCCGGGCTTCATGCAGACGATCTGGAAAGACGATGCGCGGTTCGTCAATACCTATTGGAAAAGCATCCCGGGCAAGATGGTCTATTCGACCTTCGACTGGGGCATTCGTGACGAGGACGGCTATTTCTACATCCTGGGCCGCACCGATGACGTGATCAACGTCGCCGGCCATCGGCTGGGCACGCGCGAGATCGAGGAAAGCATCTCGGGCCATCCGAATGTCGCCGAGGTCGCGGTCGTGGGCGTCGCGGATTCGCTGAAAGGGCAGGTGGCCATGGCGTTCGTCGTGCCGAAGAACGCCGTGGCAGCCGCCGATGCCGATTCGACATTGCGACTGGAAGGAGAAATCATGAAGCGCGTCTCCGACGACCTGGGCGCCTTGGCCCGTCCGGCGCGCGTGCGCTTCGTGACAGCGTTGCCCAAGACCCGCAGCGGCAAGCTGCTGCGCAGGGCGATCCAGGCAGTCTGCGAACAGCGCGACCCCGGCGATCTGACAACGATCGACGATCCCTCCACACTAGAGCAAATCAAGCAACTGCTCTAACCACCCGCACTACCGTATTCCAGAAATACCGCGGAACCGGCTTTGCCGGGCCGCTGGTGTTGCCCCCGGTGGGGGGTGGGCGCCCCGACACGAAGTGCGGGGCAACCTGGGGGCGAGCTACAATCCCGCCGTACTCAGGCCCTTCCCCAGCCACAGTCGCATCCGCCAATCGGTTCAGCCGTGTCGCGGAAGGTTTCTTAACCAGCTAGTGCTTCCTTCAGGGAAGCGAAGGTCAGCGGAATATGAGCGATTCTTCGTCGACGTCTTCGTCCGTCTACAGCGCCTATCAAGGCAATACCTACCTCTTCGGCGGCAATGCGCCCTATGTCGAAGAGATGTACGAAAACTATCTCTCCAATCCGGGCAGCGTGCCCGACAACTGGCGCTCGTACTTCGACGCGCTGCAAAACGTCCCCGCCACGGACGGAACCAATGCAAAAGACGTGCCGCACCTGCCGGTCGTCAACGCCTTCGCTGAACGTGCCAAGCAGGGCACGACCAAGGTGGTCGTTGCCAGCGGCGCAGACTCCGAGCTCGGCCGCCAGCGCACTGCCGTCCAGCAACTGATCGCCGCCTATCGCAATGTCGGCGCCCGCTGGGCAGACCTCGATCCCCTCAAGCGCACCGAGCGTCCGGCCATTCCGGAACTCGAGCCGTCGTTCTACGGCTTCTCCGACAGCGACCTCGAAACGGTGTTCAACACGAGCAACACCTTCTTCGGCAAGGACACGATGTCCTTGCGCGACCTGCTCAACGCGCTGCGCGAAACCTACTGCGGCACCATCGGCGCCGAGTACATGTACATGACCGACCAGGCGCAGAAGCGGTGGTGGCAGCAGAAGCTCGAAAGCGCCCGCACCAATCCGAAGCTCAACCCCGAGCAGAAGAAGCGCGTGCTTGAACGCCTGACCGCGGCCGAAGGCCTCGAGCGCTTCCTTCACACCAAGTACGTCGGCCAGAAGCGCTTCTCGCTCGAAGGCGGCGAGAGCTTCATCGTCTCGATGGACGAACTCATCGACCAGGCGGGCCGCCGTGGCGTGCAGGAAATCGTCATCGGCATGGCGCACCGCGGTCGCCTGAACGTGCTGGTCAATTCGCTGGGCAAGCTGCCCGCGGACCTGTTCGCCGAGTTCGATCACACCGCACCCGAAGACCTGCCGAGCGGCGACGTCAAGTACCACCAGGGTTTCAGCTCCGACGTGTCGACGTCCGGCGGCCCGGTGCACCTGAGCCTGGCTTTCAATCCTTCGCACCTCGAAATCGTGAACCCGGTGGTCGAAGGCTCCGTGCGCGCCCGCATGGACCGTCGCGCCGATCCGCTCGGCAAGCAAGTGCTGCCGGTCATCGTGCACGGCGACGCGGCCTTCGCAGGCCAGGGCGTCGTGATGGAAACACTGGCGCTGGCCGAAACGCGCGGCTATTCCACCGGCGGCACGGTGCACATCGTGATCAACAACCAGATCGGGTTCACCACCAGCGACCCGCGCGACAGCCGATCGACGCTGTATTGCACCGACATCGTCAAGATGATCGAAGCACCCGTGCTGCACGTGAACGGCGACGATCCCGAAGCTGTGGTGCTCGCTACCCAGCTCGCCCTCGAATTCCGGATGGAATTCCAGAAGGACGTGGTCGTCGACATCATCTGCTTCCGCAAGCTCGGTCACAACGAGCAGGACACGCCGGCGCTCACCCAGCCGCTGATGTACAAGAAGATCGCGCAGCACCCCGGCACGCGCAAGCTGTACGCCGACAAGCTCGCGGCCCAAGGCATGGGCGAAACGCTCGGCGACGACATGGTCAAGGCGCAACGCGCGGCATTCGACGCCGGCAAGAACACGTCGGACCCGGTCCTCACCAACTTCAAGAGCAAGTACGCCGTCGATTGGAGCCCCTTCCTCAACAAGAAATGGACCGATGCTGGCGACACGGCGATTCCCACCGCGGAATGGAAGCGCCTGGCGGAGCGCATCACCAAGGCGCCCGACAACTTCACGGTGCATCCGCTGGTCAAGAAGGTGCTCGACGATCGCGCGGCGATGGGCCGTGGCGAGGTCAATGTCGACTGGGGCATGGGCGAGCACATGGCCTTTGCCTCGCTGGTCGCCAGCGGCTACCCCGTCCGCCTCTCGGGCGAAGACAGCGGCCGCGGCACCTTCACGCACCGTCACGCGGTGCTGCACGACCAGAACCGCGAGAAGTTCGACGTCGGCACCTACGTGCCGCTGCAGAACGTGGCCGAAAACCAGGCGCCATTCGTCGTCATCGACTCCATCCTGTCCGAAGAAGCGGTGCTCGCGTTCGAATACGGCTACGCCTCCAATGATCCGAACACGCTCGTGATCTGGGAAGCGCAGTTCGGCGATTTCGTCAACGGCGCGCAAGTCGTGATCGACCAGTTCATCGCATCCGGCGAAGTCAAGTGGGGCCGTGTCAATGGCATTACGCTGATGCTGCCGCACGGCTATGAGGGCCAGGGTCCGGAACACAGCTCGGCGCGCGTCGAGCGCTTCATGCAGCTTTCCGCCGACACCAACATGCAGGTCGTGCAGCCGACCACGGCCAGCCAGATCTTCCACGTGCTGCGTCGCCAGATGGTGCGCAGCCTGCGCAAGCCGCTGATCATCATGACGCCGAAGTCGCTTCTGCGTAACAAGGATGCGACCTCGCCGCTGTCCGAATTCACCAAGGGCGGCTTCCAGACGGTCATTCCGGACACCAAGGATCTGAAGGCTGACAAGGTCAAGCGCGTCATCGCGTGCTCGGGCAAGGTCTACTACGACCTGGCCAAGAAGCGCGAGGAGAAGGGCACCGACGACGTGGCGATCATCCGCGTCGAGCAGCTGTATCCGTTCCCGCACAAGGCATTCGCCGGCGAACTGAAGAAGTACCCCAACCTCGTCGACGTGGTGTGGTGCCAGGACGAGCCGCAAAACCAGGGGGCGTGGTTCTTCGTGCAGCACTACATCCACGAGAACATGCTGGAAGGCCAGAAGCTGGGCTACGCCGGCCGTGCCGCTTCGGCATCGCCTGCGGTGGGCTACTCGCACCTGCACCAGGAACAGCAGAAGGCGCTCGTCGACGCCGCCTTCGCCAAGCTCAAGGGCTTCGTGCTGACCAAGTAAGAAGAACTCGATTCAATTCACAAAGAAACACGAAGCGGAACGCATAAAAATGTCCATCGTTGAAGTCAAAGTCCCCCAGCTGTCCGAGTCCGTGGCCGAAGCCACCATGCTCCAGTGGAAGAAGAAGGCCGGTGAAGCGGTCGCCGTCGATGAAATCCTGATCGAGATCGAAACCGACAAGGTCGTGCTGGAAGTGCCGGCCCCGTCGGCCGGCGTGCTGGCCGAGATTGTCGTGGGCGACGGCGCCACCGTCGTGGCCGATCAACTGATCGCCAAGATCGACACCGAAGGCAAGGCCGGCGCTGCGGCACCTGCCGCCGCATCGGCGGCTGCACCCGCGGCCGCTCCGGCCTCGGCACCGGCTGCTGCAGCAACCGGCACGTCGAAGTCCGACGTCGCGATGCCCGCCGCCGCCAAGCTGCTCGCGGACAACAAGCTGAGCACGGCCGACGTGACCGGTACCGGCAAGGACGGCCGCGTCACCAAGGGCGACGTGCTGGGTGCAGTGGCTGCCGGCACGACCGCCAAGGTCGCGGCGCCCGTGCCCGTTTCCACCGGTGCACCGAAGACGGCGCTGCCGCAAGTCGCCGCGCCCACGGGCGTGTCGAATCTCGGCGACCGTCCGGAAGAGCGCGTGCCGATGAGCCGCCTGCGCGCACGCATCGCCGAGCGCCTGCTGCAATCGCAATCAAGCAATGCGATCCTGACCACCTTCAACGAAGTGAACATGGCGCCCGTGATGGAAATGCGCAAGCGCTTCCAGGACAAGTTCGAGAAGGAACACGGCGTCAAGATCGGCTTCATGAGCTTCTTCGTGAAGGCGGCGGTGCATGCCCTCAAGAAGTACCCGGTGATCAACGCCTCGGTGGACGGCACCGACATCGTCTACCACGGCTACTTCGACATCGGCATCGCCGTCGGTTCGCCGCGCGGCCTGGTGGTGCCGATCCTGCGCAATGCCGACCAGATGAGCTTTGCCGACATCGAGAAGAAGATCGCCGAATACGGTGCCAAGGCACGTGATGGCAAGCTGGGCATCGAAGAGATGACCGGCGGTACCTTCTCCATCTCCAACGGCGGCGTCTTCGGTTCGATGCTGTCGACCCCGATCATCAACCCGCCGCAATCGGCCATCCTGGGCGTGCATGCGACCAAGGACCGCGCCGTGGTGGAAAACGGCCAGATCGTGGTTCGTCCGATGAACTACCTCGCGATGAGCTACGACCACCGCATCATCGACGGCCGTGAAGCCGTGCTCGGCCTCGTCGCCATGAAGGAAGCGCTGGAAGATCCCGCACGCCTCCTGTTCGACATCTAAGGAGCACTGGATGTCTGACAAGAAATTCGACGTCATCGTCATCGGTGGCGGCCCCGGCGGCTACGTTGCCGCCATCCGTGCGGCGCAGCTGGGCTTCAATGTGGCCTGCATCGACGAGTGGAAGAACGCCAAGGGCGGTCCGGCACTGGGCGGCACCTGCACCAACATCGGCTGCATTCCCTCCAAGGCACTGCTGCAATCGTCCGAGCACTACGAGCACGCGGAGCACAGCTTCGCGGATCACGGCATCAAGGTCGAAGGCCTCGGCCTCGATGTCGCGAAGATGCTGGCCCGCAAGGACACCGTCGTGAAGCAGAACAACGACGGCATCGTGTACCTGTTCAAGAAGAACAAGGTCACGTTCTTCCACGGCCGTGGTTCCTTCGCGAAAGCTGCCGAAGGCGGCTATGAGATCAAGGTCGCGGGGGCCGCCGAAGAGAGCATCGTCGGCAAGCACATCATCCTGGCGACGGGATCGAATGCCCGCGCGCTGCCAGGTGCGCCTTTCGACGAAGAGAAGATCCTTTCGAATGACGGCGCGCTGCGCATCGGCGGTGTGCCGAAGAAGCTCGCGCTGATCGGCTCGGGCGTGATCGGCCTCGAAATGGGCTCGGTGTGGCGCCGCCTCGGTTCCGAGGTGACGGTCCTCGAAGCGCTGCCGACCTTCCTCGGCGCCGTCGACGAGCAGATCGCCAAGGAAGCCAAGAAGGCCTTCGACAAGCAGGGCTTGAAGATCCATCTCGGTGTCAACGTCGGCGAAGTCAAGTCGGGCAAGAACGGCATCAGCATCGCCTACACCGACGCCAAGGGCGACGCGCAGACGCTCGATGTCGACAAGCTGATCGTCTCGATCGGCCGCGTGCCCAACACCAACGGCCTGAATGCCGAAGCGGTGGGCCTGAAGCTCGACGAACGCGGCGCGATCATCGTGGACGACGACTGCAAGACCAGCCTGCCCAATGTGTGGGCGATCGGCGACGTGGTGCGCGGCCCGATGCTGGCGCACAAGGCCGAGGAAGAGGGCGTTGCCGTGGCCGAGCGCATTGCCGGCCAGCATGGACACGTCAACTTCAACACGATCCCGTGGGTGATCTACACATCGCCGGAGATCGCCTGGGTCGGCGAGACCGAACAGCAGCTCAAGGCGAGCGGCCGTGCCTACAAGGCCGGCACTTTCCCGTTCCTCGCGAACGGGCGCGCCCGCGCGCTTGGCGATACGACGGGGATGGTCAAATTCCTGGCCGATGCGGCGACCGACGAAATCCTCGGTGTTCACATGGTCGGCCCGATGGTCAGCGAGTTGATCTCCGAAGCCGTGGTGGCCATGGAGTTCAAGGCAAGCGCCGAAGACATCGCTCGCATCTGCCACGCGCACCCGTCGCTGTCGGAGGCGACCAAGGAAGCGGCTCTGGCCGTCGACAAGCGCACGCTGAACTTCTGACCTGTGGGCGTCGTCAGGCAGGCTTATGACGCGGAGTTGACCGCGCGGGGTTTCAAGAGCGACCCCGCGCAGTTGCGCGCCATCGAAGCGCTCGACCGTTGCGCGAGCGAATGGGCCGACTTCAAGGCCCAGCGATCGAACGCGTTCAAGAAGCTGATCAACCGGCCGGAGATCCCGCGCGGCGTCTATATGTACGGTGGCGTCGGGCGCGGCAAGAGCTTCCTGATGGACTGCTTCTACAACGCCGTGCCGCTCAGGCGCAAGACGCGCCTGCACTTTCACGAGTTCATGCGCGAGGTGCATCGCGAGCTGGCCGATCTTCAGGGCACGGTCAATCCGCTGGACGAGCTCGGCCGGCGCATCGCCAAGCGCTATCGGCTGATTTGCTTCGATGAATTCCACGTCGCCGACATCACCGACGCGATGATCCTGCACCGCCTGCTGGTGGCGTTGTTCGAGAACGGTGTGGGCTTTGTCACGACATCCAACTTCAAGCCGGATGACCTCTATCCCGGCGGATTGCACCGGGATCGCATCATGCCGGCGATCGCCTTGCTGAACGAGCGGCTCGAAGTCATCAGCGTCGACAACGGCACGGACTACCGCCGCCGGACGCTGGAACAGGTGCGCCTCTATCTCACGCCGAACGGCGCCGCCGCCGACAAGGAGATGCGCAAGGCCTTCGAGCGCCTCGCCGAAAGTGCCGACGAGAACCCCGTGCTGCACATTGAGTCGCGCGAAATCCATGCGCTTCGCAAGGCCGGCGGTGTCGTCTGGTTCGACTTCAAGACGCTGTGTGGTGGTCCTCGGTCCCAGAACGACTATCTCGAGATCGCAACCCAGTTTCACACCGTGCTGCTGTCCGACGTGCCGCACATGCCGGTGCGCATGGCGTCGGAAGCACGTCGTTTCACATGGCTGGTCGACGTGTTCTACGATCGACGCGTGAAATTGATCATGTCTGCCGAAGTTCCGCCCGAGGCGTTGTATACCGAAGGTCCACTGGCGCACGAGTTTCCACGCACGGTTTCCCGACTCAATGAGATGCAGTCGGCCGAATTCCTGGCGCTCGAACGTCGTGTCGTCGATACCCGCCTGACATGACATGAAGAGCACTGTCGTCGCCATGCTGCTCGGACTGGCTGTCCTGCCTCTCTGGGCGCAGACATCCGCCACAACCGCCAATGCGGATCTGGATGCTGAACGCGCGCGCCTCAGCGAAGAGCGAAAGGCCGTGGAAGCGCGTTACGCGACCGAGCAGGCAGCTTGCTACAAGAAGTTCGCGGTCGATGGCTGCCTTCAGGACAGCCGGCGCCGCCGCCGTGCCGAGACCGAGGACATCAAGCGGCAGGAAGCGGCGATCAACGATTTCGAACGCAAGCGCCGGGGCGCGGCCGAGCTCGACAAGCTCGAGCAGCAGAAGCCGACGCAGCAGTCGCACGATGCGGACGCGAAGCGCGAGCAATCGCTGGAGTCGCAGAAAGGCCGTGAGCAACGCGCGGCCGAACATGCGGCAAGCCGGGCGCAGACCGCTTCGGAGGAAGCGGAGCAGAAGCGCCAGTTCGAGAACAAGCAGCGCGCTCACGCCGAAGAGCAGGCCAAGGCGGCAAATCAAAAGGCCCAGGGCCCGAGCCAGCAGGCGGAATACGAAGCGAAGCTGAAGAAGGCCGAGGAGCATCGGGCCGATCTGGAGCGGCAGAACGCGGCGAAGACCAAGCCGCGCTCGGCACCCCTGCCGGCACCCGGCGCGACTTCACCGGCCCCTGCGGTTCCGGCGACTCCTTGAGTCGACGACCTCCGGCGGCTTCAGCCTTCCGCCGGTAGCGGCTCGAGCTTCAGCACGACGATGGAGATGTTGTCGCCAGTCCCGCGTGCGCGCCGACGCGCTTCGGCTACGAGCAACTCGACAGCGGCCCGTGGGGGCTGATCTTCCAGCAGTGCACCCATTTCCTCGGGCGTGAAGTAGTGCCACAGCCCGTCGCTGCAGGCCATCAATACGTCGCCGGTCATCATGCGCGGGATGAGATGGATATCCACCGGTGGCGGCGTCGACTTCATGCCGAGGCATCCCAGGAGGATGTTGCTCTGGGGATGGAGATTGGCCTCTACGTCGTTGATCTCGCCGCGGTCAACGAGCACCTGGACGTAAGAATGGTCCTTGGTGCGCTTGATCAGCCGGCCCTTGTGGAAGTGATAGATGCGCGAGTCGCCGGCATGGATCCACGCGCAATCGCCTTCGGGATTCATGAGGAAAGCAGCCAGCGTGCTGTGCGGTTCCTGCTCGCTCGACACGGCGGTGAGCTTGATCACCGTATGGGCGTCTTCGAGCATTTGCCGCAACACGCCAACCGGTTCGTCCCGGCCCGGCTTGTAGCGCCCGAAGAGTTGGCGCGCCGTCATCAGGACCTGGTCGGAAGCCTTGCGCCCGCCGCTGCGACCGCCCATGCCGTCGGCGACGACGCCCAGCACGCAGCCGGGCGCACGCGGGTGGGTCATGATCAGGACCTGGTCTTGCTGGTAGGGACGATCGCCTTGATGGAGGCCGGTGGCGGCGGCGAGTCGAAAGCTTCGGGTCATGTGGGCGCGGAGGCGCCGATGGCGCGATCTCTCATGTTTTCGTGTGAGCTGAACGAAGACGTATTATCGAGTGAACGCAAGCCGCGGAAGAGCCGTGAACTTGCGCCGTTTGTGAATTGCGCACGTTGGACTCCAATCTTCACTCTATTTCGCGCCAGCTGATCGAGCTTCGGATCGAACACGCCGACCTCGACGCCTCCATCGACCGCCTTGGGGACGCCGCTTCGCGCGACGAGTTGCTGCTGCGGCGCCTCAAGAAGCGTCGCCTTGCGCTGCGCGACGAGATCTCGCGCCTCGAACGCGCCCTCGACCCGCAAGAGCCAGCCTGATGTCCCTCGAGCAAGAAGTGCGCGGGGCGTTTGCGCAGGATGGCGTGCTCTCGCATGCCGCCGAACAGTTCCGCGAACGCGAAGGGCAGACGCAAATGGCGTTGGCCGTTTCCCGCACCATCGAACAGGGCGGCGTGCTGGTGGTCGAGGCCGGGACCGGCGTGGGCAAGACATTCTCATATCTGGTCCCTGCGCTGCTCAGCGGGGAGCGGGTACTCCTGTCGACCGCCACGAAGACGCTTCAGGACCAATTGTTCGGCCGCGATCTGCCACGCCTTGTCGCGGCGCTTGGACTGCCGGTGCGGACCGCCTTGCTCAAGGGGCGCGCCAGCTACCTGTGCCTGCACCGGCTCGATCTGGCGCGCCACGACGCATCACCTGAGCGCGCCTCTCTGCGCACCCTGGCGAAGATCGAGCAGTGGTCCAAGGCGACTCGCACCGGCGATCTGGCCGAACTGCCGGGCCTGGACGAGCGTTCGCCGCTGATTCCATTGGTGACATCCACCCGGGAAAACTGCCTGGGCGCCCAATGCCCTCAGTTCAAGCCGTGTCATGTCAATCTGGCACGGCGTGAAGCCATGGCGGCTGACGTCGTCGTCATCAATCACCACCTGTTCTTTGCCGACCTCGCGGTGCGCGAGTCGGGCATGGCGGAGTTGCTGCCGACGGTCCGGGTGGTGGTTTTCGACGAAGCACATCAGTTGAACGAGACCGGCGTCCAGTTTCTTGGGGTTCAACTCGGGAGCGGCCAGGCGCTCGATTTCGCCCGCGATCTGCTGGCGGCCGGACTCCAGCATGCGCGCGGGCTGGTCGACTGGCAGCAGCTTGTGGCGGCCGTCGAGCATGGCGCGCGTGAGTTGAGACTGTCCGTCGGCAAACAGTATCCGGGCACCAAGCTGCGATGGTCCGGTGAGTCGCCTGAAGGCATACCGATGGACGACTGGCAGGGCGCGCTCGACGCTTTGCAGCAGGCATTCGAGGCGGCCGGCCGGGCGCTCGATACAGTGAGCGAGCTTTCGCCCGATTTCGGGCGTCTGCACGATCGCGCGCAGCAACTTTCCGAGCGTGCAAAGCGCTTTGCCAAGGCGTGCCCCACGGGCTCGGTGCGCTGGGTGGATGTGGGCTCGCAGTTGCGGCTGGTCGAATCGCCGCTCGACATTGCCGAGGCGGTGCGGACGCGCGTGCTCAAGTCCGACGCTACCAATCCGGAAGAAGACGGGCGCGCCTGGGTATTCACCTCGGCCACGCTGGGAGACGATCCCAAGCTGAGATGGTTTACCGAGCCTTGCGGCCTCGACGACGCCGAAGTGCTGCGTGTTCAAAGCCCGTTCGACTACGCCCGCCAAGCGGCCCTTTACGTCCCGCGCGCCTTTCCCAAGCCCAATGACCCGACGCATGGCCATCGCGTGGCACGGCTTGCCGCCCGTGGCGCCGTCCGGCTCGGTGGCCGCACCCTGGTCCTGACAACGACCTTGCGCGCATTGCGCACCATCGGCGACGCCATGCGTCAGGAATTCGAAGGCCTGGAGGCGGGGCTTCGTCCTGAAGTGCTCGTGCAAGGCGAACTGCCGAAGCGCACGTTGATGGACCGCTTCAGAGAGGGCGCAGGCGAAGGTCGAAGCGGCTGCGTGCTGGTGGCATCGGCGTCGTTCTGGGAAGGATTCGACGCGCCGGGCGATGCCCTTCAATTGGTCGTGATCGACAAGCTGCCGTTCCCGCCGCCCAATGATCCGTTGGTGGAGGCGCGTTCCCAGCGCCTGGAGTCTCAGGGGCGAAGCGCTTTCAGCGACTATTCGCTGCCTGAGGCGGCCGTCGCGCTCAAACAGGGGGCCGGACGCCTGATCCGCCGAGAGACGGACATGGGCGTCCTTGCCATCTGCGACACACGCCTCGTCGCCATGGGCTACGGCCGCCGCCTCCTGGCTGCGCTTCCCCCCATGCGGAGGATTGAAAACGAAGAGGATTTCGACGCCGCCCTGGCCGAGTTGGAAGCGGTCAGAGCCACGGGATGAAGTGAAGCGCGAGAGAAGGAAGGCGAACCGGCCCGGTTCACCAAAGCTTCCACCAGGGATCGTCCTTGGCGCGGAAGCCGCGAGTCATATACGCGCTCTTCGGATAGTTCGTGGTCAGCACACGCTGTGCGTCGTCCCGCAGATCGGTCAGGCCGAGCTTGTCGTAGGACATGACCATGATGTAGAGCGCTTCTTCGAGCGCAGGAGCTTCCCGGTAGTCCGCCACCGCGGCCTGAGCGCGGTTGATGGCCGCCAGATAAGCGCCTCGTTCGTAGTAGTACCGTGCCACGTGCACTTCGTACTGTGCCAGCGAGTTCACGATGTAGTTCATGCGCGCGCGCGCATCAGGTGCGTAGCGCGACTCGGGGAAGCGAGTCACCAATTCCTTGAAGGACTGGAACGATTCCTTGGCGGCCTTCTGGTCGCGCTCGGAAAGGTCCTGGCGCGTCATGAACGCGAAAAGGCCGAGATCGTCGTTGAAGTTGATCACGCCCTTGAGATAGAGCGCGTAATCAAACGCGGGACTCGCCGGGTGAAGCTTCATGAAGCGGTCGAGCGTGGCAACGGCCTGGACCTTGTCGCCTGCCTTGTACTGGGCATAGGCCTTGTCGATCTGCGCCTGTTGGGCAAGCGGCGTGCCGGCCGCGCGGCCTTCGAGCTTTTCGTAAAGCGGCACGGCCTTGTCGTAGGCGCCCGAGTCGGCCTCGTCCTTGGCCTCGGAGTAGATCTTGTTGGGGCTCCAGTTCGCGGTCTTGTCCTCCTTGAGCGACGAGCAGCCGGCCACCAGCCACGCAGCGGCGCACAAGGCCAGCCAGCCAGGGACAACCGATAATTTGGCGCGAAACATCAAAGAAGGCTTTCGTGAAACAGTTGCCCTCAATTATATCGGCCGGCCCCTCGGGCGGCACCTCCGAGGTGGCCGAGCACGAAGAGGCGGCCGACCTGTCCGACGCCAGCGAGATCCGCACTTTCCTGATCGGCGAAGGCCAGCACGGCCAGCGACTCGACCGTGCGCTCGCCGCACTGGTCCCCGAGTTTTCCCGCAGTTACCTCCAGCAACTGATCGAGGCAGGCGTGGTGGAGGTCCAGGGGCGCGTGGTCACCAAGACTTCGGCGACCGTTCATGCCGGCGAATCGGGTCGTATCGAATTGCGACCGACGCCGCAAAGCCAAGCGTTCCGGCCGGAGGTGATGGACATCGAGGTGTTGTACGAGGACGAGCACCTCCGGATCATCGACAAGCCGGCAGGGTTGGTCGTGCATCCCGCGCCGGGCAATTGGAGCGGCACGCTGCTCAACGGCCTGCTGGCGCTCGACCCCAAGGCCGCACTGCTCCCGCGCGCCGGCATCGTCCACCGGCTCGATCGGGATACGAGCGGGTTGATGGTGGTCGCACGCAGCCGGGCTGCCATGGATGCGCTCGTGGCATTGATCGCCGCTCGCGACGTCAAGCGCCAATACCTCGCGCTCGCGCACCGGAGCTGGCAAGGCGCCCGCGCGCGCCACGTGGACAGCCCGATCGGCCGCGATCCGCGCAATCGTCTCCGCATGGCGGCGGTCGACCTGGAGCGTCATTCAGGCAAGCCGGCGCGCACGCTCATCGAATCCCTCGACAGCAACGAACTCGGCTGCGCAGTGCGATGCACCCTCGAGACGGGACGCACCCACCAGATCCGCGTGCATATGGCGTCGATCGGCCACCCGCTTGTCGGCGACGCGCTTTACGGCGGCACCGAGTCGGCCGGGCTGACGCGACAGGCGCTTCATGCCTTCCGGCTCGGATTCGTGCATCCCATGACAGGGGAGGTGATGGAATTTCACTCACCGCCACCGCCTGACCTCGTGCACGCATTGTCGAACTGGGGGCTGGATTACAATCGCGCCTGACGGTCCCGAGGGCCGCGCCGGCGACCTGATGCCGGCCTCGCGCTGCGAATGCCGCGTGCCTCCAGCGCCTTCTTCCATCCATCTGAACAAGCGTCCTCGAGGCGCCTTTTCCCGGATAACGCGAACCATGAATACGGCGGATGCCAAGCGCATTCTCGAAACCGCCTTGATCTGTTCGACCCAGCCGTTGCCGGTGCGCGAACTGCGCGTGCTGTTCGACGACGAACTGGGCGCCGACACCATCAAGTCGCTGTTGATCGAACTGCAGGAAGACTGGTCGCAGCGCGGCCTCGAACTCGTGAGCGTCGGCAGCGGCTGGCGTTTCCAGAGTCGACCCGAAATGCGCGATCACCTCGACCGCATGCACCCCGAAAAGCCGCCGCGCTACACGCGAGCCGCCCTTGAGACGCTGGCGATCATTGCCTATCGTCAGCCGGTGACGCGCGGAGACATGGAGGACATTCGGGGTGTCACCATCAATTCGCAGATCCTCAAGCAGCTTGAAGATCGCAACTGGGTCGAGGTCATCGGCCACCGCGAGACCGTCGGGAGGCCCGCTCTTTATGCAACCACGCGGCAGTTTCTCGATGACTTGGGCCTCGCTTCCCTGGATCAGTTGCCGGTGATCGGATCGCCGGCGCAGCAAAGCGCATTGATCGATGCCCTCGACCATGCGGCCGGCGGCGACCAGCCGGCCTTGCCGATCGAAGAAGCCCTGATCGATCCGGACTCGTTACCATCGACCGAAGCAGCGGTTGGTGCCGTGTCCGACATCGCAGCGCAACCGCAGGCCGAAGCCCTGCTTGACGAAGTCCGCGAAGTCGATGAAGCCTTCGTCAGCTTCGGTGAGGTCGTGCCGACGACCGACGCGGAAGCCAAACCCGATGCCCCTGACGACTTCAGGGATGGCGGCGCCGAACACAGCCCCATGCCCGAAGCATCCCCATCCTCCTCTCCCGTCGACGCAGAAGCAGCGCCCGATGAGGCCGACACCACCGCTGTCCCTTCCGGAACCCGACCATGAGCCCCACCAATCCCGACGACGCAGCCACGCTGCCGACCGAACCCGTTTTCGAGGAGCGCGGGGACATCGCGCCAAACAATCCTGCGGAAGGAGAAGCCATTCCGGCGGCCGAGGACGCATCCGAGASCCCGCGCAAGCGGCGGCCGCGCCGGCGGAAGCCCGTCGCGGAAGTGCCGGCGGAGGCCTTGCCCGACGAGTCTGCAGCGCCCGCCGAGCCACCGGCGCCCGTGGTCGAGGAAGAATATCCGGCGCAGCAACCGCAGGCGGAGGCTGCTCGCGAAGCGGATGAATCCTCGTCGGACGATGATGAGGACGAAGACTACGAGCCGGACGAGGAGGAAGACGACCTCGACCGGGCCCGCCGCGCAGCCGAGCGCGAGCAGCGCAACGCGCCGCCGCCCGAGCCCATCCGTTTCGCCGATGTCATTTCCGGCCAGTTCGATGCCGATGAGGAAAGCCCTGAGGTGCCGCCGCTCAAGCGCGTGCTCCTGCCCGAGGCCGATTCGCCGAAGCTGCACAAGGTCCTGGCCCAGGCCGGCCTGGGCTCGCGCCTGGAGATGGAGCAACTCATCCTGCAAGGCCGGATCTCGGTCAACAACGAGCCGGCCCATATCGGCCAGCGCATTCAATATGGCGACCAGGTCAAGCTCAATGGCAAGCCCATTCGCTATCGCATCGCGCCGCCGCCGGCGCGCGTGATTGCCTATCACAAGCCGGTCGGCGAAGTCGTCACGCACGACGACCCGCAGAACCGTCCGACCGTATTCCGCAAGCTGCCGCGCCTGCAGCAGGGCAAGTGGCAGTCCGTCGGTCGACTGGACCTGAACACTGAAGGGCTGCTGCTCTTTACCAGTTCAGGTGAGCTGGCCAACCAGCTGATGCATCCCCGGTTCGGCCTGGAACGCGAATATGCCGTGCGGGTGCTCGGCGCCCTGAGCAGCGAGGAGAAGCAGCGGCTGCTTGACGGCGTGCGGCTCGACGACGGCATGGCCCAGTTCGGCACGATCGAAGAGGGCGGCGGCGAAGGCTCCAACTGCTGGTATCGGGTGACGATCTCCGAGGGCCGCAATCGCGAAGTGCGGCGCCTTTTCGAGTCCGTCGGGCATGCCGTCAGTCGTCTGATTCGAATTCGCTACGGCGCGATGGTCCTGCCGCGCGGGCTCAAGCGCGGGGCTTGGATGGAGCTTGACGAACGCGACATCCGTGCGCTGTTCCAGGCAGCCGGCGGCTCCGCCGAGCGCCCGGGGCGTTCTGGCGGAAACGCCAAAGGCCCGGGCCAGGAAGGCGGCGGGCGCAACGGTCGCAATCGCAAACGGCGCGGCAACCGCAACAACGGTGGCAGTCCGCAGGGAAATGAGCGCGACGCGCCGATTCCGAATCCGCTGGCGCACGGTCCGGGCGCGAGATCCGATCGGGGCGTGGGCGGTGGCAAGGGACCACCGCAGGGCCGACGCAACCGCGGCGACCGACAAGGGCAGGGCCAAGGCCAGCAAGGCCGGAACCGCCAAGGCGAGGATCGCCAGCCGGGCGGCGCCAATCAACCCGATCCGATGAAGACATCCCTCGGCTATATCGGCGCCGACAGCTTTTCGCGACAGCGCAAGGAGCAGCGGCAGGGGCCGCGTCGCGGACCGTCGGGAGGCTTTGGCGGGCAGGGCGGTGGTGGCGGCGGCGGTCGTCGTCGCGGTCGCTGATATTCGATACGGCGCCAGTCTTTCGCTCGCTTCTTGCGGGTTGATGCTGTCTCGCCGGTTAAAATCAAAGGCTTTGTCAAGTGCCGCAATCTCATCGTTGCGGCTCTGATGGAACTCATTCAGATTCAAGCACTCAGGAAAGCACTTCAATGGCCATCGAACGCACCCTCTCCATCATCAAGCCCGACGCCGTTGCGAAGAACGTCATCGGCAAGATCGTTTCCCGTTTCGAGGCAGCCGGCCTCAAGATCGTCGCCGCCAAGCTCGTGCATCTGTCGCGCAGCGAAGCCGAGCAGTTCTACGCCGTCCACAAGGAACGCCCGTTCTTCAAGGACCTGGTCGAGTTCATGATCTCGGGCCCCGTGTTCGTGCAAGTGCTCGAAGGCGACGATGCCATCGCCAAGAACCGCGACCTGATGGGCGCCACCGATCCCAAGAAGGCAGCCGCCGGCACCATTCGCGCCGACTTTGCCGACAGCATCGACGCGAACGCGGTGCACGGCTCGGATGCCCCCGAAACCGCCAAGAACGAAGTTTCCTTCTTCTTCGCCGGCCTCAACGTCTACGCACGCTGAGGTTGCCAGGCACCCCCCGATGACCACGGCCAACCTGCTCGACTTCGATCTGGAGGGATTGGCCGCGTTTTGCGAACGGCTGGGTGAAAAGCGTTTTCGCGCGACGCAGCTCTTTCGGTGGATTCACCAGCGAGGTGCCAGCGACTTCGCGCAAATGACCGATCTCGCGAAGACGCTGCGCGAGAAACTCGCGACCACTGCGCGCGTCGAGGCGCTGCCGGTGGTCACGCAGCACGAATCCGCCGACGGAACCATCAAGTGGCTCTTCGACGTCGGCGACGGCAATGCGGTCGAGGCCGTGTTCATTCCCGAGGACGACCGTGGAACGCTGTGCGTTTCGTCGCAGGCTGGCTGCGCGGTGGGCTGCCGATTTTGTTCCACTGGCCATCAGGGCTTCAGCCGCAATCTCACGACCGGCGAGATCGTTGCCCAATTGTGGTTCGCCGAGCACTTCCTGCGAAAGCACCTCAAGCGCGACGAGAGAGTGATCTCCAATGTCGTGATGATGGGGATGGGCGAACCCCTGCAAAATTATTCGGCACTGGTGCCGGCGTTGCGCACCATGCTCGACGACAACGGCTACGGCCTGTCGCGCCGGCGCGTGACGGTGTCGACTTCGGGCGTGGTTCCCATGATCGATCGTTTGGGCGAGGATTGTCCTGTCGCCCTTGCCGTATCGCTGCACGCGCCGAATGACGCCTTGCGCAACGACCTGGTGCCGCTCAATCGCAAGTACCCGATCGCCGAACTGCTGGAAGCCTGCAAGCGCTACCTGGCGCATGCGCCACGGGACTTCATCACGTTCGAATACTGCATGCTCGACGGCGTGAACGATCAGCCCGAGCATGCGCGCCAGTTGGTCGAACTCGTGCGGTCGCAGGGCGTTTCGTGCAAGTTCAACCTGATCCCCTTCAATCCTTTCCCGGCATCCGGACTGCTGCGGTCTCCGCAGCCCCGCGTGCTGGCGTTCGCCAAAGTCCTGAGCGAGGCAGGGATCGTGACCACCGTGCGGAAGACGCGCGGTGACGACATCGACGCCGCCTGCGGTCAACTCGCCGGCGACGTGAAGGACCGCACCCATGCAGCCGAGCGCATGGCGCAGCGGCGTACCGTCGTTTTGCATCCGGCCCGAATCGGGGCCTCCAAATCTACAGCCGAGGAGCAATGACCCGATGAGCAAGGCCTTTTCGACCGCGCACGGACGAGCGATGCAAGCGTTTTTTGGCGTTGCCGCTGTGTTCATGCTGGCATCCTGCGCAACCAAGAATGCCAGCGTGCCGATGAGTTCGTCGGCCAATGCCGCAGCCATCGTGACGGAATCGGACGAAACCAACGGCCGCAAGCGCGCCAAATTGCGCGTCGAGTTGGCGATCGGATATTTCCAGCAAGGCCAGACGACAGTTGCGCTTGACGAAATCAAGCAGGCCGTCGCGGCGGATCCGACCTTTGCAGACGCCTACAACCTTCGTGGTCTGATCTACATGCGGCTCGACGACGCGGCCGGTGCGGAGGACAGTTTTCGCCGCGCCATCGCATTGGATCCGCGCGATCCCAATGTGCTTCACAACTACGGGTGGCTTCTTTGCCAGCAGAACCGCTACGCTGATGCACAGCAGCAGTTCACCGCCGCTCTGGCCGTTCCGACCTATACCGAGCGTCCCAAGACGCTCATGACGCAAGGCCTCTGCCAACTCAAGGCGGGCCAGAAGGGGGAGGCCGAACGCAGTCTCTCGCAGGCCTATGAACTCGACGCCAGCAATCCTGTGGTCGCCTACAACCTGGCCTCGATTCTTGCGCAGCGCGGGGAGTGGTCGCGCGCGCAGTTCTACATTCGTCGGGTCAACAACAGCCCTTCGGCCAGTGCGGAGACGCTGTGGCTGGGCATCAAGATCGAACGCCAGCTGAACAATCGCGAGGCGAGCACTCAGCTGGGCGGGCAATTGCAACGTCGCTTCCCCGACTCACGGGAGGCATCAGCGTACGAGCGCGGGAATTTCAATGATTGAGCGGGCGAGCGAGTTCGGGGCATCGGCGGCGGTGCCCCTGGTAGGTGGCGACAGCACACACATGACTGCCGGCGATATGCTGCGCGAAGCGCGGGAGGCGCACGGGCTGCATATCGAAATGGTGGCCGCGGCTCTCAAGGTGTCACCGCAGAAGCTCGTCGCGCTGGAGGCTGACGACATCGAGTCGCTGCCCGACCCGGTGTTCGCGCGCGCCCTCGCGGCCAGCGTCTGTCGGGCATTGCGTATCGACCCCGCGCCGGTGCTGGCCAAGCTGCCGGGCGCTCAGCGCCCGGGTCTGGCGGAAGCGGACCGCGTCATCAGCAAGAGTCTGCGTTCGTCGTCACCGCGTTCCAGCGCAGGGGCTGGCGGGCTGCCGTCGCGCGCTTTGCTGACCGTGGTCGTGCTGCTGTTGATCGGCGCCGCGGTTCTGTTCTGGCTGCCGCAGTCGATCTTCGACCAGGTTGGTGCGTCGATTTCCCGCTGGACCACGCGGGACACGACCACTGAGCAGGCCGCCGTTTCCCCCAAGCCGGAATCCGCGGCGCCCGGCACCGTGACTGAATCCGTTGCGCCGATGCCCCCTGTGGCGGCGCAGCCTCCTGCCGAACCCGTCGTGGTGGAGGAGCCGGCCTCTGCGGCCCCAACCCCAAGCAATGACCTGATTGTTTTCGTTGCGCGTGAAGACAGCTGGATCAACGTGACCGAAGCGGGCGGCAAGCAATTGCTGCATCGAACGGTCAAGGCCGGCGAAACCGTCGGATTGACCGGCAACTTGCCGTTGTCCGTGGTGGTCGGCCGTGCTGCCGGCGTGCAAGTGCAAGTGCGCGGCAAGCCTTTCGACCTTGCGTCGATCACGCGTTCCGGGGGTGTGGCACGCTTCGACGTCAAACCCTGAGCGATACATCATGACTGAAGCCCTCAGCACCATCGGCTGCTTGCCGATCGAATCCGCGGCACCCCAGGCACGGCGTTCCCGCCAGGCCAGTGTGACCTGGGGGCCTCGCACGGTCACCGTCGGCGGCGATGCGCCGGTGCGCGTCCAGTCGATGACGAACACCGATACGGTCGATGCGATCGGCACTGCGATCCAGGTCAAGGAACTGGCGCTCGCCGGTTCGGAAATGGTCCGGATCACGGTCAATACGCCCGAGGCAGCGGCACAGGTGCCGTACATCCGCGAGCAGCTTGATCGCATGGGCGTCGATGTCCCGCTCATCGGCGATTTCCACTACAACGGCCACCGCTTGCTCACCGAGTACCCGGCCTGCGCCGAAGCGCTCAGCAAGTACCGCATCAATCCCGGCAACGTCGGCAAGGGCGACAAGCACGACCGTCAGTTCGGCCAGATGATCGATGCGGCCATGCGATGGAACAAGCCGGTGCGCATCGGCGTCAACTGGGGCAGTCTCGACCAGGAGCTGCTGGCCAGCCTGATGGACGTCAACAGCCAGCGCGCCGAGCCGTGGGATGCGAAGCAGGTCATGTACGAGGCGCTCGTGACCTCGGCCATCGATTCCGCCAAGCTCGCCGAATCGATGGGCATGGACGGACGCCAGATCATCCTCAGCTGCAAGGTGAGCGGTGTGCAGGACCTGATCTCGGTCTACCGCGAACTCGCGAAGCGCTGCGACTACGCCTTGCATCTGGGGCTGACCGAAGCCGGGATGGGGACGAAGGGCACGGTCGCTTCGGCCACGGCGCTTTCGATCCTGCTGCAGGAAGGCATCGGCGACACGATCCGTGTCTCGCTCACGCCCCAGCCGGGCGAATCGCGCACGCAGGAAGTGGCCATCGCCAACGAAATCCTTCAGGCCCTCGGGCTGCGGGTGTTCGTGCCGAGCGTCACCGCCTGCCCGGGTTGCGGCCGGACAACCAGCACTACTTTCCAGGAACTCGCCAAACAGATCGACGACTATCTGCGCATGCAGATGCCGGTATGGCGCACCAAGTATCCAGGCGTCGAGACGATGAAAGTCGCGGTGATGGGGTGCATCGTCAATGGGCCGGGCGAGAGCAAGCATGCCGACATCGGCATCAGCCTGCCCGGGACCGGCGAAGCCCCCGCGGCGCCGGTTTTCATCGACGGGCAGAAGGCGCTCACGCTGCGCGGCGACAACATCGCCAACGAGTTCCATCAACTGGTCGAAAACTACATTGAAAAGCGTTTTGGCAGCGCGGACGCTGCCCAAGTCGCCTGATCTCATCCATGGCTGAAAAACTCAATGCCGTCAAAGGCATGAACGACATATTGCCGCCCGAATCGGCGCGCTGGGAGTGGCTCGAAGCCACGGTTCGCGAGCTGATGGCGCGTTATGCCTATCGCAACGTCCGTACGCCGATCCTCGAGCACACAGCGCTGTTCGTGCGCGGCATCGGTGAGGTCACGGACATCGTCGAAAAGGAGATGTACTCCTTTCACGACCGCTCGGACAAGTACGGCGACAACGACCACCTGACGCTCCGCCCCGAGAATACGGCCGGCCTGGTGCGCGCCGTCATCGAGCACAACATGCTGTACGACGGCGGCAAGCGCCTCTGGTACATCGGCCCGATGTTCCGCCGCGAGAAGCCGCAACGCGGGCGTTTTCGTCAGTTCCACCAGATTGGCGCCGAGGCGCTCGGTTTTGCGGGTCCCGACGTCGATGCGGAGCTCATTCTCCTGGCGAACGCGCTCTGGAAACTCATCGGCCTGACCGACGTTCGGCTCGAACTCAACAGCCTCGGGCAACCTGCCGAGCGTGCACTGCACAGGGCCCAGCTGATCGCCCACTTCGAAAAGCACGCCGACCAGTTGGATGAGGACGCAAAGCGCCGTCTCCACAGCAATCCGCTGCGCATCCTCGACACCAAGAATCCGACGATGAAGGCCGTGGTCGAGTCGGCTCCGAAGCTGATCGATTTCCTTGGCGCTGAATCGCTCGCGCACTTCGAAGGCCTCAAGGCCATCCTCGACGCCAATGGGGTCGCCTACACCATCAATCCCCGGCTGGTGCGTGGGCTCGACTACTACAACCTCAGCGTGTTCGAGTTCGTGACCGATCGACTGGGGTCGCAGGGCACCGTGTGTGCCGGCGGCCGTTACGACGATCTGATCGTGCAGATCGGCGGCAAGCCTGCACCTGCCGTTGGCTGGGCCATCGGCGTCGAGCGCGTGCTCGACCTGATGAAGGAGCAGGGCACGTCGATTTCGGCACCGGTGCCCGATGTCTATGCCGTGGTGCCCGACGCCGCGGCAATGCCCGTCGCGTTGCGCACGCTGCAGCAGTTGCGCGATACGGGCGTGCGTGCCCAGATGCATGCCGCCACCGTCGATGGGCTGGGCAGTTTCAAGTCCCAGTTCAAGAAAGCCGATGCCAGCGGCGCCACATATGCACTGATCTTCGGCGCGGACGAACTCGCCCGCGGCGAGGTCACCGTCAAGGCGCTGCGCGACGGAACCGGCGCGCAGACGGCCCGTCCGCTCGCCGATCTGGCGGCCTGGGCCGCCACCCTACAATCCTCCGCTTCCAACAACTGACAGCGCATGGCCACCCATCTCGATCTCGAAGAACAGGAACAGCTCGATCAGCTCAAGCATTTCTGGAACACCTACGGCACCCTGATCACCTGGGTTGTGCTGCTCGCGGCCGGTGCCTTCGTGGCCTGGAACGGCTGGCAGTACTTCCAACGCAACAAGGCCGCTCAGGCGTCGGCGCTCTACGACGAGGTGGAGCGAAGCGTGCAGGCGGGCGACACGGCTCGTATCGAGCGCGTACTGGCCGACATGAAAGACAAGTTCGCAGGCACGGCTTACGCCCAACAGGCCGGATTGCTGGCGGCCAGGACGCTCTACGAGAAGGGCAACGCCGAAGCTTCGCGCGCCGCGCTCACCTGGGTGGCGGAGCATGCGGTCGACCCCGGCTACCAGGCCGTCGCGAAGCTGCGGCTCGCAGCCGAATTGCTGGATGCCAAATCCTACGACGAGGCGCTCAAGCAGCTTTCGGGCGATTTTCCGAAGCAGTTCGAAGCGCTGGTGGCCGACCGCAAGGGCGACATCTACCTTGCGCAAGGCAAACGCGATGAAGCCAAGGCCGAGTACCAGAAAGCCTGGAGCGCCTTCGAGCCGCGCACTGAATACCGCCGTCTCGTCGAGATCAAGCTCAACGCCGTCGGCGTAGACCCGAAGAGCCTGGCACCGACCGCCGGCGCTGCATCCCCTGCCAAGACCACACCATGAATTTCAAGCGTTTCCTGCCTTCGGCGCCCATCCTGCGCAAAGGGGCTGCCGTGGTTCTGATTGCCGCATTGGCAGCCTGTTCGGGCTCAAAGCCGAAGCCCGCCGAATTGGGGGCCAACCCGGCGCTGATGGGCGTCCGCCAAGCGTGGAACGTCAAGATCCCGGCGGTCGAGTTCCCGCTGTCCGTGAGTGTGAGTGGTGATCTCGTTGCGGTCGCTTCCAGCGATGGCACTGTCGCCGTGATCGATGCGCGGGCTGGCCGCGAAGTCTGGCGCGCAAGCGTTGGCGAGCCCCTGCTGGCCGGCGTTGGCACCGATGGAACCCTCGTCGCTGTCGTGACGGCCAACAGTGAGCTCGTCACCCTGCAGAGCGGCAAGATCTTGTGGAAGCAACGTCTGACAGCCCAGTCCTTCACGGCGCCGCTGGTGGCCGGCCGGCGCGTCTTCGTGCAGGCAGCCGACCGCACTACCAGCGCTTGGGATGGTCAAGGCGGCCGCCGCCTCTGGGCGCAGCAGCGCAACGCTGAAAATCTCGTCCTGAAGCGGTCTGGCGTCATGCTCGCGGTGGGTGACACGCTGGTCGTCGGTATCGGTGGACGCCTCGTTGGCATGAATCCCGCCAACGGCACCTCGCGCTGGGAGGCACCGATCGCAGCGCCGCGCGGCACCAACGATGTCGAGCGCCTGGTCGATCTGACCGGCAGCGTGAGCCGGGTCGGCGACAGCGTCTGCGCCCGTGCCTATTCGGCCAGCGTCGGCTGCGTCGACGCTTCGCGCGGTGCAACGATCTGGAGCAAGCCCGCGAATGGCGCGGACGGCGTGGGTGGGGATGATCGCTTCGTCTATGGAACCGAGGAAAACGGTGCCGTGATCGCCTGGCGCCGCGCCGACGGTGAGCGCGCGTGGCAACAAGCCGAGATCTTCAAGAACCGCACGCTCACGGCGCCGCTCGCGGTGGGCCGCTCCCTGATCATCGGCGACGCCACGGGGCTGCTGCACTTCCTCTCGCGCGACGATGGTTCTCCGCTGAACCGCGTGACGCCGGATGGATCCGCCATCACCGCAACACCGGTCCTGGCCGGCAACACGGTCGTGGTCGTCACTCGCAATGGCGGAGTGTTCGGCTACAGGCCGGAATAACGTGATGGAAGGACGCCTTCGATGAAGCCGGTCATTGCGCTGGTCGGGCGTCCCAACGTCGGCAAGTCGACCCTGTTCAATCGTCTGACGCAAACGCGCGACGCGATCGTCGCCGACTTTGCGGGACTCACGCGCGACCGCCACTACGGCAACGGCCGTCAGGGCAAGCACGAGTTCATCGCGATCGACACCGGCGGTTTCGAGCCCGACGCGGGCAGCGGCATCTTCAAGGAGATGGCCAAGCAAACCCGCCAGGCCGTCGCCGAGGCCGATGTCGTCATCTTCGTGGTCGACGCCCGTGAGGGCTTGTCGGCCCAGGATCACGACATCGCCAACGAACTGCGGCGCCTCGGAAAACCCTGCGTGCTCGTCGCCAACAAGGCCGAGGGCATGCATGACGGCACGAAGCTGGTCGACTTCTACGAACTCGGATTCGGCGAGGTGCACGGCATCTCGGCGGCGCACGGGCAGGGCATTCGCGGCCTGGTCGAGTTGGCCTTGGAGCCGCTCAACCTCCCTGAGCCCGAGGATGACGAGGAAGAAGATGTCAACAAGCCGATCAAGCTCGCGGTCGCGGGCCGCCCCAATGTCGGCAAGTCGACGCTGATCAACACATGGCTCGGCGAAGAGCGGCTGGTGGCATTCGACCTGCCCGGTACGACGCGCGACGCCATCATGGTGCCCTTCGAGCGCAACGGCCAGCGTTTCGAACTCATCGATACAGCGGGCCTGCGCCGCAAAGGCAAGGTCTTCGAAGCGATCGAGAAATTCTCGGTCGTGAAGACGCTGCAGGCCATCGAGTCGGCCAATGTGGTCTTGCTGTTGCTCGATGCGACGCAGGGCATCACCGACCAGGATGCCCATATCGCGGGCTACATCCTCGAGAGCGGTCGTGCCGTCGTGATTGCGGTCAACAAGTGGGATGCGGTGGACAGCTACCAGCGGGAGCAACTTCAGCGGCAGATCGAGACGCGCCTGCCGTTCCTGAAGTTCGCTTCATTGCATTTCATTTCGGCCGCCAAGCGCCAGGGGCTGGGCCCGGTGTGGCAGTCGATCGTGCAGGCTCACAAGTCGGCGACGCGAAAGATGTCGACGCCTGTCCTCACGCGTCTGCTTTTGGAGGCCGTGCAATTCCAGGCCCCCAAGCGAGCGGGAATGTACCGTCCGAAGATGCGTTATGCGCATCAGGGCGGCATGAATCCGCCGGTGATCGTGATCCACGGCAATTCGCTGGAGCATGTCACCGATGCATACAAGCGCTTCCTTGAAGGCCGCTTCCGCAAGGAGTTCGATCTGGTCGGTACGCCCTTGCGAATCGAGCTCAAGACCTCGCACAATCCGTACGCGGACAAGGACGCTTGATGAACGCCGAAGTTCCGGTCTTCGAGAATCGTTATTTTTCCAAGGCCATTGGCGTTTTTTGCTGCAGCGCGGAATCGCTGTGTTAAGGTGAACGGCTCAACAACAACTCTTGAACACGGAGAATATCGTGAGCAATAAAGGGCAACTTCTACAAGACCCGTTTCTGAATACCTTGCGTCGTGAGCACGTACCGGTCTCGATCTATTTGGTCAACGGTATCAAGCTGCAGGGTCAGATCGAGTCGTTCGACCAGTACGTCGTGTTGCTTCGCAATACGGTGACCCAGATGGTCTACAAGCATGCCATCTCCACCATCGTGCCGGGGCGTGCCGTCAACTTCTCGGCTACCGAGAGCGACGACGCAGCAGCCTGAATGGCACGGAGCGCGGTGGTTCGCCCGCCGCGCTTTTCTCAATTTGATACCGATTGTCTGAGCCGATCCCCCGCACGGAAGGCGCCGTCGTTCTTGTCGGCGTGGACTTTGGCCTGCCCCATTTCGACAGTGAACTCGAGGAACTCGGGTTGCTCGCGCAAACCGCCGGACTCGAACCGGTCGCTCGCCTGGTGTGTAAACGCAAGGCGCCCGACGCCGCTCTGTTCGTCGGGAGCGGCAAGGCCGATGAAATCCGCGAGCTCGCCGAACTGCATCGCGCCAGCGAAGTCGTCTTCGACCAGGCGCTGAGTCCTGCGCAGCAACGCAACCTCGAGCGTCAGCTCGGCATCGCCGTGTATGACCGCACCTTCCTCATCCTTGAAATCTTTGCCCAGCGCGCCCGGTCTCACGAGGGCAAGCTGCAGGTCGAACTCGCCCGGCTGCAATACCTGAGCACACGACTGGTGCGCCGCTGGTCTCACCTGGAGCGTCAGCGCGGCGGCATCGGAACGCGCGGCGGCCCCGGCGAAACGCAGATCGAACTGGACCGCCGGATGATCGGCGAGGCGATCAAGCGCACGCGCGAGCGGCTCGGCAAGGTGCAGCGCCAGCGCGGCACCCAGCGGCGCCAGCGCGAGCGGCGAGACACTTTCAACATCTCGCTGGTCGGCTACACCAACGCGGGGAAGTCGTCGCTGTTCAATGCCCTGGTCAAGGCGCGCGCCTATGCGGCCGACCAGCTTTTCGCAACGCTCGACACCACTACGCGGCATCTCTACCTGGGCCACAACGAAGACGGTCGGCGCCGCAAGGTCTCGCTGTCGGACACCGTCGGCTTCATCCGGGACCTGCCGCACGGCCTCATCGACGCCTTCAAGGCCACTCTGCAGGAGGCGGTCGACGCCGATCTGCTGATCCACGTGGTCGATGTCTCCAACCCGCATCACCCCGAGCAGATGACGGAGGTGCAGGCCGTCCTGAAGGACATCGGCGCCGATACCGTGCCGCAGCTTCTGGTGTTCAACAAGCTGGATGCCCTTGAAACCACCCAACAACCCCTGCAGATGTGCGACGAGGTCAATGTCGATGGCGTGCAGGTGCCCCGGATATTCCTGAGCGCCCATACGGGCGAGGGCATTCCGGCACTACGGACCGAGCTTGCGCGACGGTCTCGTCCGCCCGACGAGGCCATGACCCCAGAAGCCGGCGCCGAATTGCACGATGCCGCCAATTGAATTGGGCACAATCACCTTCACTGACTAAAGAACAGAACCGAATGAATGCAAAGCCAGTGTGGAGACGGTTTCCCGGCATGTTCAACCTGAACGACGGCCGATGGGGCCGGGGCGACGATTCCTCGTCAAACGGCGATCGTCCCGCCGGCAACCGACCAGACGGCGAACCCCCCGCGCCGCCCCCGGGCAACAACAACAACAACAACAACAACAACCGTCCGCGAGGCCAGGGCCCCAACCAGGGCCCCCCCGACCTCGACGAGCTCTGGCGTGATTTCAACCGCAAGCTCGGCGGCCTGTTCGGTGGTGGCCGTGGCGGTGACAACCGCCCGAATGGCGGCAACGGCGGCGGCCTCAAGCCGGACATGAAGAATGCCGGCTTCGGCATCGGCCTGGTGGCCGCGGTCGCCGTGCTGATCTGGCTGGGCACCGGCTTCTTCATCGTCAACGAAGGCCAGCAGGCCGTGATCACGCAGTTCGGCCGCTACAAGGCGACCGTGGGCGCCGGCTTCAACTGGCGCCTGCCGTACCCCATCCAGCGCCACGAGATCGTCGTGGTCACGCAGATCCGCTCCGCCGACGTGGGCCGGGACACCATCGTGCGCTCGACCGGTCTTCGCGAGTCGGCCATGCTGACCGAGGATGAGAACATCGTCGAAATCAAGTTTGCCGTGCAGTACCGTCTGAGCGACGCGCGGGCGTTCCTCTACGAGAGCAAGGCCCCGAGCGACACGGTGGTGCAAGTCGCCGAGACCGCGGTTCGCGAAGTGGTCGGCAAGATGCGCATGGACGCGGCACTCGCCGACGAGCGCGACCAGATCGCGCCGCGCGTGCGCACGCTGATGCAAACCATCCTGGACCGATACAAGGTCGGCGTAGAGATCGTCGGCATCAATCTCCAACAGGGTGGCGTGCGTCCTCCCGAACAAGTCCAGGCCGCGTTTGACGACGTTCTCAAAGCCGGCCAGGAGCGCGAGCGCACCAAGAACGAAGCACAGGCTTATGCCAACGACGTGGTGCCGCGCGCCACGGGTACGGGCTCACGACTGAAGGAAGAGTCCGAGGCCTACAAGGCACGGATCATCGCGCAGGCGCAGGGCGATGCGCAGCGCTTCAGCTCGGTGCTGGCCGAATACCAGAAGGCGCCGCAAGTCACGCGCGACCGCATGTATACCGACGCCATGCAGCAGATCTACAGCAGTACCACCAAGGTGCTGATCGACTCGAAGCAGAACTCGAATCTGCTTTACCTGCCGCTCGACAAGCTGGTGCAGCAAAGCGCCCAGAACAACGCAGCCACGCCGTCCGATGCCGCCAGTCCCAACGTGGCAGGCACGGCACCGCCGCAGTCGTCGGTCATCCCCGTTGCGCCCGGCATCGGCGATGCCCGTGCGCGCGATGGCCGCTCACGCGACCGCGACGTGCGCTGAGGACAGAACCCATGAACAGAATCGGATTCATCGTCTCTTCGATCCTCGTGCTCCTCGCACTGGCGAGTTCGACACTCTTCGTCGTCGACCAGCGCCAGTTCGGCGTGGTCTATGCACTGGGGCAGATCAAAGAAGTCATCACCGAGCCCGGCTTGAATTTCAAGCTGCCGCCGCCGTTCCAGAACGTGTCTTACATCGACAAGCGCCTCCTGACGCTGTCGAGCATCGATCCCGAGCCGATGCTGACGGCCGAGAAGCAGCGCGTGGTCATCGACTGGTATGTGCGCTGGCGCGTCACCAACCCGTCGGAATACATCCGCAATGTCGGCCTCGACGAGAACGCGGGCGCCGTGCAACTCAACCGCGTGGTGCGCAACGCCTTCCAGGAAAACATCAACAAGCGCACCGTGCGCGACCTGATTTCGGTGCGCCGCGAGGCCTTGATGGCCGACGTGCAGCGCGAGGTTCTGGCCGTCGTGAAGGGCGCCAAGCCCTGGGGCGTCGATATCGTCGACGTGCGGATCACCCGTGTCGACTATGTCGAGGCGATCACCGAATCGGTCTATCGCCGCATGGAAGCCGAGCGCAAGCGCGTGGCCAACGAACTTCGTTCCACGGGTGTGGCCGAGGGCGAAAAGATCCGCGCCGATGCCGATCGCCAGCGAGAGGTGATTGTCGCCAACGCCTACCGCGACGCGCAGAAGATCAAGGGCGAGGGCGATGCGCGCGCCGCAAGCCTGTACGCCGACGCATTCGGACGCGACCCGCAGTTTGCGCTGTTCTACCGGAGCCTCGACGCCTACAAGCAGAGCTTCAACAAGAAGAGCGATGTGATGGTGCTGGACCCGTCCTCTGATTTCTTCCGATCGATGCAAAGTTCGGGATCGACCTCGAACGCGCCCCGTCGGTAGCATGACTCGCCCCCACTTGACGGAAAACTGAATTCGACGTGGACACCGATACCTTCTGGAGTGCCCTGGCGCTCGTATTGGTGATCGAGGGGTTGCTGCCCTTTCTCTCGCCCGGCGGCTGGCGGCGCGGCTTCAGCCAGCTGATGCAGCTGCGCGACGGGCAGCTGCGCTTCTTCGGGCTTTGCAGCATTCTCCTGGGCCTGTTGCTGCTCTGGCTTTTGGGGTAGCGCGGTGCCGGTAGAATCCCGGTTTAACCACGCCCCCGATCTCCATGTCCGCCTGGGTCCTTCCGGATCACATTGCCGATGTGCTGCCTTCCGAGGCGCGCCACATCGAAGAACTTCGACGCGAACTGCTCGATACCGCCCGTGCCTATGGCTACGAGCTGGTCATGCCGCCTTTGCTCGAACACCTCGAATCGCTGCTTTCCGGCACCGGCGAAGCGCTCGATCTGCAAACCTTCAAGCTGGTCGACCAGCTTTCCGGGCGCAGCATGGGGCTGCGGGCCGACACCACGCCACAGGTCGCGCGCATCGATGCGCACCTCCTCAATCGGGCGGGCGTGGCGCGGCTTTGCTATTGCGGCCCCGTTCTCCATACCCGGCCTGACCGCCCCCACGCGACGCGCGAACCTCTCCAGTTCGGCGCCGAGATCTACGGGCACGCGGGGCTCGAAGCCGACACCGAGATCCTGCGCCTGGCGCTCGACTGCTTGGGTGCCGCTGGTGTGACAGGGCGCGCGCAGGCACCCGTCATTGTCGACATGGCGGATGCCCGCATCGTTCGTTCGCTGTTTGCCGGCGTGCCGGTCGATGCGGTGGCCATCGCTCGTGTGCATGCGGCACTTGCCGCGAAGGATTCGAGCACGCTGCGCGATCTCACGTCTGCATTTCCCGCGCCCGCGCGCGAAGGCCTGTTGGCGCTCGTCCAGCTCTATGGCGACGCGGCCGTGCTCGACGAAGCCGCCAAGGTTCTGCCTGACACCGCCGGCGTGCGCGCGGCCTTATCCGATCTCAAGCAGCTTGCCGCCCGCCTCGAGGGCGCCAGCGTGAGCTTCGACCTCGCGGATCTGCGCGGCTACGCCTATTACAGCGGCATGCGCTTCGGCATCTACACGAGCGGGGCCAGCGACGCCCTGGTGCGCGGCGGTCGTTACGACGAGGTCGGCGCCGTGTTCGGCCGCAACCGTCCCGCGGTCGGCTTCAGCCTCGACGTACGCGAACTGGTCGGCGTGCTGCCGGCGAGGCCGCTGCGCGCCGCGATTCGCGCGCCCTGGAGCGATGCCGAAGGGCTCAACAAGACCATCGCCGCATTGCGCAGCAAGGGCGAGACCGTGGTGTGCGTCCTGCCCGGCCACGACAGCGAGATCGACGAATTCCATTGCGATCGCGAACTCGTCGAGCACGGCGGCCAATGGCGCGTGCAACCCATCTGAACCCTCTGAAGCGAAACATCATGAGCGTAACCACCGGAAGAAACGTGGTCGTCGTCGGCACCCAGTGGGGCGACGAAGGCAAGGGCAAGTTGGTCGACTGGCTGACCGAAAGCGCGCAGGGGGTCGTCCGATTCCAGGGCGGGCACAACGCAGGCCACACCCTGGTCATCAATGGCGTGAAGACGGCGTTGCACCTGATCCCGAGCGGCATCATGCGGCCCGGCGTGAAGTGCTACATCGGCAACGGCGTGGTGCTGTCGGCTGCCAAGCTGTTCGAGGAAATCGAAGGCCTCGAAAAGGCGGGTGTGGAGGTGCGTTCGCGCCTGCGCATCAGCGAAGCCTGCCCGCTGATCCTGCCGTTCCACGCGGCACTCGACATCGCGCGCGAGGCCTATCGCGAAAAGGGCGGCATCGAGAAGATCGGCACGACCGGCCGCGGCATCGGCCCGGCCTATGAAGACAAGATCGCCCGCCGCGCCCTGCGCGTGCAGGACCTGAAGCATCCCGAGCGTTTCGCGACCAAGCTGCGCGTGCTGCTCGAATTGCACAACCACGTGCTGACCCAGGTGCTCGGAGCGACTGCGATCGACTTCGACACCGTCTATGACGAGGCCATGCACCACGCCGAACTGCTCAAGCCGATGATGGCCGACGTGTCGCGCGAGCTCAACGACGCGAACCGCGCCGGGGCCAATCTGCTCTTCGAAGGCGCGCAGGGCACGCTGCTCGACGTCGACCACGGCACCTATCCCTACGTGACCTCCAGCAACTGCGTGGCGGGCAATGCGGCGGCGGGTTCGGGCGTCGGACCCGGCATGCTTCACTACATCCTCGGCATTACCAAAGCCTATTGCACGCGCGTGGGCGGCGGTCCGTTCCCGACGGAACTCGACTGGGAAAAGCCCGGTACGGTCGGCTACCACCTGAGTACGGTCGGCGCCGAGAGGGGCGTGACCACCGGACGCAGCCGTCGCTGCGGCTGGTTCGACGCGGCGCTGCTGAAGCGCTCGGCGCAGGTCAACGGGCTGAGCGGTCTCTGCATCACCAAGCTCGACGTGCTCGATGGCCTGGAAGAACTGCAACTGTGCACCGGCTACCAGCTCGACGGCGAATACACCGACATCCTGCCGATGGGCGCCGACGAGATCGCGCGCTGCACGCCGGTCTACGAAAAGCTCGAAGGCTGGAGCGAAAGCACGGTGGGCGTCACGCAATACGACAAGCTGCCGATCAATGCGCGGCTCTATCTGCAGCGCATCGAGCAGGTCACCGGCGTGCCGATCCACATGGTCTCGACGAGCCCTGATCGCGATCACACCATCATGATGCGCCACCCGTATCTGGCAGACTGACCCACCCGCAGGAGACGATTTTCATGTTGACCGAAGACGGCAAGCACCTCTACGTGAGCTACGACGAGTACCACAACCTGATCGAGAAGCTCGCGATCAAGGTGTACCAGTCGGGCTGGCAATTCGACACCATTCTGTGCCTGGCACGCGGTGGCATGCGCCCCGGCGACGTGCTGTCGCGCATCTTCGACAAGCCGCTGGCGATCATGTCGACGAGTTCCTACCGCGCCGACGCCGGCACGATCCAGGGCCATCTCGACATCGCGCGCTACATCACCACGCCGAAGGGCGAGATCGCCGGCAAGGTGCTGCTGGTCGACGACCTGGCGGATTCGGGCCACACGCTGCACGCCGTGGTCGAGATGCTCAAGAGCAGCTACAAGCCCATCACCGAGCTCCGCAGTGCCGTGCTCTGGACCAAGGCGCTGTCGACCTTCACGCCCGATTACTCGGTCGAATATCTCCAGACGAATCCGTGGATTCACCAACCTTTCGAGGGCTATGACTCCATGGGCGCGGACAAGCTGATGGAGAAGTGGTCGGTCTGACCAGCGTCGTGCTGGCCGGGCTCACTGGCTGAGCTCGTCGGTGTAGCGCCGCTGCATCTCGTCCGTCGTCACGTTCTCGATGGGGTGGCCGACGTTCCAGCGGTGCCCGAAAGGATCGCGAAAAGAGCCGGAGCGCTCGCCGTAGAAGTGGTCTTCGGCAGGCATTTCGAGCGTCGCGCCCGCCTTCAGCGCGCGCTCGATCACAGCATCGGCGTTGTCCACGTGCAGATGCAAGGTGACCGGCGTGGCGCCGATCGTGTTGGCGCTGCGAATGCCGTATTCGGGAAACTCGTCGCACAGCATCAGCGACGTTCCATTGAAATCCATCTCGGCATGCCCGATGCGTCCGCTGGGCTCGGCCAGCCGGAACTGCTCTTTCGCACCGAAGACCTCCGCGTAGAACGCGATGGCTGCGGCGGTGTCGTGCACGCAGATGTAGGGATAAAGCACCTGGTTGTTCATCGAAACGTCCTTTCGGAAGGTATCGGGGACAGGCTCCGTCCATTCGAGCGGACCATTGTGCGACGTCCGGCCGATTCGGTCGACGAGTGTTCGGCAGACTATCCGCTCAGTCGCACGTAGGTCGACAACAGCGCGCTCTTCGTCACCACGCCGAGCAACACCGGCCGCTCCTCGCTTTCGATCACGGGCAGACGCTCGCCGCGGTGCTCCAGGAAGCGCTCCAGCGAGGCGCTCAGGACCATGTCGGCAGTGATCGGCTGGATGACCTGCGACAGCAAGTCAGCCGCGCGCAGTTGTGCGCCCGCGTGCCCTTCGGGCGTCGCTCCCAGCGCCGAGAGCGGCACGACGCCCAGGTAGCGCTGCTCGGCGTCCACCACATAGAGATACTTGACCGGATATTGCAGGAAGAGCCGGCTCATCGATTCCTTGTCTGCATGAGGACCGACGACCGTTTCCGCAGGCTCGACCAGGTCGCGCGCGCACAGGGCGCGCAGCCGGAGCTGTTCGTCATGCTGCTCGCGGCGGTGCACGGTGATTTCGTACATGGAGCCGGCATCGGCCGAGCGCGCGACGAAGTACGCGATGACGCTGGCCGCCATCAACGGCAGCATGACCTGATAGCTCAAGGTCATCTCGAAGATCATCAGGATCGCCATCAGCGGTGCCTGGCTGGCCCCGGCCAGGAAGGCGCCCATGCCGACGATCGCGTACGCAAAGGGCGCCGAGGTGGCGTGCGGCCAGAGCGCATGGGCAGCGTGGCCGAACAGCGCGCCGATCATGCAGCCGACGAAGAGCGCGGGGGTGAACACGCCGCCCACGGCCCCGGAGCCCGCAGTCGCCAGCGTCGCGATCGTCTTGCCGGCCAATACCAGGGCGATCATCACCCAGGGCCAGGGCGTGTGCAGCACGGAATTGACCACGCTGTAGCCATTGCCCCAGGCTTCCGGCAAGGGCACCGAGATCAGGCCCACCACCAAACCACCCAGTGCCATGCGCCAGGGCAGCGCCATCGGCAGTCGCGCAAAGAGCGCACGGGACGCACCGAGCGCACGCAGGAAACCCACCGATGCGAAGCCGATCAGCACCCCCAGCAGGGCGAACAACAGCACTTCCGCGCCGTTGACGGCCGGGAAGGGCGGCATTTCATACGGGGGCTGGTAGCCGGGCAGCGCTCGCATGGTGATATTGGCGACCACCGAGGCAATGATGATCGGGCCGACGCTTTCCATGGCGATGGAGCCCAGGACGATCTCGGCCACGAAGAAGGCGCCGGCAATCGGCGCGCTGTAGGCGGCCGTGAGCCCCGCCGCCGCGCCGCAGGCCACCAGCAGGCGCAAGCGCTCCACCGGCAGGCGCAAGGCGCTGCCCAGCAGGGAGGCGCTCAGCGCGGCAAGTTGCACCATCGACCCCTCGCGCCCGATCGAGCCGCCGCTGGCGATGCTGACCAGCGAAGACGCGCTGCGCGTCAGCGTCTGCCTCACCGGAATGCGTCCGTCGCCGAGGACGATGGCCTCCATGTAGTCGGACGTCGACTTCTGCACCGTCGCACGACGCGCCCAGACCAACAGCAGCCCGGCGACCAGGCCACCGATCGTGGGCGTGGCGATTCGCGCCCACCAGGGCAGGCTCTGCGCGATCTTCACCAGGCCGCCGCTTTGCCCGAGCAGCAGAAGATCCAGGCCGAAGAAGGCCGCGCGGAAGAGTTCGGTGGCGAGCGCGCCCAGCAGCCCGGCCACGATGGACCACAGGAGCATGGACTGCCAGGCCGTGATGCCGAAGGCACGTTGCAGGGCCACACGGGCGTTCAACAGAACAGACGCGGCACGAATCATGCGGATGCTGGCTTCACGTGGATAAAGGGGACGATGTTAGCCACCGTTCAACCGTGCGGGGCCCGATCCAGTCGACTAGCATGGCGGGCATGCGAAAGCCCATCACCGACCTGATCCACCATCCGTACAAACCTCCCGCGAATTTCGCGGCGCCGCAAGCCGGCGTCTACAAGGCGTCGACCGTGTTCTTCGCCGACGTCGCTGCCATGCGCGCGCGCGACTGGAAGACCAAGGCCGGCTACACCTATGGCCTGCACGGCACGCCGACCACCTTCACGCTCGAAGAGCGGCTCGCCACGCTCGAAGGCGGCACCGAGTGCCTGCTGGTTCCCAGCGGCCTCGCGGCGATCTCGCTGGTGTCCTTCGCGCTTCTCAAGACCGGCGACGAGGTGCTCATTCCGGACAACGCCTACGGCCCCAACAAGGCGCTCGCCAATGGCGAACTGGCCAACTTCGGCATCACCCACAAACTCTACGACGCGATGAATCCGACGGACCTCGCGGCCAAGCTGTCCGATCGCACCAAGCTCGTGTGGGTGGAGGCGGCCGGCTCGGTCACGATGGAATTCCCGGACCTGCCGGCCCTTGTCGGCGTCTGCCGCGCACGCGGCATCAATGTCGCGCTCGACAACACCTGGGGTGCCGGACTGGCGTTCGCGCCTTTCGATTTCAATGGCAGCGGGCAGGGCGTCGACGTCTCGGTCCAGGCGCTCACCAAGTACCCGAGCGGCGGCGGCGATGTGCTGATGGGCAGTGTGATCACCTGCGACGAGCGCCTGCACCGCGCACTCAAGCTCACCCACATGCGCATGGGCTTCGGCATCGGCGTCGGCGATGTCGAGACGCTGCTGCGCTCGCTCCCGAGCATCGCGCTGCGCTACGAGGCACACGACCGCAGCGCGCGAGAACTGGCCCGCTGGCTCGAAGGCCGCACCGAGATCGCGCAGGTGCTCCATCCCGCGCTCGAAGGCTCGCCCGGCCACGCCCACTGGCTGCGGCTTTGTGGTGCGACCGACCTGGCGGCGGGCCTGTTTTCAGTGGTTTTCGATGCGCGCTACGGCACCGAGCAGATCGATCGCTTTTGCGACAGCCTGGCACTTTTCCGGCTTGGGTACTCCTGGGGCGGCCCGATCAGCCTGGTCGTGCCCTACGACATCGGCCTCATGCGCGACCCCGGTGTCGCGCGGTGGCCGCACAAGGGAACGCTGGTGCGTTTCTCGATCGGCCTGGAGGACGTCGAAGACCTGCGCGCCGACCTCGAACAGGCCCTCGCGGCACTCTGAGGCCGGGCGGATATCGCGTACAGTGCGGTCAAGCGCAGTCAACCTGACTGCCTCGCCCGAAGGAGAAGCAGTGGCAACACCCAACTATGGCTATGAAAAGCGCCAGAAGGAACTGGCAAAGAAGAAGAAGAAGGAAGACAAGGCACGGGAAAAAGCCAACCGCAAGCTCATGCCCAGCAGCGATGGGTTGGCACCGGGCGATCCGGAAACCGACGTGGCTTCGCTCGAACGCGATCCGCCGACCGTCCCGGAGTTGCCCACCAAGAACGGTTGAGTCGCTCCCAGGTTCAGCAAGAAAGAGCCGCCGCAGGCAAGCGCCCGCGGCGGCTTTCTTGTCTGGCGCTTACTTGGGGAGCATCTTCCGCAGGGGCGTCCAGACGTTGTCCAGCATGCGCGGCTGCGCCGCCGCCGTCGGATGAATCCGGTCGGCCTGGAACAGCATGGCCGAGTCGGGGCTGTCCGCCACACCCTTCAGCAGGAAGGGCACGACCTGCGTCTTGGTGGCGCTCGCCACCTTCGTGAAGATCGCCTCGAAGCGTCGCGTGTAGTCGCTTCCGTAGTTGGGCGGCACCTGGATGCCCACGATGAGCACCTGCGCACCGGCGGCCTGCGCGGCCTTGGTCATCTGCAGCAGGTTGTCCTCGGTGCTCGCCAGTGGCAGGCCGCGCAGTGCGTCGTTGGCGCCGAGTTCAAGCACCACGTGCGTGGGTTGGTGCTGCGCGAGCAACCCTGGCAATCGGGCCCGGCCGCCCGCGCTGGTGTCACCGCTGATGCTGGCATTGATCACCGTGGCGGGAATCTTCTGTTCGGCGAGGCGCTTCTCCATCAGGGGCACCCAGCCGTCGCCGCGCTTGAGTCCGTATTCGGCCGAAAGCGAGTCGCCGACCACCAGGATCACGGGCGGTTTGCCCGTCCCCGCCAGGGCGTCGACCGACAGCCATGACCCTGCGCCGCCGGCCAGCGCGCCGCTCAAGATAAAGTGACGTCGATTCACTTCGCGAAATCCTTTCAATGTCCTCAATCCGAACCGATGGCCCATCCGAAGCAATTGTTGCGGTCGAGCATGTCTTCAAGTCAGTCACCGATTCGACCGGAACGCTGGACATTCTGCAGGACATCGATTTCACGCTGGGCGCGAAGGAGACTGCCGCCATCGTCGGGGCCTCGGGTTCGGGCAAGAGCACGCTGCTGTCGATCGTCGCCGGCCTGGACACGCCCACCCGCGGCACCGTGAAGCTCGCCGGCGAGGATCTGTTCGCCATCGACGAAGACGAACGTGCGGCCCTGCGCGCCCAGAAGGTCGGCTTCGTGTTCCAGAGTTTCCAGCTGCTCGGCAACCTGAGCGCGCTCGAGAATGTGATGCTGCCACTCGAACTCGCCGACCGCAAGGACGCCCGAAAGGCCGCGACCGAAATGCTCGGCAGGGTGGGCCTGGGGCAGCGGCTCGGCCACTATCCCAAGGTGCTGTCCGGCGGCGAACAGCAACGCGTGGCGCTGGCGCGGGCATTTGTCGTACAGCCCGCATTGCTGCTGGCCGACGAACCCACGGGCAGTCTCGACTTTGCAACGGGCGAACAGGTGATGAAACTGATGTTCGATCTCAACCGCGAACTGGGCACGACGCTGGTGCTCGTCACGCATGACCGCAGCATCGCCGAACGGTGCGAACGGCGGATCACGATCGAGGCCGGCCGCGTGGCACTCGACGGACACGGCGCTTGAGCGCCTGATGGCATTTCGGAACGGCGGGCCGCGCGGCGCGGCCTCCACGCACAGCAGGGGAGATTGCCATGCAGCGACCGAGAAACCCTGACGACGATGAAGACGACACTGCCTTCGGTGGATTGGCGCCCCGAAGCGGGCCGGGCCCCCAGGCGCGTCCCGAGCGGCGCAGCGGCGCAGGCAAATGGGTGGTTGCGATCGTCGTCGTGATGATCATCCTTCTGCTCTTGCTGTACATCACCGGTCGGCTCTGATGCCGGTGCCGGGGGCCGAGGGCTCGATAATCCCCCGATGTCTTCTCCCAAAGTGATCTTCGGCTTCCATGCCGTAGGCGTGCGCATCAAGACCGCGCCGAAATCGGTGATCGAGGTGCTTTTCGATGCGAGCCGGCGCGACGCGCGCATGCGGCAGTTCGTCGCCCGCGCACAGGAGGCCGGTGTGCGGCTGATCGAGGCCGACGGGCTGCGCCTGTCCAAGCTCGCCGGTAGCCACGGCCACCAGGGCGTGGCGGCGCGCGTGGAGCCCATTCCCCAGACCCATTCGCTCGACGAGCTGCTCGAAGGGCTCGAGGCTGCCGGCACCGTGCCTCTGCTGCTGGTGCTCGACGGCGTGACCGATCCGCACAACCTCGGCGCCTGCCTGCGCGTGGCGGACGGCGCGGGTGCCCAGGCGGTGATTGCCCCCAAGGACCATGCGGCGGGCATCAACGCCACTGTGGCCAAGGTTGCGAGCGGTGCGGCCGAGACGGTGCCGTACTTCATGGTGACCAACCTTGCGCGTACGTTGGGCGAACTCAAGGAACGCAACATCTGGTGCGTGGGCACCAGCGACGACGCGCCCGGTACGCTCTACCAGTGCGACCTGAAGCGTCCGCTCGCAATGGTGCTCGGCGCCGAAGGCGAGGGCATGCGGCAGCTCACGCGCAAGACCTGCGACGAGCTGGTCAGCATTCCGATGGCGGGTGCGGTCGAGAGCCTCAACGTGTCGGTCGCAAGCGGCGTGTGTCTCTACGAGGCGATGCGCCAGCGGCTGGGCTGAAACCGCATCGCGAGCATCCCGTGCGGCCTACGCTGACCTACAACCCGTGGCCTTCCGCGCCGCAGTTGCATCTTCCACGCGGCGCCTGTGATGCGCATGTGCATGTGTTCGGACCGGCGGCGCGGTTTCCGTTTGCGGAGGGCCGCAGTTTCACGCCGGCCGATGCACCCAAGGAGACGCTCTTCGCACTGCATCGCAAGCTCGGCATCGATCGCTGCGTCATCGTGCAGTCGCTTTGCCACGGCCACGACAACCGGGTGGTGGAGGACGCCATCACGGCCGGCGGCGGCCGATACCTCGGTGTGGCACTGCTCCCACTCGATGTGGCTGATGAAGAGCTTTTGCGGCTCGCCGCTGCAGGGTTCAGGGGTGTGCGCTTCAATTTCACGAAGGATTCCGGCGGCGATTTCGATGTCGAGCGCGTCGTGGCCTTCACGCGCCGGCTCGCGCCGCTCGGCATGCACCTGCAGGTGCATTTCGAGCGCGGCCTGATCCATGCGCTGGCCGTGCCGCTCGCGGACAGCGCGGTGCCGGTCGTGGTCGACCACATGGCGCGCGTCGATGGCTCGGCGGGGCTGGCGCACCCCGACTTCGTGGCGCTTCATGCGCTCATGGAAAACCCGTTGTTCTGCGTCAAGGTCAGCGGCATCGATCGCATCTCGCGCGAGGCGGGCTACGCGGACGGCATCGCAATCGCACGCACGCTCGTGCAGGATTTCCCGGACCGCTGCTTCTGGGGCACCGACTGGCCGCATCCGCTGCACGACCACGTGCCAGATGACGGCATGCTGGTTGACGCGCTGGCGCGCATTGCGCCCGATCCGGCATTGCGAGAGCGCCTGCTGGTGCACAACCCGCAGGCCTTCTATCGCTTCGACGCCTAGCGCAGGCGGAATTCGGAAGACGTCATGGAACGCGCTGGTAGGTGCCCTTCGGCAGGCACTTGTTGTCTCCGGTGACTTCGAGCTTCGCAAACTTGAAGTCGGACCTGATCGCGTAGTCCTTGCCCGCATGCGAGTGACTCGCATGAGTGCGAGGCCGAAACTTCTTGTCGGGACAAATGCTCGACACGAACTCGTTGCCCAATCGGCCGCCAGCGCGCCATTCAATGGTGACGTCGCCGTTGACGTACTTGCCTTCGAAGTCATCGAACGCCAACGCGCCGAAAGACGTGGCGCAGAGAAAGACAGCAAGAACTGACTTCTTCATGTGACTCCTTGAGCAAGGCATCGAGGGATGCGCGGGATTTTCACCTTTTTCGATGGTTCATTGCGCTTTCGGTCTGCAGGCCGGGATAGCGGACCTGCCGCTTTTCTTTGAGAATCCGCAGCCTGTGCCACTGGAGACAGCGCGTGCCATGACGGTTTCCTCACAAGGCTGCATCCGACGACAAGCGTTGCTGCTGGGCGTGACGCTGGCCCTCGGCGCGTGCACCACTTATGGGTTGGTCGAGAATGTGCCGCTGGCACCGGGTCAACATGAGCCTGTCTTTGCGTTGGGTGAATTTGCCAGGAACCAGCATCGTCATTCCGACGAGCTGATGCTGGCGGTTGCCTTCTCAGGTGGCGGCACGCGCGCCGCAGCCCTGTCCTATGGCGTGATGCAGGAACTGCGCGACACCCATGTGCAGATGAACGGCAAGGAGCAAAGCCTGCTCGATGCGATCACGGTCATCAGTTCGGTTTCCGGGGGTAGTTTCACGTCGGCCTACTACGGCCTCTACGGCAATCGCATCTTCGTCGACTACGAGGAGCGCTTTCTTCGCAGCGACGTTGAAGCCGCACTGGTGCGCGGCTTCTTGAATCCCGCGCGCTGGTTCAGCAGCCACGGCCGCACCGAAATGGCGGTGACCTACTACAAGCAGTCGCTTTTCGGCGATGCGACCTTCGGCGACCTGATCAAGCGTGATGCCCCGTTGATCCTCATCAACAGTTCCGACCTGAGTTCGGGCGGGCGCTTCTCGTTCGTCCAGGAATATTTCGACCTGATGTGCTCGGACCTGAGCAAGTTTCCACTCGCGCGCGCTGTCACGGCCTCGAGTGCCGTGCCGGTGCTGTTCGGACCGGTGGTGCTCGAGAACTACAGCGGCTGCGCTCGCGGCACACCCGCCTGGCTCGAGGCCGCGAAGAAACGCGACAGTGACAACGATTACTTGACCATGGTCGTGCAGGACGACCTCTCGTACCAGAACAAGGTCACGCACAAGTACGCCCAGCTGGTCGACGGCGGGATTACCGACAACCTGGGCCTCCGTGCACTGCTGGGCGCTGTCGATCTGGCGGGCGGTGCGAAGAAATTCATCCAGGCGCAGGGCATCGCGCCACCGCGCCGCATCGCCATCATCTCGGTCAACGCGGCGGCCGATGCGGTCGGGGGCATCGGAGAGACCAGCCGCGAACCGACATTCGAGCAGACGATGAATGCCGTCACCAACGTCCAACTGCATCGCTACAACGTGGCGACACTTCAGCAGACGCAGCAAAGCCTCGACCAGTGGACTCGCGAACTTTCAACGCCCGAACGGCCCGTCAGTTCGTACTTCATTCGATTGAGCTTCGAAGATGTGCCCGACGTGCGACTGCGCCGCTTCCTGAACGAGATCCCGACCAGCTTCGTGCTGGACAAGGAGCAGGTAGCACGGCTGATCGCCACCGGCCGCGAGTTGCTGCGAAACAATCCGGACTATCGGCGACTGCTGGCAAGTTTGCGGACGCCCGCAGGCACGGTCGGGCTCAGGCAGCCTGCGGCGCCGGCTTGATGTTGACGTTCAGGCTGAAGATGTTGTCCGGGTCGTATTCGGCCTTGATGCGCGCAAGACGCTGGTACTTGGCCTCGCCGTACGAGGCGCGCACGCGGTCGTCGTCAGCCTCCACCATGAAGTTCACGTAGCCACCCGACCCGGTTGCAAGCGGCCGCATCGCCTCCCAGAAATTGCGCACCCAGGCTCGATCGGCTTCGTACATCTCGCGTTGCGGGGCGGCGGCTTCGATGTTGAACACGTAGTTGGCAGTCCGGCTTCCGCCGAAGGCCGTGTCGGCGTCGCCGGGGGTGCGGTAGGCACCGGACAGGATGAACGTCGGGCAGAAGGACAGCGGGGAACTCTTCTTCGGCACGTGTTCGCCGATGACCGCGATCGCAGCGTCCGACAACTCGTCGAGGTAGAGCGCTTTCTCATAGCCGAGCGTTCCCCAGGTGGCGCTGTCGTTGAACATCTGCTGGAGCGCAACGTAGGGAATCGGCGTGACCAACTCGAAGAGAGGCGGCACTGCCTCGCGAATCGGGGCGATGACGGCCCGGTGTTCCTCGGCCGATCCGAAGCCCGCGACCAGCAGCGCATGCCCAGGCAGAAACCGGTGCTGCTCGGGCACGAACGGCGCAGGCGGCGCGCTCAGGCCGATCGCGAGGAAGGCAGTCGCGTTGTCGGGCAAGGTCTTGACGAACTCGCGGGCGAACTGCAGGGCCTTGGAACCGTTGTCGAGTCCGAAGAAAAACAGCCCGAGGTTGACCAGAGGGCCCACGGGATGAAGAGCAAACTCGAATGAGGTGACGACGCCGAAGTTGCCACCGCCGCCGCGCAGCGCCCAGAACAGGTCGGAGTTCTCTTCGGCTGACGCGCGGACAACGCGCGAGTCGGCGGTCACCACTTCGGCGGCGACGAAGTTGTCGCACGAGAGTCCGGCCGCCTTGGTGAGCCAGCCGATTCCTCCTCCGAGGGTGAGCCCTGCAATCCCGGTGTGGCTGATGAAGCCACCGGGGGTCGCCAGCCCGTGCGCCTGCGTCGCCGCGTCGATGTCCGCCCAGGTCGCGCCGCCACCGCACACAGCCCGCCGGGCCACAGGATCGACGACGACGCCATTCATGGCGCCGAGATGGATCATCAGGCCGCCATCGCACACGGAGTTTCCGGCGTAGCTGTGACCGCCCCCGCGGATCGCGAGTTGAAGCCCATGCGCGCGCGCGAAGCGGATGGCGCCCGCGACCTGATCGGCCGTGGTGCAGCACGCAATCAACGCAGGCCTGCGGTCGATGACGCCATTCCAGATTGCGCGCGCCTTGTCGTATTCGGGATCGCTGGGCGTCAACGTCTGTCCGCTGAAGGCCGTACGGAATGCTTCGAGCCCGTCATTCTTCTCATACGTCATGCGCCTTCTCCGGAAGTGCTGCGAGCGGCGCACTTTACTCTGGCGCCGACAGCGACACAATGCGTCGGGAGGCCTACGCCAGCGCAAAGAAGCGCATCACCACCTGCACCGGATGCCGCACGCCGACGCCGACGAACATGCGTTCGCCGATCCAGCGCAGCGCCGGCGAGGCGGTCTCCATGCGCGGGTTGCAGCGGAAGTAGATCTGCGCCGGATCGACCGGCTCCCCGCGCAGCAGCTTGGCCATCACCTCGGCCGGTGCCGCGCGCACGGCGTGGTTCTGCACGTAGATCAGATCACCCGCGTCCGTTTCGAGCCCATAGCGCGCATCGAGCTCGGACAGCGTGTCGCTCACGATCAGCTGGAAATCCGTGCCGCCCGGCAGCACGCGCGCTGTCCAACCGTTGCCGCGCGCCGTGCCGCCGGTGATCGGCACCAGCCGCCGCATGCCGCGCGGCCCGGTGCTCAGAACCTGCGGCGCGCCGACGTCGACCTGGAGGTCGGCGAAGTATTCGAGGGAAGGCGGGGCGAGCGGGTCCGGCTGGTTCATCCTCACGCCTCCGCGCTGGCGGTGTCGAGCAGGGCGATGATTTCTGGCGCGAGTTGCAGATTGGCCGCTGCGATCAGTTCGTCGAGCTGCTTCACCGACGTGGCGCTCGCGATAGGAGCCGTCACCGACGGCCGGGCGATCTGCCATGCGAGCGCGATCTGGCCTTGTGTGGCGCCGGTGGCCTTGGCAGCCTTGTCGAGCGCATCCAGGATGCGCAGGCCGCGTGGGTTCAGGTATTTCTTGGTCGTGTTGGCGCCGCGCGCGCTCTTCGCGGCGTCGGCCTCGCTGCGGTACTTGCCGGTCAGGAAGCCGGCCGCGAGTGCGTAGAAGTTGATCACGCCCACGCCGCGATCCACGCACAGCGGCTCCAGTTCCTTCTCGAACACGGCGCGGTCATACAGGTTGTAGAGCGGCTGGAGGCTCTCATAGCGAGGCAGCCCCTGCTTTTCGGCGACATCCAACGCCTCTGCCAGACGCGGCGCGGTGAAATTCGATGCGCCGATGGCCCGCACCTTGCCCGCCTTGATGAGCGCGGCAAAGGCCTCAGCCGTTTCCGCCAGCGGCGTCTCAGGATCGTCGTCGTGCGATTGGTAGAGGTCGATGTGATCCGTCTTCAGGCGCTTGAGCGACGCGTCCACCGCCTCGCGGATGTAGGCAGGGGAGAGCCCCTTCTTGCCTTCGCCCATCGGCTTGCCTACCTTGGTCGCCAGCACCACGCGGTTGCGCTTGCCGGTCTGCCGCAGCCACTTGCCGATGATGGTTTCGGATTCGCCACCACTGTGGCCCGGCACCCAACTCGAATAGACGTCGGCGGTGTCGACGAAGTTGAAGCCGGCATCGAGCCACGCATCGAGCAGTCGGAACGACAGCGTTTCGTCGACGGTCCAGCCGAAGACGTTGCCGCCGAAGGCCAGGGGCGAGACTTGCAGGCCGGAACGGCCGAGGGGTCGAAATTGCATGGATGTTCTTCCTGTCAAGGTAAGTCGGTCAGACGAAGCCGATGGCGCCGAGCAGGGCGCCGGCGCCGAGCAGCCACAGCAGGTGGATGCGGGTGCGCCAGACGATAAAGGCCGCGACGCCGGTAAGGAGCCAGAGGTGCCATGCGGGCCCGTTGCCGGTGTGGTTACCCGTCGCCAGCACCCAGCCGGTTGCGATCAGCAGGCCCACGACGACCGGCGCCATGCCCTGCTTGAAGGCCCTCACTTCGCGTCGCGTGCGGTTGCGGTGGCCCCAGCGGGTGGCGAAATAGGTCAGCGTGGTGCTGGGCAGCATGATGCCGATCATCGTGACCGCCAGCCCGAACAGGCCGAGCAGCCAGGCCTGCGGCCCGGCACCGATGCCGCCGCCGGCATTGAGCCCGACATTCCAGCCCATCAGCGCCACGAAGAGCACGTTGGGCCCCGGTGCCGCTTGCGCGATGGCGATCGAGGAGGTGAACTGCGCGTCGGTCAAAAGGCCGTGCTGCCCGACCAGGTAGCGGTGCATGTCGGGCACCGTGGTGATGGCGCCGCTGATCGACAGCAGCGAGAGCATGAGGTACTGGGCGAAGAGCGCCAACCAGTCGTGCCAGTGCATTGCAATGCTCATGGCTCGATCCTTCGCCACGTCCAGACACAGGCGGTGCCGCCGACGGCCAGCAGCACCCAGCCGAGCGGAATGCGCGCCAGCGCGATGGCCACAAACACCAGTGCGACGGTGACGAGGCATGCGCTGAAGCCGAGTGGATGGCGGCGCAGCGGCGGAATCAGCTTGACGCCCGTGGCCGCGATCAGTCCGCCGGCCACGGCGCCCATGCCGCGAAGCGCACCGGCCACCTGGGGGTTGCCGGCAAACTGGGCATAGAGCACCGCAAGCACCAGGATCACGCCGAGCGGCACGGTCAGCATGCCGGCCAGCGCCGCCATCGCACCGCGCAGGCCGAAGTGGCGGTCGCCGATCATGAGGGCGAGATTGATCACGTTCGGCCCCGGAAGAACCTGGGCGACCGCCCAGTCCTCCAGGAATTCGTCGGGCGTCAGCCACTGCTTCTTTTCGACGATCTCTCGCTGGACGACAGCGAGGACGCCGCCGAAGCCCTGGAGCGCCAGCCATGTGAATGAAAGGAACAGATCGCGCGGGGAGTGAGGTCGCGGTCGGTCTGTCGCCGATGCCGCGCTGTGGAGGGGCGGATGCATTGCGGCCGATTATCGGGGTCGGGCGCAAGGCGCGCACAGCACCTCGTCCGACTTGCGAAGCTCCGGCATGCTGCGACACTGCGCGCATGCAAGCCGTGCGTGCGCTTTTCGATCTCTGCAAGCAGACCTTCGCGTCGTGGCGGGCCGACTATGCCCCGAGCATGGGCGCGGCGTTGGCCTATTACACGGTGTTCTCGGTGGCGCCGCTGATCCTGATCGTGATCTCGGTCGTCGGCCTCGTGTTCGGGCGCGAAGAGGCGCGCGGCGAAATCTTCGAGCAGATCTCGGGGCTGATGGGCGCCGAAGGCGCGCGCGCCGTGCAGGTCATGCTCGAAGCCCTCAACAAGCCGAGGCAGGGCATCGTCGCGACGGTGGCCGGCATCGTGCTGCTGGTTGTCGGTGCGACCACGGTGTTCGGGGAGCTTCAGGACGCCTTCGACCGCATCTGGCGCGCGCCGGCGCGGCAGACCTCCAACGGCATGCTGGACCTGGTGCGCGTGCGGCTGCTCTCGTTCAGCATGATCATGGGCATCGGCTTCCTGTTGATCGTGTCCCTGGTCGTCAATGCGGCGCTGGCGGCACTCGGCGAATGGTGGGCGCCCGTCTTCGGCGGCTGGGCGGCGGTGGCGCAGGAGGTCAATTCCGCCTTCGGCTTCGCGATCGTGACAGTGGGGTTCGCGATGATCTTCAAGATCATGCCCCGTGTGAGCGTGCAGTGGCGCGACGTGTGGATCGGCGCGTTGGTCACCGCGGTGCTGTTCACGGTCGGCAAGTACCTGATCGGCCTGTACATCGGCAAGACCGGCATTGCCTCGGGGTATGGCGCGGCAGGGTCGCTCGTGGTGGTGCTGGTGTGGGTCTACTACTCGGCGCAGATCTTCTTGCTGGGCGTGGAGTTCACCTGGGTCTATGCCCACGAATACGGGTCCTTCAAGGGCACGCCGCGTCCGGGCGCGCTGGCGTCTCCGACGCGTCCCGATCAATCCGCCGCGCTCAAGCCTAACCCTTGAAGCCGCCCTCATCGAGGAACCTGCGTTCCTCGGGCGTGGTGTCGCGCCCCAGTGCGGCGTTGCGATGCGGAAAGCGGCCGAAGCGCGCAATGATGTCGCGATGGTGCACCGCAAAGCGCCGCGTGTTGGGGTCAAGCTCGGCGTTGAGGACGACCGAACGCTCCTGATCCGGCAGCGACTCCGAGTGCATGAAGGGCAGGTAGAAAAAGGGCCGCAGCGCCGGCTCGACCTGCCGATCCTGTCCGGCATCGACGGCGGCCGATGCCACGGCCAGCGCCTTGGCGTCGGTGGCGTACATGCGGCCGCTGTCGCGCCAGGTATTGCGCGGGAACTGGTCCAGCAGCACCAGCAATGCCAACGCGCCCTCGGCGTCGGCGGCCCAGTGGTCGAGCGTGCCGCTGGCGGCCGCATGGTGCGCCGCCTCGAAGCGTGACTTGAACGCGGCGTCGAAGGCGTCGTCCTTGGCGAACCATCGGTCGGGACCGGCGTCGCGCCAGAAACCGGCGACATCCTGGGCGGAGGGGAGGGTGCTCATGTATCGGAATGATGCCACCGCGATGGCGAAAGACGGGTTCGTGGCCGACATCGCTCCGCGGGGATGCTGTCTATGCTGACATTTCGAAAACTGCTGGAGATTCGTCCATGACCCGATATGGCACCACCTTGCGCATGGCCCTCGTGGCCGGCGTTGCGACCGCCGCCCTCGCAGGCTGCGGAATGATGTCAAAGTCCAACACCGCCAGCTTCAGCGGCGCGATGAACGCGGCCAGCGAAGTGCCGCCCAACATGACGCGCGGCAGCGGCCTGGCTGAAGCCTGGCTGAACAAGGACACGAACGTGCTCAAGTACAAGATCACGTTCGAGGGATTGAGCGGCCCGGCAACAGCGGCGCATTTCCATGGACCGGCCTCGGCGGGCGCCAACGCTGCCGTGGTGCTTCCCTTCGCGTCGCCGACCAGCCCCATCGAGGGACAGGCAACCCTGACGCCGGCCCAGGCCGCCGACCTGATGGCGGGCAGGTGGTACGCCAACGTGCACACCGCGGCGAACCCGGGCGGCGAGATTCGGGGACAGATGTTGCCGAAGATGTAGCTTCCGGCAGAAGCGGGAGCTTCTCGCATGGTGTCCAATGACGCCATGCGAAATCCTCGAAAAGTGACGCTTTCCGCCGTCCAGTCCTCCGTCCCCCGTGTCGATATCGCCACCGTCAAGAAGGCGCTGGTGTTGCAGGGGGGCGGCGCACTGGGCGCCTACCAGGCCGGCGTGTACGCCGGCGTCTTCGAACGGCACCGGACGCTCGACTGGGTGGCCGGCGTGTCGATCGGCGCGATCAACGCGGCACTGATTGCCGGCAACGCCCCCGACATGCGCGTACAGCGATTGCGGGAGTTCTGGGACCTCGTTTCTTCCGGCCCCGCTCAGCGCGTGCCCACGTGGTGCTTCGACCGGACCGCGTTCAACCAGTGGAGCGCGACCACGACAGCGATGTTCGGCGTGCCCGGCTTCTTCGAACCCCGCCGCACGCCGGCGCTGCTTCTCGGTGCCTCCGCACCGGTGCTGAGCTACTACGACACCTCGCCGCTGAAAGCCACGCTGGAGCGGCTGGTGGACTTCGATCGAATCAATCATCCCGATGTGCGCTTCAGTGTGGGCGCGGTCAACGTGCGCACCGGCAACTCGATCTACTTCGACAACACGGTGCAGCGCATCGGCCCGGAGCACATCATGGCCAGCGGCGCGTTGCCGCCGGGCTTTGCGCCGGTGAACATCGACGGCGAAGACTACTGGGACGGCGGCATCGTCTCCAACACGCCACTGCAATATGTGCTCGACACGCACCCGCGGAGCGAGCCGCTGCTGGTGCTGCAGGTTGACTTGTTCAGCGCGCGCGGCTGCCTGCCGCGCACCATCTCCGAAACGCTGGAGCGGCAGAAGGACATCACCTATTCGAGCCGCACCCGCATGAACACCGACGCGCTCGCATCGAACATGAACCTCCAGCAGGCCATCTCGGACCTGATCAAGAAGCTGCCCCCGGCGCTGCGCAACGACCCGAGCGTGGCCTCGGTGAGTGCCCAGTTGTCCCACAAGCCCGTCGAGATCGTGCACCTGATCTACCGCGACAAGCCCTACGAACTCGAATCGAAGGACTACGAGTTCTCGCGCGCATCGGTCGACGAGCACTGGGATGCCGGTCTTCGCGACATCCGCAACACGCTCGACCATCCCGAATGGCTGCAGAGCGCGTCGCAGACCAACGGCGTCACCACCTTCGATCTGACCGAACCCAACGCCCGCCGCGTCCGGCGCCCGATGAAGCTGCCGCAGATCCCCGCCGCCGAATAAGCATGCGGATCAGGTTCGCTTAAGACGCGGCACGCAGATTGCACGCTCTCACTCGCTCTCTTTCACCTCCGTCACGCAAAGGAATCTTCATGCAACTCAAGGACAAGGTCGCTTTCATCACCGGCTCGGCCAGCGGTATTGGCAAGGAAATCGCCATCGTGTTCGCCCAGGAAGGCGCCAAGATCGTGATCGCCGATCTCAACAAGGAAGCCGCCGATGCAACGGCCGCCGAACTCAAGGCGACCGGCGCGCAAGCCATCGGCGTCGGCGTCGACGTCACCAGCGAGGACCAGGTCAATGCATCGGTCGAGGAGGCCGCCAAGGCTTTCGGCGGCATCGACATCCTGATCAGCAATGCAGGCATCCAGATCGTCCATCCGGTGGAGGAGTTCAGCTTCGCAGACTGGAAGAAGATGCTGGCGATCCATCTCGACGGTGCCTTTCTCACCACCAAGGCCTGCCTCAAGCACATGTATGCGCAAGGCCGCGGCGGCAGCGTGATCTACATGGGCTCGGTGCATTCCAAGGAAGCCTCGCTGCTGAAGGCGCCGTACGTCACAGCCAAGCACGGCCTCATCGGGCTCGCGAAGACTGTCGCCAAGGAAGGCGCCAAGCATGGCGTGCGCGCCAACGTGATCTGCCCGGGCTTCGTGCGCACGCCGCTGGTCGAAAAGCAGATTCCGGAGCAGGCCAAGACGCTGGGCATCACCGAAGACCAGGTGATCAAGAACGTCATGCTCAAGGAGACGGTGGACGGCGAGTTCACCACCACCGACGACGTCGCGCGCGTCGCGCTGATGTTCGCAGCGTTCCCGACCAATGCGCTGACGGGTCAGTCGCTGGTCGTGAGCCACGGCTGGTTCATGCAATAGGGGCGAGCCTGAGTTCCCAGGTCTCACCGACCAGTTGCTGGCCGAAGCCCTCGTAGGGCTCCGACTTGACGAGTTTGAACCCTCGCGCGGCGTAGATGCCGCGTGCGGCCGTCAGGCAACTGTTGGTCCACAGCACCATCTTCTTGTAGCCCTTGTTGCGGGCAAAGGCGATGCATTCGTCGGTCAGGCGTGCGCCCAGTCCAAGGCCGCGCGCCTTGGCGCTCAGGATCAACATGCGGAGTTGCGCCGTCGTGGCCGATTTGCGCACGACGAATACGGCTCCGACCCGCTCGCCATCCAATTCTGCGATCCAGCAGCGCTCCCACGCGGGCTGGAACTTGCGCAGGAACTGACCGGCAATGTCGGCCACCAGCGCTTCGAAATCGCTGTTCCAGCCATATTCGCGCGCATAGATCTCGCCGTGGTGCTGAACCACCCAGCCGATATCGCCCGGACCAGGATCGCGCAGGACGACTGTTCGCTGGGGGCGGGCTTCGCTTGAGGGGGCGAGCAGCGTCTGGACGGTGCTCATGGCGTCGATCAACCGGCGCCGCTCGGGTGCGGCCAGCGGCGCGAGGAGGGCGGCGGCTTCGTCGCGTGATTTCTGCTGGAGCGGCGCAAAAGCTTGATAGCCGGCCTCCGTCAAGCGCAAAAGACTTTGCCGCGCGTCCCGCGCATTCGTCTCCCGCGTGAGCCAGCTGTTTGCTTCGAAGCGGCGCAGGATGCGGCTGAGGTAGCCGCCGTCCAGATGCAAGTCCTTGCCGATCTCGCTGGCCACAGGCGCTTCGCGGTGCGCCAACTCGTACAGGACCCGTACGTCGGTGAGTGACAGGTCGCTGTCCAGGTAGGGGTCGAGCACGCCGATGCGGCGCGTATAGAAGCGGTTGAACTGGCGGATCGCCTTGACCGCGGCCACATCGTGAAAAACGGTGGCGGGCGAAGAGGGAGGTGTTTCGACTGACATGCTTGCCATTGTCATTCGATTGCTTGACCAAAGCAATCAATTGAGCGATCGATCCGGACGCGTGTTTTAGCCTTTAGGGCGACAAAACCAATGGGAAACCCTAAAATCCAGGGTTGCCCACAACGGGCCCACCCGGCCCGCAGGCCTCCAAGGCGACATTGCCACCCAGTGCCGCCAATATCCCGATGAACGCCCCCGTCGACGTCTCCTTCTTCACGCGCGCCGCCAAGCCGCTGACCAGCTACCGCAAGTATTGGGCGGCGCGTTTCGGCACGGCCAGGTTCCTTCCGACTTCGCGTGCCGAGATGGACGCCCTGGGCTGGGACAGTTGCGACATCATCGTGGTCACCGGCGACGCCTACGTCGACCACCCGAGCTTCGGCATGGCCGTGATCGGCCGCATGCTGGAGGCGCAGGGCTTCCGCGTCGGCATCATCGCGCAGCCCGACTGGCACAGCGCCGATCCGTTCAAGGTGCTCGGCAAGCCGAACCTGTTCTTCGGCGTGACGGCCGGCAACATGGATTCGATGATCAATCGCTATACGGCGGACCGGAAGATCCGCAGCGACGACGCCTACACGCCCGGCGATGTCGGCGGCAAGCGGCCTGACCGCGCGGCCATCGTCTATTCGCAGCGCTGCAAGGAAGCCTGGAGCGACGTGCCGATCGTCCTCGGCGGCATCGAAGGTTCGTTGCGCCGCATCGCGCATTACGACTACTGGCAGGACAAGGTGCGCCGCTCCATCGTGGTCGATGCCAAGTGCGACCTGCTGCTCTACGGCAACGCCGAGCGCGCGATCGTCGAGATCGCACATCGCGTGGCCGCGCGCGAGCCGGTGCACCAGATCACCGATGTGCGCGGCACTGCATACGTCCGTCGCGAAACGCCTGAGGGCTGGTTCGAGATCGATTCGACCCGTGTGGACGAGCCCGGCCGCGTCGAGGCGCACGTCAATCCCTACCTGATGGTGTCGGAGCAGGCCAAGGCCAACGGCGCGACCTGCGCCAAGGAAGACGAGGCCCAGGCCGTTGCCGCGGCTGCCGAAGCGGCGGGTTCCGTCAATCCCGCGATCAAGCCGCTGACCTTCGTCCCCAATCCGGCCTTGCAGAGCCGCGCCCGGGTCAAGGTGCCGCCACGCGACCGTTCGGTGATCAGGCTGCCTTCGTACGAGCAGGTGCGTGCCGATCCGGTGCTCTACGCCCACGCCAACCGCGTGCTCCACCTCGAAACCAACCCCGGCAATGCACGGGCGCTGGTGCAGGCACACGGCGAAGGCACGACCGCACGCGACGTCTGGATCAATCCGCCCCCCATCCCGCTGACCACGGCCGAGATGGACCATGTGTTCGACTTGCCGTATGCGCGCAGCCCGCATCCGCGCTATGCCGACGAGCATGGCAGCCACGACGGCGCGACCAAGATTCCGGCCTGGGAAATGATCCGCTTCAGCGTGAACATCATGCGCGGCTGCTTCGGCGGTTGCACCTTCTGCTCGATCACCGAGCACGAGGGCCGGATCATCCAGAGCCGCTCCGAGGATTCGATCATCAAGGAGGTCGAGGCGATCCGCGACAGCGTGAAGGGCTTCACCGGCACCATCTCCGACCTCGGCGGGCCGACGGCCAACATGTACCGCATCGGCTGCAAGTCGCCGGAGATCGAGGCGGCGTGCCGCAAGCCGAGCTGCGTGTACCCCGGCATCTGCCAGAACCTGAACACCAATCACGATCCTCTGATCAAGATCTACCGCCGCGCGCGTGCGCTCAAGGGCATCAAGAAGATCCTGATCGGCTCCGGCCTGCGCTACGACCTGGCCGTGCAGTCGCCCGAATACGTCAAGGAGCTCGTGCAGCACCACGTGGGCGGCTACCTCAAGATCGCGCCCGAGCACACGGAGCAGGGTCCGCTCACCAAGATGATGAAGCCGGGCATCGGCAGCTATGACAAGTTCAAGCAGATGTTCGAGAAGTTCAGCGCCGAGGCCGGCAAGAAGCAATACCTGATCCCGTACTTCATCGCCGCGCATCCGGGCACCAGCGACGAGGACATGATGAACCTCGCGATCTGGCTCAAGAAGAATGGCTTCCGCGCCGACCAGGTGCAGACCTTCTACCCATCGCCCATGGCCACCGCCACGGCGATGTACCACACCAACAGGAATCCGCTGCGCAAGATCACCCGCGAGAGCGAGACGGTGGACATCGTGCGCGGCGACAAGCGCCGCCGCCTGCACAAGGCCTTCCTGCGCTACCACGATGCCAACAACTGGCCCTTGCTGCGCGAGGCCTTGAAAGCCATGGGCCGCGCTGACCTGATCGGCAACGGCAAGCATCACCTGATCCCGACTTGGCAGCCGCTGACCGACGGCAGCTACCAGAGCGCACGACGCAAGAACTCGACCACCGTCGCGCTCACGCCGGTGAAGCCCGTGAAGGGCCGAATCCTGACGCAGCACACCGGCCTGCCGCCGCGCGATACCGGGGCGGGGCGCCCCAGGCCTTCTGCCGGCAAGCCGATTCGCAAGGGGCGATAGACCAACGAAGGCGAAGCGGTTGCTGTAGGGTGTCGTCCATGAACAAGCCGCTCGCCGCGATCCTTCTTCGTATCGGTCTCTGGCTCTTGATGAGTGCCACGGCGCTCGGCGCAAACGCAGCGCTGGATGCAGGCTCGGCGCCGGCCATGCGCGAACTTCACCGCAAGCTCGGCGATCAGCTGGCCAACAGCCCCTTGAAGCGTCCCGTGGTCCTCGATTCGAAGGAGACCGACGGCGGATTGCAGGGCGACGTCTATGCGGTCGTGGACGATTCCATCGACGATGTTCGCCATGCGCTGGAGCGATCGTCTCAGTGGTGCGACATGCTGGTGCTGCACATCAACAACCGCCGCTGCCGCGCGGCTCGCTCATCGGGCGGAGAGACCGTCACTCTCAGCGTCGTGCCGCGCTACGACAAGCCGATCGACCAGGCGTTCGACCTGTCGTTCGTTCACCGGGTCGTGCATGACTCGCGCGACTACCTGTTGGTGGATCTTTCCGCCGAGTCGGGTCCCATGGGCACCAGCCATTACCGCGTTCTGCTCGAAGCCATTCCGCTCGCCGAGCGCCAGACCTTCCTGCACTTTGCCTATGCCTACGACCACAACATGATGGCAAAGCTCGCCACGCAGGCCTACCTCGCGACCTTCGGCAGCAACAAGGTGGGATTCACCGTGGTCGGCAAGACGCCGGATGGCGCGCCCGAATACATCCGAGGCCTGCGCGGACTGGTGGAGCGCAATGCGATGCGCTACTTCCTCACGCTCGACGCCTATCTCGATGGGCTCTCCGTGCCGCAGGCCGAGCGGGAAGACAAGCGCCTGAACAGCTGGTTCCAGTCGGTCGAGCAGTACCCGACGCAACTGCACGAGATCGACCTCTCGACCTACCTTGCGATCAAGCGCGAAGACCGACAACGCGACGCACAGGCACCGCGCTAAGGTCGCAGGACCAGCACCGGTGTGTGCGAGTGCGTCAGCACGTGCAGCGTTTCGCTGCCCATCAGCAGGCGCTTGATGCCGCGCCGGCCGTGCGAAGCCATGACGATGAGGTCGCAGTGGTGGACGCGGGCGGCCTCGATGATGGCTTCGGACACCAGCTCCGACTGCATGACGATGGAACGACAGCTCTTCACGCCTTGCGCGTCGGCCTTCTCCTTGACCGCGTCGACCACGCGCTGCGCCTCGACGTCGGCCTGCTCCCGAAGGCGCGTGACCTCCATCTGGCTGAGCAGCAGCGAGCCTTCGAAATAGCTGGACGGGTACTGGTGAACGACCTTGACGGCAATGAGTTCCGCCTGCGTCAGGACGGCAAGGTCAATGGCGCTGGTCACTGCCACTTCCGACAGCTCGGAGCCGTCGGTGGCAACGAGGATGCGTTCATACATGGCGAACTCCCCCCGGGGCGGGGACGCCCGCCCGCGTGTTCAGATTAGTGCGCCGGGAGGCGCCGGGCAAGGTGTGCCGTCGCGTCTAGACGGAATTGCCTAGTAACAAGTCCGGCGACCTGCAAAAACCCAACCCGGTGCAAACCCGGTGTCTCAGTGCACCGAAATTAAGTAGTCTCTCCATGAAAATGTAGAAGTTGCTTACTTTCCGTTGGCATGGTTTCTGCAGCGCACCGCGTCAAGCAACTTGCCGGCACCTTCCCGAGGACAGTTCATGACCGCCTATGCCTATAACGCCTGGTACCCGCTCGCATGGTCGCGAGACGTCGGACGCGACATCGTTGCGCGCCGGCTTCTCGAGGAGGATCTTGCCGTCTATCGCACCGAGGACGGCGTCGTCGCGGCGCTGGAGGATGCCTGCCCGCACCGGCTGGCGCCGCTGTCGATCGGCCGGCTGCGTGGCAATGCCATCGAATGCGCCTACCACGGCCTCACCTTCGATTGCGCCGGCCAGTGCGTTTCCGCGCCGGGCATGTCGCGGATACCGCCCAGCTTTCACGTGCGCAGCTATCCGACGGCTGAGAGCATGGGCATGGTCTGGGTGTGGATGGGGGACCCCGAGCGGGCCGATCGCAGCCAGGTTTTCCATTTGCCCGAATACGACGACCCCAGCTATAGCGTGGTCGAAGGTGATGCCTTGCTCGTTCAGGCCAACTACCTGAGCCTGGCGGACAACCTGTGCGACCCGACGCATGTGGTCTTTGTGCACCAGACAACTTTGGCGAGCGCGGGCCGCGAGGAGACACGCGTGCAGCACGAGCGCCAGGGCAACAAGGTCGTGACCTGGCGCTGGGTGATCGACGGTCCGTTGATTCCGGTCTTCGAGGGCTTGAAGGACTTCGGCGGGAACGTCGATCGCTGGCACTACTACCACTACCACGCGCCCAGCATCGCGGTGATCGACTTCGGTTCCGCGAAGACCGGCACCGGCGCACCCGAGGGCAACCGCGACAACTGCATCCAGATGTACGCCTGCCACTTCATCACACCGGTCGATCAACGCAGTTGCGTGCAGCATTGGCTCTGTCTGAGGAACTCGCCGTCGGACCCGGTCGTCGACGAGCGCCTGCGCAGCAACCTGCGGCTTGCCTTCAACGAGGACAAGCGCGTCCTGGAAGCGATCCAACGCAACGAAGACAAGCCGCGCCAGTGGCACCGCATTCAGCTCGGCCTCGACGGCTCGTCTATCAAGATGCGCCGCATCGTCGAGGAAATGGCTGCCGGCGACGGCTGAGCCGCGCTGCGTCTTGCTTCACGTCCCGCATTCCGCCCTAGAAAGGACCCCCGCGATGAAATCCCTCATTTCCGCCGCAGCCCGCGTGCTGGCCGCCAGTGTCTGCATCGTCGGTGCGCAGGCAGGCGCGCAAGGCACGATCAAGATCGGTGAAATCAACAGCTACAAGGCGCTGCCGCAAAACCTGGTGCCCTACAAGCAGGGCTGGCTACTGGCGCAGGACGAGATCAACGCGGCCGGCGGCGTGCTTGGCAAGAAGCTGGAAACCGTGTTCCGTGACGACAACGGCAACCCGGGCGACGCGGTTCGTGTGGCCGAAGAACTCCTCTCGCGCGAGAACGTGGACATCCTCGCGGGCGTGACCTTGTCCCATGTCGGGCTCGCATTGACCGATTTCGCGAAGCAAAAGAAGGTCTTCTTCCTGGCCTCGGGTCCGTTGAGCGACAAGGTCGTCTGGGACAACGGCAACCGCTATACCTATCGCCTTCGCTCCGGCACCTACGCACTCGCCACGTCGGTGATCGGCGAGGCGGCAAAGCTGCACAAGAAGCGCTGGGCACTCGTCTACCCCAACTATGAGTACGGGCAAGCGGCCGCGGCGGCTTTCAAGGAAAACATGAAGAAGGCGCAGCCCGACATCGAGTTCGTGGCGGAGCAAGCGCCCCCGCTCGGCAAGATCGACGCCGGCGCCGTCGCGCAGGCGCTCGCCGATGCCAAGCCGGACGCGATCTTCAACGTGATGTTCGGCAGCGACCTCACCAAGCTCGCCCGCGAAGGCAAGACGCGAGGCCTGTTCGAGGGACGCGAAGTGGTCAGCCTGCTGACTGGCGAGCCTGAGTACCTGGACCCGCTCAAGGGCGACGCCCCGGAAAACTGGATCGTGACTGGCTACCCCTACGCCAACATCGACACGCCGGAGCACAAGGCATTCCTGGCTGCCTACCAGAAGAAGTACAACGACTATCCGCGCCTGAACTCCGTGGTCGGCTATGCAACGGTCAAGGCCATTGCTGCGGGAATCCAGAAGGCGGGCTCGACCGATACCGAGAAGCTCATCACGGCCTTCAAGGGCCTGCAGTTCGGCTCGCCCTTCGGGCCTGTCGTCTTCCGACCCCAGGACAATCAGTCGACGCTGGGTATCTTCGTGGGGCGCACGGCGGTCAAGGACGGCAAGGGCGTGATGCCCTCAGGCGTCTACTTCGACGGCGCGAAGCTGCAGCCGTCGGATGAACAGATCCGCAAACTGCGCAACCCCTCGTGAGGGCGACGCTTCCGCCCATCGGCTGCAACGGTCGCGGCGCGCAGGCCTCCTCGATCGCGTCGCCCGTTTCGCTCAATGAGGCGCCGGTCGAAGAGCAGTTCAGGCTCGTCCGCGAGGCGGGTGCGTTCGATTTCTTCGACCGGCTTCCGATGCCCGGGCAGGTGGACGACTACTTGCGTTGCATCGAGCGCTACGCGCTGCCGGTTCGCACCGCGAGCTGGTTCTATGCATTGGGGCGCGACGAGGGGCTGCTGGCCGAGAAGCTTCGGCTTGCGGGGGAGGTGGGTGCCGAGACGCACAACATCATGCTGTACTGGCACGACGCGAAGGGACGCCCGATCGAAGACCGCGAGGTGGTCGACTTCTACCTGCGCGCTTACGACGAAGGCATGGCGCGGGGGATCGAGCCGGCTTTCGAGTTCCACGTCAACATGTGGAGCGAGGACCCGCGACGGGTCGCGCCGGTTGCGCGGGCGGTGCGGGACCGCGGCATTCCATTCCGCTTCACGCTCGACTACAGCCACGCCATCTTCAAGATGGGCAACGCCGAGGAACTGGCGATCTGCGGGCTGACCGAGGATGTCGCGGCGGGGCGTGCCGTGCTCGACCCGTTCCAGCCCGGCAATTTCGTCGACCAGTGGATCGAGATGGGCATCGTGCGTTGGCTCCAGCTGCGTAGCGTGGCGCCGAACGGACCGCGCAATCGCTGGTCGATCAGTGATCCGACCGACGCGGTCGCGGCCGTGCCCGAGCATTCGATCTTCCCCTACCGCAGCGGCGAGCCCGGGCGCGGCATTCTCTATCCGTTCGCTGCGCCGGCTGACGGCGAATGGCATTCGCACTGGGATGAAAGCAAGCTCGACTGCACCAAGGAAGTGGTGCGCAAGGTGCTCGCCTACCACCGCAGCCACGACGATTCCCCGTTGCGCTGGATCACGACGGAGATGATCAACCTGCCCGACTACGCGCACAACGCGCGCTTCTCGCTGATCGACCAGAACGCGGCGATTGCGCGCTTCGTTCGCGAAACGTGGGCGCAATCAGGCGCTGCCTGATCACTTTCCGTTCGAGGCCGGCTTTCGCTTCGGCTTGGCGGGCGCTTTGTCGGCGCGTGGCAATGTCGCAGCGGCGGCCTCGGGCGACAGCATGGTGAGCACGACATCGCAGATGTGGGCTCGCCATGCCGCGCGGCGCGGGCGGCTCATCAGGTCGGCACCGAGCCACGCGGAACAGGTGTACTGGTTCGACAGGTAGAAGAAGCCGAGCGACATGATCGTCATCAGCACATGCTCGGAAGACACGTCGCGTCGGAACACGCCCTTGGCCTGCCCGCTCTCCAGCAGAGTCTGGACCGTCTCCACCAGAGGGAGGGTGACGCGTTCGACCTGCAGCCACTGACGGATGTGCTTGCCGCGCAGCAGGTTTTCGTTCATCAGAAGGCGGACCAGGTTCGGGTGCGAAAGATAGTGGTCCCACGAGTGAAGGACCAGCTGGCGGATCCCTTTGACAGGATCTTCAGGCGTCACGAATTCGCGCTGGGCGCCGATCATGCCTTCGTAGATTTTTGCAAGCACTGCCTGGTAGAGCCGTTCCTTGTTGCCGTAGTAGTAGTACAGCATCCGGTCGACCGTGCCTGCCGCCGCGCTGACGCGCTCGATCCGTGCGCCTGCAAAGCCGTGCTCCGCGAATTCCTCGATGGCCGCTTCGAGGATGCGCGTCTCCAGGAGGTCGGTGCGCTCGCGCCGCAGGCGCCGGCGGGTCGGACCGCCTTCCTCGGCAGAAGGGACGTCGTCCGCTCGCGTCGCGCGGCGGCCGCTGCGAGCGGCTGAAGGTGATCGATCTGACACGCTGGGGTTGCTCCGGTCCGTCAAGGCATATGCACAGCGCCCATTCTCTCGCATGCCTTCGACCGAACCGTACGTTCGGGATAGATCGAAATTTAAGGTTTGCTGAGGGATTGCTTAAGCATTTCTTAGCGGCGCGCGAAGCGTCGAATTCCTAGACTTCTTTCCCAGCAGGAGGGCGCATGGGGCGCCAGCCGCTGAACCGAAAAGAAGGACTCCCATGAACATCGATCCGCGCGAAATGCGCCAGGTCGCGGCGGTTGCAGCACCCCGCGTCGATCTCTACGTCGGCATCCACAAGGCATTGCGCGCGCTGATGGCCGACAACCTGCTCGCGCTCGGGCGGATGGATTGCGACGACGCGCTGGAACTCGCGCAGGTCACGCAGCGCGTCCTGCAACTGCTGGAGATCTGCCGCTCGCACCTGCGCCACGAGAACGACTTCGTGCACACCGCCCTGGAAGCCCGCGCGCCGGGCTCCAGCGGCCAGATTTCGCACGAGCATCAAGAGCACGTCGAAGCCATCGAGGCGCTGGCGCGGCAGACCACGGCGCTGCTGCAATGCGACCCTGCCTCGCGCGCCGAAGGCACGCTCGCGCTGTACCGCGCGCTGTCGCTGTTCATCGCACACAACTTCGAACACATGCACGTCGAGGAAACGGCGCACAACGCGGTCCTTTGGGCGCGTTACACGGATGCCGAACTCGAGCAGATCCATGGCGCGCTCGTCGCCTCGATTCCGCCGGAAGAGATGATGTTCATCGTCCGCTGGATGGTGCCTTTCATGAACCCGGCCGAGCGAACCGCCATGCTGAGCGACATGCGCGCGCATGCTCCGGCACCCGCGTTTGCCGCGGCACTCGACGTAGTGCGTCCGCACCTCACCGAGCGCGAGTGGGCCAAGCTCGCAGCCAGCCTCGGATTGCCAGGGTGAATGTCACCCCGCGATTTCGGTGAGCGCGACGGGCCGTTCCACCCGCAGGCTGAAGCGGCCGCGCCCGGTTTTCTCGAGGCGCAGATGCGGACTGTTTTCCGCGAGGCGCCGCTGCAGCAGCACCAGGCGCGCTTCCAGGTTGTCCGAGAGATCGGGCAACTTGATCGCGGGATCGAGCCGAAGCTCGCGGTTGGTGAACTCGGTGCGGCCCTGCTGCGCGTATTCGCGCAGCAGCTTGCCGAGGATGGCGCCCGCCACGCCCTTGATGAGGTAGCTGTCGCCGATGAAGACGCTGTTGTTCGCGAGGTAGTGGCGCACCGGCATCGGCGCGCCGCTGGCGGACGCCACGGCGGGCGGCGCCGGTTCTTCCGGTGTCGAGGCCGGTTCATCGGCGGCGCGCAACAACTCCAGCGCCGCGCCCAGGTGGCCGGCGATGGCGACCAGCGCGTCTTCGTCGTCGAAGCCGAAGCGCATGTCGAGCGGGCTCTCGACGAACAGTGCGCCCAGCAGACGCCCACCCGAGACGATGGGAACGGCGAGCTGGCTGTGCGGCTCGGGCAGGCCGGGAAACGGAATCTCCGTGTCGAGGACGATGCCGGGCTCGATCTCGCGCAGGCTGCTGCGCATGGCATGGCTGTAGCTGGCCGCATTGGTCATGTGGCCGATGCGAACCGGCGTGCGCTCGCGCGCGGCCACCCCGATGACCCCGTGACCGATCTCGATCTCCGAGCCGACGCCGGAGGTCGCGTACCCGCAACTCGCCACCGTGTAGAGGCGTTGCGTGGCCGAGTCCAGCATCAGCACCATGGCGTGCTGCACGTCGAGGTGATCGTTCAGCGCCGCGAGCACGGATTGCAGCAGTTCGTCGGTGGCGCAGCAGGCCGCGAGCCGCTCGGCCGACCGGCGCACGCCCGCGAGCAGCCCGTGCCGGAGCGGAGCCGGCGCGAGGCGTTCACCTTCCAGGCCTTCGATGGACTCGACTTCATACACGTCGGACCCCCGCAGCTGGAACACGCCCGCCATCCCCGAATGCGAGGCAATGCCTGCGAGCTGCGCCTTCATCCGCTCGAACAGCGGGCCATGGGTCTCGGTCCGCAGGTAGCGCAGGTGCAAGCGGTAGTACCCGGCGGTGGCCGGATCGATCAGCAGCACGCCGGCGCAGGGATTGGCGAGGATGTTCTGCCGCGTCTTGTTGAAGAACTGGAACGACAGCGCGACATGCCGCTCGTCCACGTAGTAGACCTGCGAGATGTATGCGACGTTGGGTGTGCCGTCTTCCGCGCAGGTCGACATGATGGCCGGGATCGCGCCTTCGAAGCACGAGCGGATGGCGTGCAGCGAGAGGGGCGGTCCGGTTGCGCTCATTGCGTAACCTCCGTGCTCCGCACTGCGGTGCGAGCTTGCTTGGGGCGGCCCGGCGCGGCGCTCATGAGGCGGCCGTCGCGGGCAGGGCGCTGCCGGCCTTGGGCCCGGGGGTTTGGTCGAAGGCAGTGTCGGGGCGGAAATACACCGCCACCAGGTCGTCCAGCCTGAACGCCAGCACCGTGTGCACGAAGGGGAGGTCGCAACCGACCAGACTCAACTCGTGTTCCATGGATTTCAGGTAGCGCCGCAGGACCGGCAGATCGCCTTCCTCGGCGGCGCGGAGTTCGGCCTTGCGAGCCTTCACCTGCACGGTGCGATGGCTCAGCGGCTCGCTGAACACCACGGCGACTTCGCCGGTCGCGGCGACATCCTGCAGAAGCTGCCTCGCGTGGGTGCGTGAGACGAACACGGTGATTTCCGTTCCGTCCGGCGAGATGCTCGTGCCGACCGCGCGCATCACACTGGGTCGACGCGCCGCATTGCGCGAAGCGACGTTGGCAGAGACCCCCTTGTCGATCAGCGCGATGTGCTCGGGGCTCAGCAGAGGACGGGAAAGTGTGTCGGCCATGGCGGAGGATCGGCGGAGACCGGCATTTTGATTCAAAAGTTCGCATTTTGCGGCACGGATTCCGTGCCGGCCCGCCCCGCGGCTGTGCGTGCGACCGGGCCTCAGGTCGAGCAGCGGATTCCCGGCGCCCTCACGACAAGCGCACGAGTCGGGCGGCGGCGGGCCGGCGCGACGGAATCAATGCGCCTTGCGGCGTGCTTCGCATGCGACGGACCACAACCGCCATCAGCGGCGGCGCCGGGGGTGTGGGTGTGGCGTCCTGGCGCTTCGATGCCCCGATGTCGCCGAGCGCCTTCTGCAATGAAGCCTCCAATTGCAACGCCCGTTCGGTCGGCAACAGGCGCGGCCCGTCCCGCAGCAGCAGAGGGTCGTCGAAGATGACCCGGAGGCGGTCGAGCGCGGCCCCGATCACGTAGGAAGATCGCTTGAGCCGTGCCGCCGTTCGCGAGACGCTGCGCTCGTCCATCAACGCGCTGAACACGTGCAGCAGGTAGGTGTCGAAAGGATCGTTGGAGCGTGACATGGGCGTTCGCCGCACAGCGATGGTGCCTCGGCGCACCGGCGCCGGTCGCCGGCGGGCCCCAAGGCAGGTTTTGCCGTGCCGCTGGCGACGACCAAGCGATTGGCGTGCCATGTCGCGGTTTCCGATTTCTTTCGGTTTCTTACGCCAGACTGAGCGGCTTCCCGGCGGACTTGCACGACCTGGTCCGGCGGAAGATGATGCCTTGCGAGCCGGCCTCCCCTGGTTCGCCGGACGCAGGAGGTTTCGATGGCACGACATCCATCCCCCGATCGCACCCGCCGCGGACTGCTGACAGCAGGCGGCGCCTGGGCCGTTTTTTCGGCGATGCAGCCGCGCTTGGCACTGGCGCAGGCGGCATCGGGCGGCATGCGCATCGGCGTCATCGGCTCGGGGCACATCGGCGGCACGATCGGCGGACTTTGGGTCAAGGCCGGACATCCGGTGATGTTCTCCTCGCGCCATCCCGAGGAACTCAAGGACCTCGTCGGCGGCCTCGGCTCGCTGGCCAGCGCAGGCACGGTGGCGCAGGCGATCGCCTTTGGCGACGCACTGTTCATCGCGGTGCCCTATGGTGCGCTGCCGCAAATCGGCAAGGACTACGGCAGTTCGCTCAACGGCAAGGTCATGCTCGATGCCTGCAACGCCGTGGCCTCGCGCGACGGCACGGTGGCGGACGAGGTGGAGAAAGAGGGCATCGGTGTGGTCTCGCAGAAATACCTGTCCGGCGCGCGGCTGGTGCGCGCGTTCAACACCATGTCCTACATGATCTTCGCGCGCGAGGCCCACCGGCCCGATCCGAAGCTCGCGATCCCGATCGCTGGCGACGATCCGGAAGCGGTCAAGGTCGCCGCGGGGCTGGTCAAGGATGCGGGCTTCGACCCGGTGGTGGTCGGCAAGCTGGCCGACGCCCGGCGATTCCAGCGTGGTGGGCCCGGCTACGGGCAATCGGTGAGCGCGGCCGAACTCAGGCAGAAGCTGTCGCTGGCGCCATGACGCCGGTCCAGCGCTGGCTGCGGCAGGCGGTTCCGGCGACGCCGCAGGAATTGGCGGCGGCGCTCTGGTCCTTCGGCTACTTCTTCGCGCTGCTGGCCGGCTACTACGTGCTGCGGCCGTTGCGCGACCAGATGGGTATCGCGGGTGGCACCCGCGCACTGCCGTGGCTCTTCACCGCGACCTTCGTGACGCTGCTGGTCGCGCAGCCGCTCTATGGCGTGCTGGTGGCGCGGCTGCCGCGGGCGCGCTTCATTCCGATCGTTTATCACTTCTTCGTGCTCAACCTGGCGCTGTTCTGGCTGCTGCTGGAGATGGGCATCGCGCCGGTGATCGTGGCGCGCGTGTTCTTCGTCTGGGTCAGCGTCTTCAATCTGTTCGCGGTCGCGGTGTTCTGGTCGTTCATGGCGGATCTGTTCACCAGTGAGCAAGGCAAGCGGCTGTTCGGATTCATCGGCGCTGGCGGCACGGCCGGCGGCCTGCTGGGGCCGGTGATCACGATTGCGCTGTCGGTGCCGCTGGGGCCGCACAACCTGCTGCTCGCGGCCATCGTGTTCCTGGAGATCGCCGTGTTCTGCGCCTGGCGCCTGGAGCGCAGCGCCGGGTCGCCCCAAGGGCAGCGGCGTGACGAGCGCCGGGTCGGCGGCAGCGCCTTCGCAGCGCTGTCGGGGCTGGTGCGGTCGCCTTACCTACTCGGCGTCGCCGCATGGGTCAGCCTGCTGTCCTTCGGCGCGACGATCCTTTATTTCGTCCAGGCCAATGTGGTGTCCGCAACCGTGCACGGCGCTGGCGCGCAGACGCGGATCTTTGCCAGCATCGATCTGATCGTCGGTCTTCTGACGCTGGCCACGCAGGTCTTCGCCACCGGCAGGTTCATTCAGCGCTTCGGCACCGGCGTCGCGGCGGCTGCGTTGCCGGCGGTGTATGTCGTCGGCTTCCTGATGCTGGCGTGGATGCCGGGCCTGGCCGTGGTGTTCGTGTTCCAGGTGACCCAGCGGTGGATGAATTTCGCCATCGCCAATCCGGCGCGTCAGGTGTTCTTCACGGTGGTCGGGCGCGAGGAGAAATACAAGGCGAAGAACATGATCGACGTGGTGGTCTATCGAGGCTCAGACGCGCTCTACGGCTGGGTCTTCGACAGCCTGCAGGCGATCGGACTCAAGATCGGCGCCATCGCGTTGTGCGCGGTACCGGTGGTGCTCGCGTGGCTTCTCCTGTCGACGGCGCTGGGCCGCACGCAGGAGCGTCGCGCAACCTTCCAGGGCATCCGCGCGCAAGGGGATCTGCCATGAAAACAGGGATGACACGGCGAGGTTTTTCCGCGCTGGCGGCGGTGGCCCTGGTGCCGCAAGCCGCATTCGCGCAAGACAAGGAGGCAGCGCTCATCGCGCGCGCCATTCCGTCCACGGGCGAACTGCTTCCGGCGGTCGGTCTCGGCACCGCGAATGTGTTCGACAGCGATGACGCCCGTACGCGCGATGCAGCGACGCAGGTCGTCCGGACCTTGCTCGACGCCGGCGGACGGCTCGTCGATACGTCGTCCGTCTACGGCGATGCCGAACAGGTGCTGGGCCAGGTGATGACGGCCGGCGGATGGCGCGACAAGGTCTTCGTGGCGACCAAGCTCGAGGCGCCGGACGCGGCGGAGCTGGCGCGCTCGCAGAAACGGCTCGCGACGCAAAAGATCGACTTGCTCCAACTCCACAACGTGCGAGATCCGCACCAGTCGCTCGCCCAATTCAAGGCCTGGAAGGCGCAGGGCGTGTGTCGCTACATCGGCATCACGTCCACCTCGCATCGCGACTTCGCAGCCATCGAAGCCGTGCTCCAGCGCGAAAAGCCGGACTTCGTGCAGATCGGCTACTCACTGGACGACCGCGAAGCCGAGGCGCGCATCCTGCCGATGGCGGCGGAAGTCCGGGCCGGCGTGCTGACCGCGCTGCCTTTCGGTCGCGCCAGGTTGTTCCGGGCGGTGCGCGGCAAACCGGTTCCCGACTGGGCGGCGGGGTTTGCCGGCAGTTGGGCGCAGTTCTTCCTCAAATACCTGCTGGGCGACACGCGGGTCACAGCGGTGATTCCGGGCACCTCCGATCCGGCGCACATGGCGGACAACTTGGGCGCCATGCGGGGGCGGCTCCCCGACGCCGAAGAGCGTCAACGTATGGTTGCTTTTATCCAGAACCTCTGACCGTCGCGGCTGAAACTTGCGGGCGGCGCCGAAAGTCGAACAACGACATTCGGCGGAGGTTCGCCATGAAGCGTCTCGCACTGGCCTTGATGATGGCCGCCCTGGCTGGCGGCGCAACGACAAGTCTTGCCTTCAACGGCGGCATGCAGGGAGGCGGTGGCTTTCACGGGGGAGGCCGGGGTTCGGCCGGCGCGGTCCGCGCGGTGCCCGGGGGCGGCGGGTTTTCAGGGGGACAGCGTGCTGTGGTCGTGCGCCCCGGATTTCCCGGAAATCCCGGTTTTGTTCGCCCCGGTTTTGGTCGCCCGGGGTTTGTGGGTCCGGGGTTTGTTCGCCCAGGGTTTGGCCACACGGTTGTTGTTCGCCCCGGCTTTCCGTTCCGGCCAGGGTTTCCGGTACGGCGCTTCGCGGTCGTAGGTGGGCCGGTGTTCTTCGGGCCGCCGCCCGTGGTTTTCGTGAGCAGCGGCGTCCCTGCCCTCTGGTATTGCCAGAACCCGATCGGCTATTTCCCGTCTCTCCAGGACTGCCCGGTGGGCTGGATCCAGGTGCAGTAGTCAGCTGGATCGGCTTCGAGCGCTTTTCTTCTGGCTCTCGCCACGCGGCACTTCCGCGCCCATGGCGTTCGCCTGATCGAGCCAGGACAAGGCGTCGACGTACGCCATGAACCGGTTCAGGCATTCCGGTGACAGGTCGCGCATCAGCGTGAGCGACCGATGCACGAGGTGGTGGGAGTTGAGGGGGCCGGCGTTGTCCGGCACTTTCGCCAGTGATTGCGTCAGTCGACGATCGGCGCTCAGCTTCGACCAGGTGCTCCTGAAGTAGCTGAGCGTCTTCAACTCGGGAGAAGCGGGGAGCCCGTGAAGCACGTCGCCGTGCGGCGGCGCATGCCGGGCGATGTGGTCGACGAGTGCGGCGAGCGGTCCGCGAGCCGGCGGAGTCTTCTCTTTCTGCGCTGAAGTGTTGGCGACCGCACCTTGGGTCTTTTCGAGATCCTCGCCGTACGCCGCCAGCAGCTTGGCCACCTTGTCATCCAGGATGCGCCGCGCTTCGCCTTGATGGGCGGCGGCGCGGGTGACCATCGCCTCGATGAACCGAAAACGCACGGGATCGAAGCGATCGTCGCCGCGCTTGCGCCATGCCTCGATCATCGCGGGGTCGTTGCTCACGGCGCCTTCGTGCTCGTGTTCGTCCGCTTCGGCGTCGGCGCCATCTCCACACGGCGATTCTTCGCTCGTCCGTCGGCATCGGCGTTCGACGCCACTGCCTGCTCGGAACCGAACGCAGCGGCAAAGACGGAGGACGAGGGGATGCCTTCCTCGATCATCGTGCGCGTGACCGTCAACGCGCGTTGCGCCGAGAGCTCCCAGTTGTCGGCGAATTGGCGGTTGCCGCCCCGCACCTGGCGGTCGTCGGTGAAGCCGCTCACCATCAGGATCTCTTCGCGCGACTCGAGGTAGGCGGCCAGCGGAGCCGTGAGGCTCTTCAACAGTTGGCGGCCTTCGGGCTGCAATTCGGCGGAGTTGACGGCAAACAGCACGCTGCCGCTGATGCCGATGCGGCCGTTGTTCAGCGTGACGCGGCCTGCCGCCAAGGGGCCCGCCAATGCCTTTTCGAGTGCCTGCAGGCGCTGGGCTTCGGCCTGCTTCTGCTTGAGTTCGGTTTGCAGCTTGTTGGTGAACTCCAGTTGCATGCCGATCGCGCACACCAGGATGAGCACGAAGGCCCCCAGCAGACCCGACATCAGGTCGCCGAAGACGGCCCACACGGGCACCGTCGGCTCCACGCCGGCGTCGAGATCGTCCGTCATCACGCTTCGCTGCCCACCGCCGCGCGGTTGCCCGCGATCTGCTGCAGATCTTCGACGATCTGCTTCTGCGACATGATGCTCAGGTCGATGACTTCACGGGCCTGCGCCACGTAGTAGTCGAGCTGTTCGTCACTGCGCGCAATGGACTTGCCGAGCGCGCCTTCGATGCGCTGCAGATGGGCCACCAGCTTGTCGTTCGATTGGCTGAAGAGTTGCACCGCCAGACCGAATGCCTCGCCCAGGCTCGCCACTTCGACGGCGCTGCCGGTGATCTGCGCGGCGACGCCGGCCATCTTGTCGGTTTCCGCGTCGATCTTGTCGGTGAAGCGGGTGCCGACGCGGTCCAGCAGGTCCGCCGATGCGCCGACCAGTGCGTCGATCGCGGCGCGCTGTTCGGTGGATGCGTGGTTCACGGCACCGAGCAGGGTCTCCAGCGTTTCGAGGATGCGGCTGCGCTCCTCCAGCATCGCGTTGTCGCGCGCCATGCTGTCCGACAGCTTCTGGCGCAGTTCGGCGATCACTTCCGCCGCCGCCCGAGGCGCTTCGGAGGCTACCTGCATCAGTTGGGCGATCTCGGCGATCGTGTTCTTCGCTTGCGCTTCCGTCTGGGCAGAGATGTCGCGCGCGGTGTCGGCCAACGTCTTGCAGATCTCCCGCTGCTGGCTTTCGGTGCGTGCACCTGCTTGCTGCCACTCTTGCTGCAGCGACACGGCCATCGCTTCGAGCGCCTGGGTCCAGGCTGCCAGCCGTTGCTGGTCGCGCGACGCCACTTCCGTCTGCAGGCCCGTGTGCGCCTGAGCGACCGTTTGCAGCAGTGAAGCCGAATGTTGCTCGAAGGTGGCTGCGGCGGTTGTCAATGCGCGATGCGTGTCCCCGGACAGGTTTTGGCTCACGCGCTCTTGTTGTTCCAGGGCGCTTCGCCAGGTGTTCGACACGCCCTCGACAGCGGTTTCGAGGCGGGCGGATACGCCTTCCACCAGCGATGCAGAACGTTGTTCGAAGGTTTCGGTGAACTGGTCGAGCGAATTGCGCAAGTCTTTCGATTGCGCCTCGCTTGCTCGCTTGTGATCGACGAGCGCTGATTTCCAGATGTCCGCCACGTCGGTCGTGCTGGTCTCGAAGCGGGACGACAGCCCGTCGAGCTGACGCTGCACGCTTTGCTCGATGGTCGCGTGCAACGATGCCGCCTCGCGCGCGATCCCGGCCATTGCGGCTTCGACGACCGGCTGGAAAGTCGCGCCGGCCACGCGGGCGCTTTCGGTCAGGCTCTGTTCCAGCGAGCGGCCGACGGACGACGCCAGACCGGCGTATGCGGCCTCGGCCTTGCCATGGAAGTCGTCCTGGCCCGAGATCAGGCGTTCGTTGAGCGCATGGCTCTGGCGCTCCATCGTCGCCATCATGAGTTGCAGCCGATCGACAAGCGCAGGCATCGCCTGGCTCTGCTGCTGCAGCAGCTTGAAGGACTCTTCGCGTTGATGGGCCAGGGAGAAGACGCGCAGCGTGGTGGCGATCCGTGTGTCGAGCATCTGCGCGGCCTGCAGGCGGTCACGCCGGCAGAAGGCGGAGAGGAGGCCCAGCATCGCGGACGCTGCCACGCCCGCGACGGAGGTGCCGAACGCCAGCCCCAGGCCCTTGACGGGCGCAGCCAGAGAGGAGCGGATGGCTTCAAGGTCCGTCGCACTCTCCAGTGCGGAGCCGGTGCCATTCAGCGTGACCACCATGCCCAGGAAGGTGCCCAGCATCCCGAGCAGCACCAGCAGGCCCGCGAGGTACGGCGTCAGGGCCGGGCCGGGCAGGCCGACACGCTCACCTTCGACGCGCAGGCGCACCGCGTTGCGAAGGGAAGGGTGCAGCGCGTCGAGCCAGTCGCCCAGGGTCGACGGGGGATGAGACATGTCGGTCACCGCATGCGTCAGCGTGGCTGTGGCTTGGTGGAAGCGGCGCAGTTCCAGCGCGCCCATCAGATAGAACGCGCCGACGAGCACCGTGACGGCCAACGCGAGGGGATTCGAGCCGATGTATCCGGTGCCGACCCAGCACACGGCGGCGAGGCCCACGAAGAAGACGGCGTAAGAAAGAAATCTGTTCATGTCGGCTTGGTTAGCTCGATCGAAGGGTTTCGAGCAGCCCTTCGATCGGTTGAAATCGAATATCCAATTCGGCGAGCAGCACGGCTTGCATGTTCTTGCGGAATACGTCCTGCCACGCGTCGGGCGGGGCTTCGTCGTCGGATTCCGCCTGTTGCTGAGCAGCCTGCCGCAAGCGCTTGAAATGCTTTTCGAGCAATCCCGGCACGGTTGCGAGCAAGCGGTGCTCGTGCGCGTCCAGCGCGTGTTCCATGACGGCATCCACAGCGGCAAGCTGGGCGAGGGCGGGCGACCGGGCCGCGACCTTCGCCCGCAGACGACCGCGCAAGGGCCCGATGGCCGCTTCCATGGCCTGTTGCCGCGCGAGATAGCGCTGCCGGTATGGTGCAAAGTCGGCCGCGAGTGCGCTGCCTTCGGTGATGGCGTTCACCAGGGAGGCGCGAACGCGGGCGCATTCGCCTTCTTCGGCGCTCGAGAATGTCGATACACCGGCGGACGCGGTCGCCGGGCTGCCATTCAGCGCTGCGGACAGCGAAATGGCGTCAGTCCAACTGACCCAATGACTCAATCGATCCGCGAAAGCCTGTCTGGATTCGGGAACGTTGATGTCGGTCAGTCGAGCGAGCAAGCGAGTGAGCGCCGAGCCGGTGAATCCTGTGCGCCGAGACGCTTGCACTTGCACCATGCTGCCAATTGGGAAAACCCGGCAGTCTACACTGGTCAGTTACCCGGGAAGGCCCGTCCAGAGTGCCAAGGCGGGCAATTTCTGTATCAATCCTGTCAACCGGCCAGTGTGAGCAGCGGCACATCGCGCTCGCGCGCCATGGCTTCAAGTTCGGCGCGGGTGCGGGTGCCGATCCAGCGCGTGATGGCTTCGTGCGTTTCAGGGGCAGCCATGTTCGACGATGGCGGCAACCCAGCGGCTTCGCTGAGACGCGCGGCGAAGTGCGGCTCCAGGGCGGCGACAGCCACGCGCCCGTCTGTGCAGCGGTAGACGCGGTAGCCCGCATGGGCGCCGCCGACCGCGCCCGTAGGCTTCGTCAGCCCCCAGGCATGGGGCAGCGCCAGCCAGTCGGCGGCGGCATTGAGCGCGACTTCCAGGTAAATCCCCGGGGTGTGTGAGGCGCCGGTGCGCAACGCAGCTTTCAGCACCGCCTCGCTCCCCAGGAGCGCGCCGCCCATATCGGCATACAGCGTCGGCGGCAACTCCGTGCCGGTGACGAGGCCGCTTTCGGCGAGATAGGTGAGGTCGTGTCCGGGTTCTTCGGCGCGCTCGCCGGGCGCGCCGACGATCGCGACCTGCGACAGTCGCGGGTGCCGTGCATGCAAGGCGTTCCACGCCAATCCGAGCTTGGCGAGCGCCGAGGGCCTGAACGACGTGAGCAGCACATCGGTGTTTTCGAGTGTGCCGTGCAGTTGCCGCTGCCCGGCTTCGGTCTTGAGGTCGGCGACTTCGATGGTCACGCCCTCATGCAGTGCCGCGTAGGCGGTGGGGTTGTAGTGACCCATCGGATCGCCCGACGGTGGTTCGAGCTTGGTGCAGGTGGCGCCCATGGCGCGGCAGCGCATCAGCGCGGCAGGTCCGGGGAGGTTGAGCGCAAGGCTCAGCACGCGAACGCCGGCCAGCGGCGCAAAGGTCTCTGGAAATGAAGCAACGGACATGGGTGGATCCTCGGGCAATGTCGCGTGGGAGCTTACCGGCTTGCGGCGTCCGATCTACGATGCGCGTTCCACAGATCCAACCATTCGACAAGGAGACACGCATGTATCAGTCCGATCTCATGGCCGGTCAGCGCATTCTGGTGACCGGCGGCGGCACCGGCCTCGGCCGCGCGATGGCCGAGCGCTTCCTGGGCCTGGGTGCCGATGTCGCGATCTGCGGCCGGCGCCAGGTGGTGTGCGAGGAAACCGCGGCCGAATGGCGCACGCAGTTTCCCGAGCGGCGCGTCGACGCCTTCGGCGTCGACATCCGCAATGCGCAGGCGGTCGATGAGATGGTCGAGAGCCTGTGGCAGTCCGGCGGGCTGACGGGACTCATCAACAATGCGGCGGGCAACTTCGTCTCGCCGACCGAGGCCCTGTCGCCGCGCGCATTCGATGCGGTCGCCAACATCGTCTTCCACGGCAGCTTCTATGTGACGCAGGCCGTCGGCAAGCGCTGGGTGGCTGAGGCGAAGGAGGGCAAGTGGAAGGCCGGCGACCCCTATCGCAGCGTGATGAGCATCATCGTGACTTGGGTCGACAACGGCAGCCCGTATGTCGTGCCGTCTGCCATGAGCAAGGCGGGCATCGAGGTGATGACCAAGTCGCTGGCGGTCGAGTGGGCGCGCTACGGCATCCGACTCAACGCCGTGGGACCGGGTGAGATCCCGACCGAAGGCATGAGCAAGCGCCTGAACCCCGGTGAAGAGCCCGGCGCGCGCAGCAAGGCGCTCAACCCGATGGCGCGCACAGGCCGCATGAGCGAACTGCAGAATCTTGCTGCCTTCCTGATGGCGCGTGGCCAGTGCGATTGGCTGACCGGCCAGAGCATCATGATGGACGGCGGCGGCGCGCTGGCAACCGGCGGCAACTTCTATGAGTTGCGCCAATGGAGCGACGCCGACTGGCAAGCGGCACGCGAACGCATCGAGGCGCAGAACCAGAAGGACAAGGCACAGCGGTAGCGAGAGCGGCATCAGGCAGAATGCGCGCGAGGCCGCTCGCGAATTTCCGCGCTGACGGAAAGAGCGACCTCAAGCCGAGTGCGTGTAGGCCCGTGCATGAACGGCCGGGCCGTCGCGCGAGGACAGGTGCGATCAGAACCTCAGGGAGCAAGTACATGGCCACAAGAGCCAATGCATTGAAATATCTCCGCGCGGCCACCGCCGTTGCAGGGCGCGATTCGAGCGATCAACGACAGCCCGTTGAGCCCATCGTCCGACCCGCATACCGACGATGACCGCCGCCCGACCCCGGTGGCGCATGCGTTGGTGGTCTTGGCTCTTGCTGGCGGTCTCGCTGGCGGTTGTGCTGCCTACGCTGGCCTTGGGCGGCTACATCGCCTTTCAGCTCAATCGCCAGTACTTTCCGCGATTTGATTTGCCGGCCTTTGATGCGGCCAAGGCTGCTCAACTCACGCCCGAGAAACGGGCGGCCTATGAGCAGGAGCTTTTCGGCGAACTGCTTCGATGGAATATGGGCAGCCGTCGATATCCCAACAGAGACGACTTCATCCGACGCGAACAGCGTTGGCAGCAGATGGCCGATGACGGTTTGGAATTGGCGCACATCACGCTCAGCGTGCTCAGGCCGTCGAATTTGCAGGTCTACGCGTTGTCGGGGCCCATGAAGCGGCTGGAGGCGTTGGCCGAGCATGGGGATACCGGGGCCATGTGCTTGATGACTGGGCTCGTTGTCAGGGCCGCGTCCACGCTGAGGATCGATGGCTACGCCCCCCTCTATAAGAAATGGCTCGAGCGTGGCGCGGAGTTTGGTCATCCCGAATGTCTGATGCAGTTGGGAGGGCGTCTTCTGTTGGGCGTTGATGGCTATCCCCAAGACATTCACCGAGGCCTGAGCTTGGATTTCGCTGCGCGCCGCGCCGGCTATGCGAATGATGCGAGCGCGTTGATTCTGTATTTCATGGGCCTTGGGTTTGCCGATCCGCAAGATGTGCGGCGCCTGTACGACGGAAAACCAAGTCCTGCCATTTCCTTCGCTGCGTACAAGGATCTCGCAAACGTGCGGCGGTTGTATTGCTGGACGCAGATCGAAGGGCAGTCCAGCATCACCGATGTATCCAGCTACTGGCTGAAAAGCCTTCGGCGAGAAGCCGTGCGCACTGATCGGCCCGAACTGGCCGCTCTGCACGACGAACTTCAAGGCAAGCACTACAGCTTGCAAGATTGCGTAAACCTCGGAACGGGAGAGTAAAAAATGAGCACTTCGCAACTACCGCAATCGCGCCGGGAACAACAGCGCAGTGAGTGGGCCGCGCGGGCGGTTCAACTGGATCAGAGTTACGAGGCGGCCCAGATCGCCAGGGCCAGCACGAAGTGGGTTGCGGCGAAAGAACCATCTTCAGAAGCCGCCGCCGCCCATGCCCAAGCTGGCCGCGCCGAACTCGCCGCTGCAAAGGCTTACAACGACTTCCTCGAAACCGGCTCGACGGCTTACAAGCTGTCGCAAGACATCGCCGGTCGGCTCAAGTCTGGCGGCGATCTAATGAGCGCGTTGGAGCGCCACGCACTGCAGATCGAACAGCGCAATCTGGAACAAGTCTCCATCGAGTTCCAGAATTTCAAGAGCGAAGCTCAACTGGCGCCCATATTTGCCGCGCCCGTCTACGCCGACAACAAGATCTACAGCGTTGATGGTTCGGTCCGTTGGGACCCATCCACCGTCACGGGCCAACTGGGAAGCGCCTGGGATTCGGTCAAGCGAACCCTCCCCGAGCTCGCCCACGCGCCCTTCACGCCGGAGCAGCAAGCCAAAGCCTGCGAAAACGTCCTCGATGTCTTTGCCGGCGCCCTCATCGGAAAAGCGCTGCCCGCACCCGGCTCCTGGTCCTTTCGTGAACGCGAGGTCTGGAATCAATTGGCCGGCCGTGGGTACCCCTCGAACGATTCTCCCAGCGCAAGGACCTGCCGCCTGATCTATCCGCCCGGCGGCGCGCCCGAGCACCTGCAAAAGTACGGCATCGGGCAGCCGCAAGCCAACCCTGGCGACGATGTTTGGACACGGGTCGATCGCATGCTTGAAGCCGGCAAGGCCGGTGACTGGGCCACCTTTCGCACGCATACGCAGGCACTGGCGGCGATGCCGGCCGCGCAGGAAATGACGGCGCAGGCCAAGTCGACGGTGGATCAGCAGGAGCAGCAGGCCGCTCTTCAGGCACAGGTGGCGCAACAGACAGCCGCGCAGGCGCAACAGCAAAACCATCCCGTCATGCGCATGACGCACTGACGACGGTGCAACTCAGAACACACAACAGAGCAGAAAGAGGTAAGGGAAGTTGATGCAACAAGACGAATTGGCGCAGCGCTTCGCCAAGGTCGCGGCGTTGATGGAGCAGTTCGAGCGCAACTGCGTGGCGATCGATCAACGCCTGCATTCGCTGGCCGAAGGGATGCAGGGTGCAATGCAGCAGCTGCCGGTCGTTGTCGGGCAGGCGGCCGACCGTTCATTGCAGATGTTGCCCGGCCGGGTGATGGACAAGGTGCAGGACGGCCTGCAGCGGCCGGTTCAGGTCTATCAGCAACAACTGGACACTGCCGGCGGCGAGATCAGGGAGGGGGCGCATGCCTTGGCCCGTCAGCTCCAGCGCATGGAGCAATTGCACCGTTTGCTGATCTGGAAGGTTGTCGCTGCCACGGTGGCTTGCCTAGTCCTGCTGTTCGCGGGTGGTCTCTGGCTCTCGATGCACTACGCCGGTGTGATTCGAGAGAACCAGGTGAGCGCCGATTTGTTGAAGGCTTACAACGCCGCTGATGTCGTCGTCTGCGGTGGTCGCCTGTGTGCGAACGTGGACCCCAAGGTACGCCGCTACGGGAGCCAAGGCGAATACTTGCCTGTCAGATCGCGTTAAAGCGGTCGGTCGCGGGTGGATGCAGCAAGGCAGTCTCAGGAGAGCGCACGTCGAGTCATGACCAGGGCCTGCTTTGCAATCCCCTGGTTGATCACCAGCCCGAACAGTACCGCCGTCGTACCGACCCACTGCGCCGGGCTCGGATGTTCGCCGAAGCTCACCGCTGCGGCAGCCAGCCCGACGACTGGCACGAGCAGGGAGAACGGCACCACGCGGCCCGCCGGGTGGCGCTGCAAGAGGCGCGTCCACATCGTGTAGGCCAGCAGGGTCGCGAACCAGGCGAGGAACAGCACTGCAATCACGGCAGGCAGGTCGAGTCCGGCGAGCTGGCGCAGCACGGTCGAGGGACTGGTCATCGCTGCCGCAAGCGCAAAGAAGGGCACGATCGGCACGAGGCTGCTCCACACGATGAAGCCGAAGGGGTCGTAGCCCGGCGCGGAGCGCACCGCAAAGCGCACCACGATATTGGAGGTGGCCCACATCAAGGCAGCCGACAGCGTGAGCACGAAGCCGATCAAGGTCATCTGCCCCGGTCCGTCGCCGTGTGCGGCGGCGATCAGCAGCAGCCCCGCGAGCGCGACGGCCAGGCCGAGCCATTGGCTGGGGCGCGCCTTCTCGCCGAGCAGCGGCGCCGCCAGCAGCAGCGTGAAGAAGGCTTGCGTCTGCATCACGACCGAGGCCATGCCGGCCGTCATGCCGAGTTGCAAGCCGAGGAAGAGCAGCCCGAACTGACCGAGCCCTTGTGCGAGCCCGTAGGCCACGAGGTAGCGCCAAGGCAGTGGCGGCCGGCGCACGAACATCAGGAGCGGCAACGATGCCACCGCGAAACGCAGCGCACCGAGCAGCATGGGGCTCAGGTCGCGCAGCCCGATCTTCATCGCGACGAAGTTCACGCCCCAGATCAGCACCACGCCCAGGGCGCGTCCGAAGTCGCCGCGGCTGAGGCCGGCGGCCGCCGTCACGCGGCGACCCGGCGCTGCGCCTTTTCGTCTGCAGCGCGCGCGGCCTTGAAGGCGAGGAAGGCTTCGAGGCTCGTCTTGCGCGGCACGTAGCCGAAGTCGGATTTCAACCGGGCGTTGCACAGCACCGGCCGGTAGCGCAGGAAGTCGAGCTGCTCCGGCCCGTAGCGCGTCACGCCCAGCCGCGAGCCGATCGAGAGCGCGAGTCGCAGCAGCGGCGCCGGCAGGACCAGCATCGGCTTGCGCAGGATCGACGCGATCTGCGGTAGCGTGATCGCGCCGTCGCCGGCGACGTTGAAGCAGCCGGCACGACCGGTGGTGATCGCGTGGATCACGCAGCCCGTCACGTCCTCGTCCCAGATGAAGACGAAGGGGCTGTCGCTGCCGCGGATGGCCAGGATGCGCGGTTTTTCGAACAGCGCGGTGATCTGGTTGCGCACGCTGGCGCCCAGGATCGTGCCGATGCGAAGCACCGTCTGGCGCAGCGCCGGATGCGAGGTGCGATAGGCGGCGAGCATTTCTTCGACCAGTCGCTTGTGATGGGCGTAGGCGAAGGCGTGGTTGCCGCGCAGCGCGGTGTCTTCGCAGATCCACGCGGGGTTGTCCGCGTGGTAGCCGTAGGCCGCGCCGCTGGAAGACACGACGATGTGGCCCACGCCGTTCGCGATGCAGGCTTCGAGCACGTTGCGCGTGCCGAGCACGTCGACCGAGTACTCGAACTGGCGCGTGCTGTCGGGGCCCGGCGTCACGATGGAGGCGAGATGGATCACCGTGTCGATCGCGTGTTCGCCGAGCGTGGCGCCGATCTGGGGCGTGCGCACGTCCTGCACGGCATAGGTCACGCCGGGCACCTGGCGCGATGCCGGCACCTCGCGGACATCCAGCGCGACGACGTGCTGGATGTCGGGCAGCCGGGCGAGCGCGGCGACCACCGTGCGGCCGAGAAAACCGTCGGCGCCGGTGACGAGCACGCGCCGTGCCGCGATGGGCTGGGAGACTTCCATGGGTGATTCAGGCCGAACGCGCGGCCGCAGTAGACAGGGGGCGACGCGCCCACCAGGCGGCGAGCGCAAGGCCCGCAACGATATCCCAGAAACCCCAGACGCCGGCGACAACCGCCATGCCGCCGAGGCCACCGAAGAAGCTGAAGATCAGGACCAGACCGAGGCCCGAGTTGCGGATACCGACCTCGAAACTCACGGCGCGCCGGTCGTATTCCGACACGCCCGCAGCCGTTGCACAGGCATAGCCGGTGCCGAAGGCCAGCGCATCGTGCAGCACCACCGCGAGCAGCACCAGCCCCACGTAGTCGAGGAAGTAGCGCCAGTTGCCGGCGACCGCCGCGAGGATGAAGCCGATCAGGCACACGAAACTCAGGATGCGCACCGGCTTCTTGATGCGATCGGTGAGCCGCGGCAGCCAGTGGCCGAAGGCGATCCCGATGACGAAGGGCGCGCCGATGATCGACACGATGTGCACCACCATCTCGGCCGGATCGAGCGCGATGGTTTTCAGCAGTGGCGCCGCCGTCGGATGCATGCCGCCCCAGAACGCGAAGTTCAGCGGCATCACCACGATCGAGATCAGGTTGGAGATCGCCGTCATCGAAACCGATAACGCCACGTTGCCGCCGGCACGGTGCGTGAGGATGTTCGACACGTTGCCCGGCGGGCAGCATGCGACCAGGATCATGCCGAGCGCGATGCTGGGCGAGGGCTTGAGCAGCAGCGTCAGCACGAACGTGACGGCCGGCAGCACGATGAACTGCGCCGCGATGCCGCTCGCCATGGCCACAGGCATGCGCATCACGCGCTTGAAGTCCGCGACGCGCGTGTCCAGCGCGATGCCGAACATCAGGAAGCCGAGCACCGCGTTCAGCAGCACCAGCGACGCGGGGTTGAAGTTGAGGCGGACCTCGTCCACGGGGAGCATCGGCGGTTCCTTCGGATCAGGCCAGTGAGGCGGAGGCTTCTCGCACGGCGCGGCGGTAGCTGTCCTTGTGGACGTAGTAGGCCATGCGTTCGAGCTTCAGGTACTTGTAGCCGCCGGAGAGGTCGGGGCTTGGTCCGGCCTTGGCCTGCTTGAGCGCTTCCGCTTTCGGGCTGCCCTGGGACTGCGCCTTGAAATAGCGCGCCACCAGCTCGGCTTGCTCGTAGCGGCCCTGCCAGCCGATGCCGCTTGCCTCGATCATCCCGAGCACGGCCAGGTTGTCGAAGCCCGGCGCGAAGATGTTCAGGTAGAGACGGGGCGCCATGCCCTGCCAGTTCAGCCAGGCGCGGTCGATGAAGGGGTAGTGCAGCTTGTAGCCGGTCGCGCACAAGATGAGGTCGTAGTCGCGCGCGCTGCCGTCCTTGAAATGCACCGTGTCGCCGTCGAGCCTCGCAATGTCGGCGCGCACGCCGATGTCGCCGTGGCCGATGTGATGCAGCACCAGCGAGTTGACCACCGGGTGCGATTCATACATGAGGTAGTCCGGCTTCGGAAAGCCGAAGCGCACGGGATCGCCGGTGAACCACTGCAGCACCTTCGCGTCCATCCGCTGCTTGATCCAGGCCGGCAGCGGGCGCTTGCCGCCGAGCGTGTCGGCCGGCTTGCCGAAGATGTACTTGGGCACGAAGTAGTAGCCGCGACGCACCGAGATGTCGACGCTCTTCGCGTAGTGAACGGCATCGACTGCGATGTCGCAGCCGCTGTTGCCTGCGCCGACCACCAGCACGCGCTTGTCCTGGAACAGGCTCGCATGCTTGTAGGCCGAGGTGTGGAGCAGCTGGCCGTTGAAGCGGCCCTCGAAGCGCGGCATGCTCGGCTCGGACAGCGTGCCGTTGGCAATGATCACGCCCTTGTAGTCGGCCGTCTCGATGCGGCCGTTGCCGGCGTCGACGCTCACGCGCCAGAGCGTCGAGGCGCTTTCGGCGACGGGCTCGATGCGGATGACTTTCGTATTGAAGCGGAAATGCTGCCGCAGTCCGAAGTGATCGGCGAAGTCGCTGAAATAGCGCCGAAGTTCGGCATGGCTCGGATAGTCGGCCACGGTGTCTGCCATCGGGAACTCGACGAATTCGGTGGTGCGCTTCGACGAAATGAGGTGTGCCGACTGGTAGACCGTGCTGCGCGGGTTGTCGATGTTCCAAAGGCCGCCCACGTCCTCGTAGGCCTCGAAGCCCTGGAAGGGGATGCCTAGCTTTTGCAGATTGCGCGCGCCGGCGAGTCCCGACGGGCCGGCGCCGATCAGGGCGATTTGCTGATGAGTGGGCACGGGTGCAGACACAGGATGGCTCGCAAGAAAAGGCAGGGTGGTGAAGAACACGCGCTCAGCGCGCGGAAGTCTCGGGGTCGGATGCCTGGGACGTCGACAGTCCCGGAATGGGTGTCGAGCCCGGATCGCCGGCGCGCGGCTTGCGGGGTTGCCGCAAGAGCAAGGCGTCGTGCCATGCGTCAGGCAGGAGGCCGAGCGCCTTGGCGAGCCAACCGAGACGACGCGGCAGCACGAGCTGCTCGGTGCCGCGCGACATCGCGCGCAGGATGGCCGATGCAGCATCGTCTGGCGCCATCAGGCCCGGCATCGCGAAGCGGTTGCCGGCCGTCAGGGCCGTGCGCAAATAGCCGGGATTGACGGTGCACACGCGCACGCCGCTCGGACGCAATTCGGCGCGCAGGCTTTGCAGGTAGCGAATGAGGCCGCCCTTGCTGGCGCAGTAGGCACCATTGCCGGGCAGGCCACGCTGCCCGGCGAGGCTGGCGATGCCGACCAGGGTGCCGCAGGCGCGGGCGCGCATCGGCGCCACGAAAGGCTGGAAGGTCGTGGCGACGCCGAGCAGGTTGATTTCGAGAATGCGCCTGAACACCGCCAGGTCCGAAGCTTCCGCCGTATCGAACCCGCCGGCGACGCCCGCATTGGCGATCACCGCATCGGGCACGCCGAAGCGGTTCATCCAGTCCCGCGCCATCGATTGCATCGCGACCGCGTTGCTCACGTCAGGCGTGTAGACCGCGCAACGGTCCGGCGCCGGGGCTGCCAATGCATGGAGCGCTTCCTTGTTCAACCCGACCAGCGCGACCTTCGCTCCGCGTGCGAGCGCCTGGGCCGCCAATGCGCTGCCCAGGCCGCCGCACGCGCCGGTGATCACGATGTTGTCGAAGGAAAAAGTCATGGACCCGTTCGTTTAAGGGTTGCAGCTTAACGAAATTCGGTCAAAATCTCGAATTAATTGCCGAATTCGTCTCGAATTTCGAGATTTCCAATGGATTATCCCGACCCCCTGACCGGCGAAGAGGCCGAATCCGCCGCCACGCCCGGTCTGCGCCTGCTGCAGTTGCTCGAACTCGTCGCCGGCGAGGGCGAGCCTCAGGGCCTCAGCGACATCGTGCGCATCAGCGGGCAACCCAAGCCTTCCGTGCACCGGATGCTCCAGCAACTGGAGCACGGTGGCCTGCTGGCGCGCGGCAGCGACGGGCGACGTTACGCCATCACGCCGCGCCTGATGCGTTTCGCGGAGACGGTGCTTCGCGGAAGCACGGCGACTGGTGTGCGCCACGCCGTGTTGCGGCAACTCGTGGCCGATGTCGGCGAAACCTGCAATCTCACGGCCCTGTCCGGCGCGGAAGTGGTTTACCTCGACCGCGTCGAGACCGCGTTTCCCTTGCGCCTGGATCTTCGGCCCGGCTCCCGCGTGCCGCTGCATTGCTCGGCGAGCGGCAAGCTGTTCCTGGCGCATCTGCCCCGCGTGCAACGCGACCGGCTGCTCGAAGGGCTTCAGTACGCGCGCCAGACACCCCACACCTTGTGCACCCGCGAGGCATTGGAAGCCGAGCTTGACCGGATCCGGCGCGAAGGCCATTCCGTGGACGCCGAGGAGTTTATCGAGGGGCTGGTGTGTGTCGCGGTGCCGGTACGCGACGAGCCTCATGGCCCGGTGCGATGCGCCGTGGCCTTGCAGGCGCCGGCCGTCCGCATGTCGCTGCCGGACGCGCTGCAGCAGTTGGACAAGCTGCGGACGGCCGCGCAGGCCATCGCCAGGGCGACGCGCTGAAGGGCGCGTTCAGGCAGGCTCAGTCGGCGATGTCCGCGCCGCGCTCCGCGAGCAAGGCGCGCAGGAACGACCGGTGGCAGCGCGCCTCGTCCTCGCAGTAGCAGCCGACGGACAGCGCGGTCTGGTGCGACAGCGCCGCCAGCAGGTCGAGGCTGCGGCTCGCATCGGCTTCAGACATTTCACTCTTGAACTTGCGGCCGAACGCGGCCCACTGCGCAGCCACGCCTGAAGCTTGAGCGGCTTGCGCCATCTTCATCGTCTCGACCGAAGGCGCGAGGTTGGGGTACCACACGTCGTACCAGTTCTGGGACGCGAACTCGGTCTTGGGCACGCCGCGCGGTGGGCGTCGCACGGTGCCGATGCGGAGACCCTCGCCGGGTGCACGGTCGCTGCCGAGTCGGACGATACGGATGGCCATTGCTTGCTCTTCCTCGATGGGCTGGGAGATTCGGATTCAGGTTCCGACGATACCGCCGTCGCGGCGCCGCACGACCACGGTGGCCGATCGCGGGCGGGCGCTGCCGGGCGAGGCGCCGTCGGGCCATGCGCTGTTCGGCACACCGTCGACGCGTACCTCGCCCGGATGCTGGATGTTGACGAACAGGCTGCGGCGGTCCGGCGTCACGACGCAGCCCGTGATCTCGCAGCCGCCGGGACCGACCAGGAAGCGCTTGATGCGCCCGCTTGCTGGGTCGGCGCACAGCATCTGGTTGTTGCCGAACGCGGTCATCGGGCCCTTGCCGATGTCGGGGCCGCTCATGTCGGTCTGGATCCACAGCAGGCCACCGGCGTCGAAATGCAGGCCGTCGGGGCAGCCGAAGATGTCGGCCTCCTTGCTCGGGTAGCGCACGCCTGCGGCGGGCATGGCGGGGTCGCCCGCGAGCGCGAAGTGATCCCACGCGAAGGCGGTGCTGCCGGCATCGCGGCCGTCTTCGCGCCAGCGCAAGATGCCGCCGAAGATGTTGTCGGCGCGCGGATTGGCCGCGTCGGCGGGCGGCTTGCCGGGTTGACCGCGCTGGCTGTTATGGGTGAGCGTGACGTACACCTCGCCGGTGGCCGGATGCACGGCGATCCATTCCGGGCGATCCATCTTCGTGGCGCCGACGATGTCGCCGGCCATGCGCGCATGGATCAGCACCTCGGGCTGGTCGGCGAAGCCGCTATCCCGGTCGACGCCGTTGTGGCCGTGACGGAGTTCGAGCCACCGGCCACGGCCGTCAGCGTCGAAGCGCGCCACGTACAGACTGCCTTCGTCGAGCAGGCGGCTGTTGGCCGCGGCGCCGCCGGGGCGGACCTTGTCGCGGCTCACGAACTTGTAGACGTATTCGAAGGCCGTGTCGTCGCCCATGTAGACGGCGACGCGGCCGTCCTTCGTCAACCTGCAAGTCGCGCTTTCCTGCCGCTTGCGACCGAGGGCGGTGCGCTTGACGGGCGTCGAGGCCGGGTCGAAGGGATCGATCTCGACCACCCATCCGAAGCGGTTCGCCTCGTTGGGGTGGCGCGTGAGGTCGAAGCGCTCGTCGAAGCGCCAATAGTCGGTCCATGAAGATCCGCCGACGGTGCCGTAGCGGCGCTGTGCCTCGGTGGCGCGGGCGGCGGACGACTTCGGTGCGCCGAAATAGACCTGGAAATTCTCCTCGCAGGTCAGGTAGGTGCCCCAGGGTGTGACGCCCATCGCGCAGTTGGCAAGGGTGCCGAATACGCGGTCGCCCTCGGGGTTGCCGGCGGTACGCATCAGCGGGGTGCCTGCCGCCGGGCCGGCAATGCGCATCGGGGTGGCGCCATGCACGCGCCGGGCGTAACGCGACGGCAGCACCTGGCGCCATCCCGCGGGGGTGAGTTCGACCTCGATCACCGACACGCCCATCGCGTGCAGCGACTTGCGGACCTTCTCCGCCGTCCAGGGCGGCACGCCGTCGGTGTGGAGCAATTGATCGTCGGTGTACTCGTGATTCATCACGAGCAGCCCGCGATCGGCGTGGCCCTCGAGCGCGAAGAAGTGCATCCCGTCGTGGTGCATCCCGGCCTGGACCGCCTGGTCGGCCGCGCTGTTCGATGCATCGGGCGCGAACGCCGGCATGGAGCCCGCGATGCCGGTCGGCGAACCCCACGGATAGAGCACCTGGGCTTTGTACTCCGGCGGCACCGTGACGGCATCGCGCAGCGTGGCTTCGACGGCGGTGAAGCCGAGGCGACCATCGCTTGCCGGCACTGTGGCGGATGCTTCGCGCAGCAGCGAAACGACCGCGGCCGCGGCGCCCGACTGGAGGAACTGGCGACGGTCGAAGGGCATGGTGAAAGTGTTGACTGAGCGACAGCGCGATCATCGCCGAGCGCCCATACTTCAGGCAAAACCAGGAGACCTCCGCATGAACGACCGCATCGAATCCATCCGCCACGCCGACGGCGTGGTCGAACTGCACATGGCCCGCGCCGACAAGATGAACGCACTCGATCCCGCGATGTTCGATGCGCTGATCGACGCCGGCAGCCGCCTGCGCGACGACGCCAGTGTGCGTGCCGTGGTGCTTGCCGGGCGCGGCAAGGCCTTCTGCGCCGGGCTCGACATGCAGTCCTTCGAGCGGATGCAGCAGCAAGGCGGCGGCATCGTGGGTGAATCTTCCGTCGGCAAGGACCTGGTCGAGCGCACGCACGGCATTTCCAATGCGGCGCAGTACGTCGCCATGGTCTGGCGCGAAGTGCCGGTGCCGGTCATTGCGGCGGTGCACGGCGTTGCCTTCGGCGGTGGCTTGCAGGTGGCGCTGGGTGCCGACATCCGGCTGGTCGCGCCGGGCACCAGGATGTCCGTGATGGAGATCAAGTGGGGCCTGGTGCCCGACATGGGTGGCATGGTGCTGATGCGCGAACTGGCCCGCAACGACATCCTGCGCGAACTCACCTTCACCGGCCGCATCTTCTCGGGCGAAGAGGCGGTGGGTCTCGGTCTTGCCACGCGGTTGGCGGCGGAGCCGCTGGCCGAAGCGCTGGAAATGGCGCGCGAGATCGCGCAGAAGAGCCCCGACGCGATCCGCGCCGGCAAGCGCCTGCTCAACGCGGCCATGAACCACAGCGCCGCCGAACTGCTGCTGGCGGAGTCGGTCGAGCAGAAGGCCCTGATCGGGAGTGCCAACCAGGGCGAAGCCGTGCGCGCCAACATGGAGCGCCGCGCGCCGCGTTTCAGCGATCCGAAGCCGCTGTAAAGCCACTGGAAGGCGTCCGGCGGGCAGGCATACTCCCGTCCGTGCCCATGACCCTTCTTCATCGCCTGGCAGCGCAGGAGCTGCCCATTGCCGTCACGACCGGCGCCCAGGTCGACGCCGTTCGCGTCTTGAGCCTGGCCGGCCACGTGAAAGCGACGATTCCCAAGCCGATCCGGACCCTGGACGGCTACGAACAGCCGCCGGCCATCGTCAACGAGATCACCTCGCTGGGGCGCAGCATGCTCAGGCGGTTCCCGATCCGCTAGCGTTCTGCCCCAAAAGGGGCGCGAGGCTGCGCCGCCGCAGGGCGGACAGTTCGCCCGCAAATGTCCTATTGACGGAACAAAGGAACGCCGTGACCATCGGGACCCATGTCCCAGATGCCGCTGCCCAAGTACCACCAGATCTATCTGCTGTTGTGCGAGCAGCTGGCTGAAGGCCGCTTCGCCGATGGGCTGCCGGGCGAGTTCGCGCTGATGGAGGAATTCGGCGTGGCCCGCGTCACCGTGCGGCGCGCCCTCGAGAAGATGGCGGCCGACGGCCTGATCTCGCGCGAGCCCGGCCGCGGCACGCGTCCCATCCGTGCGCCGTTGGCCCCGATCGCGGAGGGCGGGCAGAGCGTGCAGCGGGCCAACCTCGGCGGCCTGCTCGAAAACCTCGTCAGCATGGGTCTGCGCACCTCGGTCAAGGTGATCGACGTGCAGACCGTCACCGCTTCGGCCAGTGTCGCCGCCGCCCTGCAATTGAAGCTGGGCGACGCCGTGCAGAAGGCGGTGCGCGTGCGCTCGACGCGCGAAGGGCCGCTCTCGCACATCACCACCTACGTGCCCGCCGACGTCGCGCGCCAGTTCGGCCGCCGCGAGCTGGCGCGCAAGCCGATCCTCGTGCTGCTCGAAGAGGCCGGCGTGCGGGTCGGGCGGGCGCACCAGACCATCACCGCCAAGCTGGCCGACGCCACGCTGGCGCAGCACCTCGACGTGTCCGTCGGCTCGGCGCTGCTGGCCGTGCGGCGCCTGGTCTACGACGCCAACGAGCGGCCGGTGCAATGGCTGCACGGGTTGTACCGTCCCGATCGCTACACCTACGAGATGCAGTTGTCCCGCGTGGGCGGCATCGACGCCAAGGTGTGGGTCAGCAAAGAGCTTTCAGCGCAATTCATCTAACCAACGAGGAGTCCCCATGGAAAATCGCCGCCGCTTCCTGTCGCAGACCGCCGCCATCGGCACGTCGCTCGCGTTTCCGCTCGTGGGGGGCGCGCAGCCCAAGCCCGTGCGCGTCGGCGTGCTGCACCCCGTGACCGGCGCGCTCGCCTATTCGGGCCAGCAATGCCGGCTGGGCGCGCAGATGGCGATCGAGGACATCAACCAGGCCGGCGGCATCAAGTCCCTGGGCGGCGCGAAGCTGGAGGCGATGCTCGGCGACGCGCAGTCGCAGCCGCAGGCCGGCGCGGCCGAGGTCGAGAAGATGAACGAAGCCGGCGTCTCGGCCATCGTCGGCGCCTTCGCGTCGGCGATCTGCCTGGCGACCACGCAGGCGGCGGCCAAGTACAACCTGCCGCACGTGGTCGACGTGGGCGTGGCCGACCAGATCGTCGAGCGCGGGCTGAAGAACACCTTCCGCTTCGGCCCCGGCTACAAGAAGTCGACCGAAGTGGCGATGGCCAACCTGCTCGTGCTCAACAAGGCCGCCGGCAGCCCGGCCAAGACGGTCATGATCATTCACGAGGAATCGCTCTTCGGCACCGGCACGGCGCAACTGCTCTCGCGCGAACTGCCCGGCTATGGCTTCGAAGTGAAGGAAGTCGTGAAGCACGCGAACCCGACGCGCGACTTCAACAACATCGTGCTGCGGATGAAGTCCATCAACCCGGACATCGTGATCCCGGCCAACTACTACAACGAATACGCGCTGCTGGTGCGCACGATGCAGCAGCAGAAGGTGCAGCCCAAGGCGATCTTCTCGGTGCTGGGCGGCGCCGCGTCGAGCTACAAGTTCGTCAAGGAGTTTCCGGAAGCGGCCAACGGCATCATCGACTGCAACCACTGGTTCAATCCCAAGGACAAGCGCTCGGCGGAACTGCGCAAGCGTGTGGAGGCCAAGGGCCAGTTCTTCAGCTACGAGGTCTTCATGACCTACACCGCGATGGCGTTGCTGGCCGATGCGCTGGAGCGCGCCAAGTCGAGCGACCGGGCCGCGATCATCGACGCGCTGGAGAAGAGCACCTTCTCGAATCACATCATGCCGTACGGCCCGACCAAGTTCGTCAACGGCCAGAACGAGGGCGCGCAGCCGCTCATGACGCAAGTCGTGAAGAACGACATCAAGGTGATCATCCCGCGCGAGTTCCGCGAGGTGGAGCCGCTGTTCCCACTCCGGGCAGCCTGAGCACCGCAGATCAGCAGGATGCTCGACTTCAGCATTCTTTTCCCGTCGGTGCTCAACGGCCTGACGACCGGCGCGGTCTACGCCTTGATCGCGCTGGGGCTCACGCTGATCTACGGCGTCTTGCACATCATCAACTTCGCGCACGGCGCCTGCCTGATGCTGGCGCTATACGCGGTGTACTTCCTCAAGGAAAGCTGGGGGATCGACCCTTACCTTGCCTTGCCGATCGTGGTGCCGGGCATGTTCGCGCTCGGCTATGGCCTGCAGCGCATCGTCATCAATCGTGCGGGCCATGGCAAGGACGAGAACATCCTGCTGGCCACCCTCGGCATCGCGATCGTGATGGAGAACCTTGCGCTGATCTTCTTCAAATCGGACACGCGCAACATCGACACCGCCTATTCGCTGAGCACGGTCGCCATCGGCCCCGCGATGATCGCGGTGCCCAAGCTGGTGGCCTTCGCGGGTGCGCTGGTGGTGTCGGCGGTGCTGTTCTGGATCATGGGCCGCACCGACCTCGGACGGGCCATCCGCGCCGTCGCCAAGGAGAAGGAGGGCGCCAAGCTCATGGGCATCGACGTCGATCACGTCTATGCAGTGAGCTTCGGCATCGGCCTGGCCTGCCTCGGCGCGGCGGCGTGCTTCCTGCTGCCGGCGTACTACGTGAACCCGCAGGTGGGCGGCGGCTTCGTGCTGGTGGCCTTCACCATCGTGGTGCTGGGCGGCATGGGCAGTTTCGTCGGCGCGCTGATCGGTGGCTTCCTCGTCGGCGTGGTCGAGTCGCTCGGCGGGCTCGTCCTCGGTGAGTCGCTGGGGCAGATCGGCATCTTCGCGATCTTCATCGGCGTCGTGCTGTTCCGGCCCGAAGGCATGTTCGGAGCCAAGGCATGAGCGGTTCGAACATATCCAGCGTCGGTTTGCGTCATCTCGGCGGCATCGCGCTCTTCGCGGTCGTGGTGGCGTGCGTGCCGCTCGTGACTTCGTCAGGCGTGGCGCTCAACTTCGTGATGATGGCCCTCTATGCGACGTTGATTGCGCAGGCGTGGAACATCCTCGGCGGCTTCGGCGGGCAGTTCTCGTTCGGGCATGCGCTCTTCTTCGGCACTGGCGCCTACATCCAGGCGATTGCGCAACTGCAGGGCGGCATCAACGCCTGGGTCGCGTTGCCGATGGCGGTGGCGGGCAGTGCGCTGGTCGGGCTCTTCGTGGGTGCGCTCACGTTTCGCTATGGACTCAAAGGTTCGTATTTCGCGCTCGTGACCCTGGCCTTTGCAGAAGTCTTCCGCATCGTGGCGTTGTCGGTGCCTTTCACCGGCGGTGGCGTCGGGTTGATGGTGCCGCTGCGCGAATCGGCGGCCAACCTGCAGTTCGCATCGCGCAGCGGCTACCTGTGGGTCGTGCTGGCTTTCGTCACGGCCGCCTTGCTGGTGACCTGGTGGCTGCGCAACGGCCGCTTCGGCGCCTACCTGCAGGCCGTGCGCGACAACGAGGATGCGGCACGCGCGGTCGGTGTCGACCCGTTCCGCATCAAGCTCGCGGCCATCGGCATCTCGGGCGCCTTCATGGGCGCGGCGGGCGCGTTCTACGTGCAGGTGTTCCAGTACATCGATCCGGGCATCGCCTACGGTTCGGGCACCTCGGTCGAGGCGCTGGTCGCGGCCATCGTCGGCGGCATGGGCACGCTGTGGGGACCGGTGCTCGGCGCTGCGGTGCTGCATGCGCTGTCGGACTTCACGCGCAATCTCTTCGGCGAATTGCCGGGCATCAACATGGTGATCTACGGGACGGTGCTGGTGCTGATCGTGATCTTCCTGCCGCGCGGCATCGCCGGCATCGGCCTGTCGGTGCGGCAGCTTTGGGCAGGGAAGGGGAGCCGCCATGACTGAGCCTCTGCTGGCCCTGAGCGGCATCTCTCGCTCCTTCGGCGGATTGAAGGCGGTGCAGAACGTCAGCCTCGCCGTACGCGAGGGCAGCCTCAGCGCGTTGATCGGCCCGAACGGCGCAGGCAAGACCACGCTCTTCGCGCTCATGTCGGGCTTTCTGAAGCCGGACGCCGGCACCGTGCGTTTCGCGGGGCAGGACATCACGGGGCGCGATCCGCATCGCAATGCCATGCTGGGCATGACGCGCACCTTCCAGATCGTCAAGCCCTTCGCGGCGCAGACGGTGCGTGAAAACATCGCGGTCGGCGCGCACCTGCACGTGCGCGGCAGAAGCGAGGCGCTGCGCCGCGCGGAAGAGGTCGCGAGCCGCGTGGGTTTGGCCGCGCAACTCGACAAGCCGGCCTCCGATCTCACCGTCGCCGCTCGCAAGCGGCTCGAACTGGCACGCGCGCTCGCGACACAACCGCGACTGCTGCTGCTCGACGAAGTGCTCGCCGGGCTCAATCCGCAGGAGATCGCCGAGATGATGCCGGTGGTTCGCGGCGTCGCCGACGGCGGCGTGACCGTGCTGATGATCGAGCACGTGATGCAGGCCGTGATGAATCTCGCGTCGCATGTCTGGGTGCTCGCGCAAGGGCAACTGATCGCCGAGGGCAGCCCGGCGCAGGTGACTTCGAACGACAAGGTGGTCGAGGCCTACCTCGGCCACGGCACCGCCGCACGGCTGCGCAAGGCCGCGGCCGGAAATACCGCTGCGCAAGGAGTCGCGGTATGACGTCGCTGCTCGATATCCGCGCGCTGCGCGGCGGCTACGGTCGCGTCGAAGTCCTGCGTGGCGTCGACCTGCAGGTCAATGCGGGCGAGATGGTCGCGCTGCTCGGCAGCAACGGCGCAGGGAAGTCGACGCTGAACAAGATGGTTTGCGGCCTCTGCCCCGCCTGGAGCGGCACCGTTCGCTTCGACGGTCAGGACCTGAGCGGCGCGCACTACCGCGAAGTCGTCAAGGCCGGGCTCATCCAGGTGCCCGAAGGCCGCAAGGTCTTTCCGAACCTGAGCGTGCTCGAAAACCTCGAGCTTGGCTCCTTCACGCGCGCCCGCGAGCGCCGCGCCGCCAATCTCGACAAGGTGTTCGGCATCTTCCCGCGCCTGAAGGAACGCATCCGCCAGCACGCCGGCACCATGAGCGGCGGGGAGCAGCAGATGCTCGCCATCGGCCGCGGCCTGATGGCGGAGCCGGTGCTGCTGATCCTCGACGAGCCTTCGCTGGGCTTGTCGCCGCTGCTGGTCGAGGAGATGTTCACGCTGATCCGCCAGCTTCGCGACGGCGGACTCGCCGTGCTGCTGGTCGAGCAGAACGTCGGCCAGTCGCTGGAGATCGCGGACCGCGCCTATGTGCTCGAAAACGGCAGCGTGCGCTTCTCGGGTCTTCCGCAGGATCTGCTGGGCAGCGACGAGCTGCGCCGCGCCTATCTCGGCCTTTGAGCCGCAATTCAACGTTCATGCACAAGGGGGCAACAACATCGTGAAACGCAGAGACATCCTGATTTCGTCCATCGCCGCCGCGCTCGCTGGCGGCGTGCAAGCGCAGATGGGCAACGTGCCCGTGCGCATCCTCGTCGGTGCGCCTGCGGGCGGCTCGACCGACACCCTGGCCCGCACGCTGGCTGCGAGCATGGGCCCGGCCCTCGGCAGGCCGGTGATCGTCGAGAACCGCGCCGGCGCCGGCGGCAACATCGCGGCCGAGGCGGTCGCCAAGGCGGCGCCCGACGGCAACACGCTGCTGATGAGCTTTACCAGCCACGCGATCAACGCCACGCTCTATCCGAAGCTGCCTTTCGATCCGGTCAAGGACTTCACGGCGCTGACCTGCGTCGCGACGTCGCCGTCGATCCTGGTCGCGCATCCCTCGGTGCGGGCGAACAACGTGAAGGAGCTCATCGCGCTCGCCAAGGCAAAGCCGGGCGAACTCAACTTCGCCATCGGCTCCGTCGGCTCGTCGCTGCACATGGCGGGCGAGGCCTTCAAGATGCAGTCGGGCGTGGAGATCGTGAACATTCCCTATCGCGGCACCGCGCCGGCCGTGCAGGACCTGCTTGCAGGCCAGGTGCAGCTGATGTTCGCCGCCGTGGGGAATGTGCAGCAGCACATCCAGGCCGGCAAGCTCAAGGCGCTCGGCGTCACTTCGGCGAAGCGGCTGCCTGCGTTTCCGGACGTTCCAGCCATTGCGGAAACGCTGCCGGGCTACGAATCCAGCGCCTGGTTCGGGCTCTTCGGGCCGGCCCACATGGCGCCCGATATGACGCGAAAGATCAGCGACGCGGCCCGCCATGCGATCAAGCAGCCCGAGATGCAGCGCCGCCTCGAAGCCGAGGGGGCCATCCCCGTCGGCAACTCTCCCGAGGAGTTCGGCGCCTTCGTGCAGAGCGAGATCAAGCGCTGGGCCAAGGTCGTGAAGTTCTCGGGCGCCAAGCCGGAGTAAACGCCATGGCTTCCGAACGGACTCCGGCCCAGACCCTCGCCCAGAAGCTCATCGCGCGTGCGAGCGGGCGCGAGCGCGTGTCCGTGGGCGAGATCGTGACCTGCGCCGTGGACATGGCGATGTTCCATGACTCCTCCGGCCCGCGTCGCCTCCAACCGATGCTGGAAGAACTTGGCGCCCAGATCTGGGACCGCTCACGCGTCGTGCTCGTGATAGACCACTACGTGCCCGAGCGCGACGACGATTCGCGCCGCATCGTGCGCATTGCGCGCGACTGGGCCCGCGAGCAGCAACTGCCGCATGTCTACGACAGCCAGGGCATCTGCCATGTGGTGGTGCCGCAGCATGGGCACATCCGCCCCGGCATGCTGTGCGTGGGCGGCGATTCGCATTCGCCCACGGGCGGTGCGTTCGGCGCCTACATGTTCGGTGTCGGCAGCACCGAAATGCTCGGCGTGATGGTCACCGGCGAGATCTGGCTGCGCGTGCCCGAGACCATCCAGATGTGGTGGGACGGCGCGCTGCCGACCGGCGTGACCGCCAAGGACATGATGCTGCACATGATCGGCCGCTTCGGCATGAACGGCGGCCGCTACCAGGCGGTCGAGTTCGCCGGCCCGGCCGTGAAGGCGCTGTCGATGCAGGAGCGCATGACGCTGTCGAACATGAGTGCCGAACTGGGCGCGCAGGCCGGCTTGATTGCGCCTGACGCCACCACCGCCGCGTTTCTCGCCGAAGCCGGTGCGCCCGATGTCGACATGGCGCCGTGGTTCACCGACGACGGCGCCGAGATGATGCGCCATCGCTTCGATGCGACCGCGCTGGAACCGCACGTCGCCGCGCCGCACAGTCCCGCCAATTCGCACGGTGTGAGTCGCTACGCGGGCACGCGCGTGGACGTGGCCTACATCGGTGCCTGCACGGGCGCCAAGCTCGAAGACCTGCGCGCCGCGGCCCAGGTGCTGCGTGGTCACAAGGTGGCCTCGGGCGTCCGCCTGATCGTCGCGCCCGCCAGCATCCGCGACCAGGAGCAGGCGCGCGAGGAGGGTGTCTTGCAGGTGCTGATGGATGCCGGCGCTGAGCTCTTTCCGACCGCGTGCGGCGCCTGTTCGGGTTACGGCGATCCGATGGGCGACGACATCACTGTCATTTCCACCACCGCGCGCAACTTCAAGGGCCGCATGGGCTCGGCAACCGCGCAGGTGTACCTGGGCTCGCCCTACACGGTGGCCGCGTCCGCGCTGCATGGCCGCATTGCCGATCCGCGCGAGGTGCTCGCATGACCGTTGCCACCATGCACCGCGTCTGGCGCCTGGGTGCCGACATCGATACCGACCTGCTCGCGCCCGGTCATTCGATGAAGCACGGCATCGACCGCATCGCGCAGTACTGCCTCGAATCCGTCCGGCCCGAATTCGCCCGCGAGGTGCAACCGGGCGACGTCATCGTGGCGGGGCCGAACTTCGGCATCGGTTCGTCGCGCGAGCAGGCCGCGGCCGTGCTCGTTCACCTCGGTGTGAAGGCGGTGATCGCGCCTTCCTACAGCGGGCTGTATTTCCGCAACGCGTTCAACGTCGGCCTGCTGCTGCTGACCTGCCCGCAAGCCGAGACGCTGCGCGAGGGCAACCACGTTGTCATCGACAGCACGCTTCCTGCCGTGATTGCGCCGGATGGCACCCGCCTGGCCTGCGAGCCAGTGCCCGGCTTTCTCATGGACATGGTCCGCGCCGGCGGATTGATGAATCAGTTACGCCAGCGCGCTGGCAAGGAAGCAACCGATGTCTGAGCCTTCACACGTGACCGCGATCGACCCCGTCACGCTCGCCGTCCTGCGCGGCCGCCTCGAACAGGTGGCCGACGAGATGGACGCGACGCTCTACCGCAGCGCGTTCAATCCCATCATTGCCGAGGCGCACGATGCCTGCCATGGGCTTTACGACGCCACCACCGGCGACACGCTGGTCCAGGGCAAGTCGGGGCTGCCTGTGTTCGTCGGCGCCATGGCCTTCGCAGTGCGCGCGACGGTGGCGGCGGCCGAGCCGCGCGGCGGCATGCGCGACGGCGACATCTGGATCAGCAACGACGCTTACGACGGCGGCACGCACGCGAACGACTTCAAGCTGGTGCGGCCCTTCTTCCGCAATGGAAAGCTCTATTGCCACATGGCGTCTGCCGCGCACTGGCACGACGTCGGCGGCGCGGTGCCCGGCAACTACAACCCGGCGGCCACCGAGTGCTGGCAGGAGGCGGTGCAGATTCCGCCGGTGCGCATCGTGCGCGACGGCGTGCTCGACCGCGACGTGCTCGCCATCCTGCAGGCCAACACGCGCCTGCCGGACAGCCTCTGGGGCGACCTCAACGGGCAACTCGCCGCGCTGGAACTGGGCGCCCGGCGGCTGAACGGCCTGCTCGACGAATACGGCGACGATCTCGTGCTGAGAGCGCTCGGCGAGCTGCGCAGCCGTGCGTTGCGCCTGATGCGTTCGCACATCGCCTCGCTGCCGGACGGCCACTACAGCTTCGACGACGTGCTCGACAACGACGGCATCACCAATGACCCGCTGACCATCGCGCTGGACATGACCGTCGCCGGCGACCGGCTGCTGCTCGATTTCTCGCGCACCTCGCCGCAGTGCGCGGGGCCGGTCAATATCTCGCGCGCCACGGCCATCGCGGCCTGCTATGTCGCGCTCAAGCATCTCTTCCCCGACGTGCCGGCGAACGCGGGTGTGCTCGACGCGGTGGACTTCGTCATCCCCGACCGGCTGGTGATCAGCGCCGAACGGCCGCGCCCGGTCGGCGGCTACACCGAGACCATCCTGCGCATGATCGACGTGATCTTCAGCGCCGCGGCCAAGGCTGATCCCACGCGCGCCGTGGCACAGGCCTACGGCACCATCAACGCGCTGTCGATCGCGGGTCACCGCAGCGACAAGGGGCGCGAGGGACAGCGTTGGGTGATGTTCAGCTTCTTCGGCGGCGGCCATGGCGGGCATTCGGGCGGCGACGGGCTCTCGCACGGCAACGCGCCGATCTCCACCGCGACGATTCCGCCGCTGGAGATTCTCGAAGCGGCGTATCCGGTGCGCTTCACCGAATGGTCGCTGCGCGCCGATTCGGGCGGCGACGGCCAGTACCGCGGCGGGCTCGGCGCGGTCTACGAGATCGAGCTGCTGGAGAAGGAGGCCGAAGTATTCGTCTTCGGTGAACGCGGCACCTCGCCGCCCAAGGGCATCGCGGGCGGTGGCGCGGGCGCGGTCAACGTCTTCCGCTACGAGAACGAGGGCGCATGGCACGAGCCGCCGATGGTTTCGAAGATGCGCGGCATCCAGCTCGTTCGCGGCGAACGCGTACGGCTCGAAACCCCCGGTGGGGGCGGGTGGGGCAGCGCGTCCGAGCGCCAGTCCGAACAGCGTGAACGCGACCGGGCCATGGGCTACGTGACCGTCACCACCGACCCGAAGAAGAAAGCGTCCGAATGACATCCCCAGGAAAATCCTTCGAATCCCTTGTCGTGGGCGTCGACGTCGGCGGCACGTTCACCGACCTCTTCGTGCTCGACGAAGCCAGCGGCACGGCGCGCATCGTCAAGGTGCCGTCCACGCGCGGTGAAGAAGCGCGCGGCTTCATGAACGGCGTGGGGCGCGTCGCTGACTCGGCGGCGGCCATCGCCACCATCGTGCACGGCACCACCGTCGGCACCAACGCGCTGCTGGAGCGCAAGGTGGCGCGCACCGGCATCATCACGACGCGCGGCTTTCGCGACGTGCTGGAGATGCGCCGCCGCGACCGGCCGCAGACCTGGGGCCTGCGCGGCAGCTTCGTGCCGGTCGTGCCGCGCGACCTGCGGCGCGAAGTGAACGAGCGCGTGCTTGCCGACGGCACCCTGCACACGCCGGTCGATCTCGACCAGGTGCGCGCCGAGACACGGGCATTGCTCGCCGAAGGCTGCGAGGCGGTGTGCGTGTTCTTCATCAACACCTACGCCAACCCGGAGAACGAACGGCTCGCCGTCGCGGCGGTGCGCGAGATCTGGCCCAACGCCCACGTGACGTCGGCCAGCGAAGTGCTGCCCGAGATTCGCGAGTTCGAGCGCTGTTCGACCGCCACGCTCAATGCAGCGTTGCAGCCGGTGGTGGGCGGCTATCTGTCGCGCCTCGAATCCGACTTGCGCGATCAAGGCTTCGCCGGTGAACTCCTGGTGGTGCAGAGCAACGGCGGCGTGATGTCGCGGCAGACGGCGAGCGACCTGCCGGTGCGCACGGCTTTGTCGGGGCCTGCGGCGGGCGTCATCGCCTGTGCAGCCATCGCGCGCGCGGCCGGCTTCCCGAATGCAATCACGGGCGACATGGGCGGCACCTCGTTCGACGTCTCGCTGGTCGCCAACGGCGAGGCTGCACTGGCCGCGCAGACGGCGATCGAGTTCGGCATGGTGATCCGCTCGCCGATGATCCAGATCGAGACCATCGGCGCGGGCGGCGGTTCCATCGCCTCGGTGGATGCAAGCGGCATGTTGCAGGTCGGCCCCGAGTCGGCAGGCAGCGTGCCAGGGCCGGCCTGCTACGGGCGGGGCAACATGCGCCCCACCGTGACCGACGCCAACGTGCTGCTCGGCCGCATCGCGGCCGACCGGCCGCTGGGCGGCGGACTGCTCGCGGCGCTCGATGCCGAGAAGTCGCGCCAGGCGATCGACGAGCATGTGGCGCGGCCGCTCGGCCTCGATGTGCACGCGGCCGCAGAGGCCATCCTGACAGTGGCGAATGCGCGCATGGCGGGGGCCATCCGGCTCGTGTCGATCGAACGCGGCCATGATCCGCGACGCTTTTCCTACATGCCCTTCGGCGGCGGCGGTGCGCTGCATGTGTGCGCCATGATGCGCGAGGTCGGCGTCGGCACCGGCATCGTGCCGCGCTATCCAGGTGTGACCTCGGCGTTGGGTTGCGTGATTGCCGACATGCGGCACGACGCGGTGCAGACCATCAATCGACCGCTTGCAGAACTCGACGTGGATGAACTTCAGCGGCGCATCGACGAACTGGCCGCCGGTTGCCAGCGGCGCCTGGATTCCTCGGGCGTGCGCTTCGACGAAGTGCGTGAGATCGTCGCGCTCGACATGCTTTATGCCGGCCAGACGCACACGCTGCCGGTGGAACTGCCAGACGCGCGCAGCAAGCCGCTGACGGCAGATTCGATCCGCACCGCGTTCGAGACTGCCTATACCTTGGCCTTCGGCCGTGTGCTCGACGGCATTCCGATCCGTGTGATGAACCTGCGCTATGCGCGCATCGGCGTGCGGCCCAAGTTCGATCTCGCCGTGCTTGCGCCGGAAGGCGCGGGCAGCGTCGAGCCGCTCGGCACGCAGCGCGTGTTCCATGACGGGCAATGGCACGAAGCGCTGCGCTACGCGCGACTCGAACTGCCCGTGGGGACGCGCATCGACGGACCCGCGATCCTCGAACAGGCCGACACCACCGTGTGGCTGGAGCCCGGCTTCCACGCCGAAGTCGACGCGCACGGCAACTTGCTGGCGAGGCTGTCATGAGCGGCGGTGCATCGATCCCGGCAGCGAAGACGGCGCTCGTCATCATCGACCTGCAGAACGATTTCCTCGATCCCAAGGGCGCCTATGCGCGGGGCGGCGACACCAACCCGCCTGCGCTGTTGCTGCCCGCGCGCGTTTCGCAGGTGGCGGCGGCGCTCAAGAGCGCGGGCGGCATGGTCGTCGCGAGCCAGTTCACCCTGTGGCCGGATGCCAAGGGCGAGCCCATGGTGTCGACGCATCTCAAGGCCTTGCGGCCGTATCTGCGCAAAGGCGATTTCGCGCCCGGAAGCTGGGGCCAGGCGAACGTCGATCAACTCGCAGGCCTGATCGACGTCGCAGTCAGCAAGGTCGCGTATTCCGCCTTCTTCAACACGCAACTCGACTGGGTGCTCCGCCGCGCCGGCATCGACACCGTGGCGGTGTGCGGCATCGTGACCAACGGCGGCGTCGCCAGCACCGTGCGTGACGCCCACATGCGCGACTACCGCACGCTGGTGCTGGCCGACGGCTGCGCGGCCTTCGGTGAAGAGCGGCACCAGACTTCGCTGGCCGACATGCGCAATGTGGCCGAGGTCACGGATGGCACAGCTTTCGTGCGCGCATTGGCATGACCATGGTTGAGTCTTCGCGCCGTATCCGGCGCACCTCCGCCATCGATGCCGAGGTGCATGTCGGTGTGGCGATTGTCGGCGGCGGCGCCTGCGGGCTGACCGCCGCGCTGATGCTGAGCGATGCCGGCGTGGATTGCGTCGTGCTCGAACGCGATGCCGTGCCGAGCGGTTCGACGGCGTTGTCGTCGGGCTTCATTCCCGCGCCCGGCACCCGCGTGCAGCGTGCACATGGCGTTGTCGATGACAGCCCTGCACGCTTCGCGGCGGACATCCAGGCCAAGGCGCACGGGCGGGCAAGCCCGGTGCTGGTCGATGCCTACGCGCAGGCCGTCGGTCCGGCGATCGATGTGCTCCAGGAGCGGCACGGCCTCGACTGGATCCTGCTCGATGGTTTCCTGTATCCCGGCCACGGCGTGCATCGCATGCACGCGCTGCCGCAGAAGACGGGCGCCGCCCTGATGGCGAGCCTGCAGGCGGCGGTCGAAGCGGCCGGCATCCCGGTCCTGACACAGGCGGTCGTCGACACGCTGGTTCTCGACGACGCCGACCGCGTGCTCGGCATCGAATACCAGAGGCCCGATGGGCATCGCGAATCGCTGGGCTGCGATGCGCTGCTTCTCGCCTGCAACGGCTTCGGCGGCAATTCAGCCATGGTGCGGGCGTTGCTGCCCGAGATGGCAGAGGCCAGCTTCGGCGGCCACGTCGGCAACGACGGCAGCGCCATCCAGTGGGGCGCGGCGCTGGGGGCGCGGTTGCGCGACCTCGGCGGCCACCAGGGGCACGGCTCGTGGGTCACGCCGCAAGGCGCGTTGATGTCGTGGGCCGTGATGATGGAAGGCGGCGTGCAGATCAACCGCGAAGGGCGGCGCTTTCACGACGAGACACAGGGCTATTCCGAAGCGGCCGTGCACGTGCTCGCACAGGCCGGCGGCATCGCGTGGAATGTGTTCGATACGCCGCTGCTCGCGCTCGCGCGCGGCTTCCCCGATTTCTGCGAAGCCGAGGCAGCCGGAGCGCTGAGGCGATGCGACACGGCGGCCGATCTGGCGGCGTGCATCGGCTGCGACGCTGCCGTGCTGGAGCGGACGCTCGCGGCGATGCAGGACAAGTCGCCACTGCCTGATGGACGGGTTTTCAATCGTGCCCTGACCGCGCCGTTCTTCGCGGTGAAGGTGACTGGCGCGTTGTTCCATACGCAGGGCGGCCTCGACGTCGCGGGCGACATGCGCGTGCTGCGACAGGACGGCACACCCTTCGCCAATCTGCTCGCGGCCGGCGGCGCTGCGGGCGGCGTGTCCGGCGACGAAGTCTGGGGCTATCTCTCCGGCAACGGACTCCTGAGCGCCGTCGCGGGCGGCTACATCGCGGCGCACACGGCTGCGGCGCTCGTTCATCCAACAGAAGCATCCGATGACAAGTAAGACATTCAAGACGCGCCTCGCGTCCAACGACATCGTGCTGGCGCCGGGCGTCTATGACGCGCTGAGCGCGCTGGTGGCCGAGCAGGCCGGTTTCGAGGCGCTGTACCTTTCGGGCGCCTCGATTGCCTACACGCGCCTGGGCCGGTCGGACATCGGCCTCACGACATTTACCGAAGTCGCCGACACGCTCGCGCGGATCACCGAACGCGTGAATCTGCCGGTGATCGTCGACGCCGACACCGGCTTCGGCAACGCGCTCAACACGCAGCGCACCGTGCGCGGCTTCGAGCGCGCCGGTGCGGCGATGGTGCAGATCGAGGACCAGACCTTTCCGAAGCGCTGCGGCCATCTCGACGGCAAGGCGGTGGTGCCCGAGCGCGAGATGGTCGGCAAGCTCAAGGCGGCGCTGGACGCGCGCGCGTCGAGCGACACCCTCATCCTTGCGCGCACGGACGCAGTCGCGGTCGAAGGTCTCGACGCCGCACTGGATCGCGCCGAGGCCTATCTGGCCTGCGGCGTGGACGCGCTCTTCATCGAGGCGCTGCGCTCACCCGAGCAAATGGACGCCGCGTGCGGGCGATTCGCGCAACGCGTGCCCTTGCTGGCCAACATGGTCGAAGGTGGCAAGACGCCCATCCAGGACGCGGATGCGTTGCAGGCGCACGGTTTTCGGATTGCGATCTTTCCGGGCGGCACTGCGCGCGCGGTCGTGCACACGCTGCAGGGCTACTACGCCAGCCTGCACGCGCACCGGACCACCCAGCCGTGGCGTTCGCAGATGCTGGATTTCGATGCCCTGAACGAAGTCATCGGCACGCCGGCGCTGATGCGGACCGCCAAGAAGTACGAATAGCGCCGTCTCAGGTGCAGCGCGCGTAAACCAGCGCCAGATAGTCGGCGTGCTTGCGCAGCGCTTCGAGCTGCTGCAGCGTCGAGCCCGTCACGCGGTCAGCCGGGTCGAACTTCACGCTGCCGTCCGGCAGCAGGACGAAATGCGTCTTCCCCTGGGGCGCGCCCGGGCGATTGCCGGCATTGACGTAGCCGCAGCCGGCGCCCGTGGTGCGGTTGAACTTCACGCCCGAAAAGCTCGTGAAGCCATCCGGAAGCTGCTTTCGAACGTTCGTCTCGACTTTCCAGACCGGCCAGTAGAACCACCACACGGCAATGCTGCTGACGAAGAGCGTGACGCCGGCCAGGATGGATACAAGTGCTCGCATGGGCAACACTCCTTCCGAGGACGATGCAAAAGCTGAAGCCTATTAGTACTTTGGTTTCTTTTCAATACGTATTGATGCGGGTCCGGTGCGCCAGCGCGCGACCACCAGCGCCGCCAGGCAGAACACTGCGCCTGCACGAAAGGTCGCCGCAGCGCCGAAGGCGTCCCACAGCAGTCCCGCCAGCGTGCTGGCGACCAGCATGGCGATGCCGCTGACCAGGTTGAACACGCCGTAGGCGGTGCCGCGCAAGTCTTCCGGCGCGGTGTCCGCGACCATCGCGGCGAGCAGTCCCTGCGTCATGCCCATGTGCACGCCCCAAAGGGCCACGCCGCCAAACAGCGCGAACTTGTTCGGGCCGCTGGCCAGCACGAGGTCCGCCGCCAGCAGCATCACGAGGCCGAAGCCCAGCAAGCGGCGGTGACTCATCCGGTCCGACAGCTTGCCGAACGGATAGGCCGAAGCGGCATAGATCACGTTCATCGCCACCATCACGCGCAGGACGAGAAATGCCTCGCTGAATCTCGCCAGCGTGAAGATCGCGCCCACGCCGACGACCCACCAGTACGCGGCCGGAAGCCGCTTCACGTTCTCGCGCCGGACCGGATTGACCCGTTGGCGGATCTGCGTCTGCGCGGGTTCGTGCAGCCCGAAGAGCAGCAGGAGCACGGCGAGAAAGGCCGGCACCGTCGCAACCCAGAACACCGCCTGGAAATCGTTGGCCCACAGGAGCATCAGCCCGACCGCTACACAGGGGCCGACGAAGGCGCCGACCGTGTCCAGCGACTGCCGCAGGCCGAAGGCGGCGCCTCGCAAGTCCTCGGGCGCGATGTCGGCGACCAGGGCATCGCGCGGCGCGCCGCGGATGCCCTTGCCGAGCCGGTCCAGCAGCCGTGCGGTGACGATGCCCCCGAGTCCCGTGCTGAGCGCGAACAAGGGCTTGCTGAGCGCGCCGAGCCCGTAGCCCGCGACAGTCAACGCCTTGCGCCGCCCGAAGTAGTCGCTGAGTACGCCGGAGAAGACCTTGACGATGAGCGCGACCGATTCGGCGAGCCCCTCGATGATCCCGACGGCCAGCACGCTGGTCCCGAGCACCGTCACCATGAACATGGGCAGCAGACCGTGGATCATCTCGGACGAGACGTCCATCAGCAGGCTGACGAAACCCAGAACCCAGATGCCGGCGGGAATCCGTCGCAGCGTCGAGGCTTCGTCGCTGGCGAGCGATGTCAATTTCAGTTCCGGACGATCGCGTAGGCAGCGACGCCGGCCACGACGGCGGTTCTGCGCGCGCTCTCGCGGGCGCGCATCTCGTCGTCCCAGCGACGGCGATCGCACTCCCAGCTGTAGCCCGTGGCCCACAGGCAGTCGGCGTAGCGCTGGTCGGCCCGGTTCCGCGCCGCCGAGCCTGCGATCCCGCCCGCGACGACACCGGTGACGACGCCTGCTCTTCGCGCGTCGCGCCGGTTGTCCCAGTCGTTGTGCCAGTGGTTGTTCCAGTTGTTGTTCCAGTTGTTGTGGTGGCGATGACGGCTGCCGTGGCGTTGCGCATCGCTCTCGCCAGCGGCCAGCGCCAGCAGGATCACCGCGCAGCGCGCGAGGGCGAGGGCAGGGGAGATTTTCATGGCTTGACGATCAGGTCGACCAGCAGCGTGTGGGCCGGGTCGGTGGCGGCAGCGCATTCCTTGCCGAGCTTGGCGACGTTCACCTCCACCCATTCGCGCGTCAGCTTGCCGACCTCGGCGCCCTTGCGGCCGGTGAGATAGCCATGGAGCCAGACCATCCCGGTGCCGATGTAGTCCTGGGCGTCCACGGCCGTTCGCTTCTGCGCGGCCGTGGCGTTCTTTGCGGGCGTCACCTGCGCGGCTGCCGCGTTGAAGTCTGCACAGGAGAGGGTGGACGAGTCGTCCGCCAGTGCGTCCGGGGCGGGCGCGGCCTTGGACGTTTGGGCCATCGCTTCCGTGGATGTGCCCGTGCATGCGATCGCGCCGATCGCGATCATGCCCGCCGCTGCCAGTTTGCCGAAACGCTGCATGCCTGCTCCTTGGGTCGGCGCGCCAGCATTCGGGTGCGTCCGTGCCAGGAGATGCTAGAAAGGTAATCCGCAACGCGCAACCTGTTCATCTTGCGGCCGATTTGGCCGCGGCGCGGCGTCATCCTCGCGCGACCATGTAGCCGCCCAGCAGCGCGAGCCCGATGAAGAAGCAGCGCCTGAAGAGCCGCACCGACAGTCGGGATCGCACCCATTGGCCCGCCGCCATGCCGCACAGCGCCGGCAACAGCATCGCGACCGACGCGCCTGCGAGCGGCATCGAGTAGCCGTGCTGGCCGGCCAGGGCGACGGCGAGCGCCAGCGTGGATGTCGTGAACGACAAACCCATCGCCTGGATCAATTCGTCGCGCGAGAGGCTCAAGGCCTGCAGATAGACCACTGCCGGGAGCACGAACACGCCGGTGAGGGCGGTCACCGCACCGGTCAGCGCGCCCGTCAGTGGGCTCAGCCAGCGTTCGCTGTCCGCCGATACGTGCACGCTTCGACCGAGCAGACCCCAGGCGGCATACGCGGCGAGGGCCACGCCGAGGGCGATGGTCGCGCCCGCGCCGGCCGGTGCACCGAACCACCACGCGCCCGCCAGCGTGCCAGCGACGACGCCCAACTGCATGCCGCCGAGTCGCCGCGCGATCGGGGCCACGGACGGCCAGGGTCGCAATTGCCAGACATTGGTCACCAGCGAGGGCACGATCAGCAAAGCCGCGGCTTCGGCCGGCGGCATCCACAGCGCGAGGAGCGCCATCGACAACGTCGGCAATCCCAGCCCGATCACGCCCTTGACGACGCCGGCGAGGACGAAGACTGCGGCTACGAGGGCCCATACCGCGAGACTGTGAGAAGAAAACATGCCGCCAGTCTCGCGAAAATGAACGCCGCCGAAAATGCGGATCTCATGGACCCATCCTCAGGCGTGGACTGAGGATGGCTGTGCTACCTTGCGGCCCATGCGTTTCGATCTCACCGACCTGCGGCTCTTCGTCAACATCGTCGAGAACGGCACCATCACCGGCGGCGCCGTGCAGACGCACATGACGCTGGCTTCCGCCAGCCAGCGCGTGATCGGCATGGAGGATTCGCTCGGCACCCCGCTATTGCTGCGCGCCAAGCAGGGCGCGAAGCCCACCGAAGCCGGCCGCACGCTGGTGCACCATGCGCGGCTCGTGTTGCTTCAGATGGAGCGCATGCGCGGCGAACTGAGCGAATACGGAACAGGGCTGAAGGGCCACGTGCGCCTGCTTTGCAACACCTCCGCCATGACCGAGCACCTGCCCGAGGCCCTGACCAGCTTTCTTGCGCGCAATCCGCGCGTCTCCGTCGACCTGGAGGAGCAGCCCAGCATCGACATCGTGGACGCGGTGCGTGCGGGCCTTTGCGACATCGGCATCGTCTCCGACGCGGTCGATGTCGAGGGCCTGCAGCACTTCATGTTCCGGCGCGATGATCTGGTGCTGGTGGTGCCGCGCGGTCACCGGCTCGCACGTCGGCGTCGTGTGACGCTCGCGGAACTGGTCGACTGCGAGTTCGTGGGCCTGGCGGAGGGCAGTCCGCTGGAGGCGCATATCGCGCTGCATGCGAGGCGGCTGGGCAAGCGGCTGGTCTATCGCGTGCGCGTGCGCAGTTTCGAGGGCATGTGCCGCATGGTCGAGCAGGGCGTCGGCGTCGGTATCGTGCCGAAGGCCGCGGCGGACCGATGCGCCGAGCCGATGAAGACAAGCCGGATCGCGATCACCGACGCGTGGGCGGCGCGGCATCTGCTGGCATGCGTTCGCCGCGAGGACGAGCTACCGTTGAATGCGCGGAGGATGCTGACGCACTTGCTGGCGGATGCGCCTCAGGAAAAAAACTGAACGTCGGCGATCCAGTTGCGTTTTCGGCGTGCCAGTCGCAACGCGAGGCTCTCTCCGTCGAAGGACGTGGGCGTGCGGCGAAGAAGGGATGGGTCCACGTTGTCGAACGTATTCACGTTCACGACGGCGTAAGTGTGGTCATCGATCGTGCTGGTCACCAGGGGCACGACGCCGCAGCGGGCGCAGACATGGAAGTCGGCCGTGCGTGTTCCGAAAAAGTACCTGGAAACAAGCGAGGGGTCGGCCACAGTCACGCCGAGCGCACCGCCGGGGTTCGAAGTCCAGACACCGCCGTGCCGGGTGCAGAACGAGCATCCGCACGCACGCGCCGGAATTTCCGCAGGATCCGGCTCCCAGGTGAGCTTGAAGGAAATGTTGCCGCAATGACAACCGCCTTTGACGATCATTTGCGTGCCCTCCCTAGAGTGACATCGGCGCCCGTTGCGCCATGGCCGACCGCCAGCGCAGCAGGTGCGGGTGCTGTTCGCCCGGCTTGACCTTGATCACGCGCGCGAAGTCGACGGCCACCACCGCGGTGATGTCGGCAATGCTGAGTCGGTCCGTGGCGATGAAGTCCCGGTCGGCCAGGCGGTCGTTGAGGGTGACGAAGAACTGCTGCGCCTTGGCCAGGCCACGCTGCGCCAGTTCAGGAATCTGCGGATAGTCCACCGGCCCGGGCAGCGCCCGATTGGCCAGGGCGGGTGCGCTGTTGCGCAAGGCCTCTGCGATGGACAGCAGTCCCTCGAATTCGATGCGCCAGTTCCAACTGGCGATCTCGGCCTTTTCCTGGGGGGTGCGTCCCAGCAAGGGCGGTGCCGGATAGCGTGCCTCGAGGTAGGCCGTGATCGAAGCGTTGTCGGTCAGCAGCAGCCCCTCGTCGGTGTGCAGCACGGGCACCGTGCATTGCGGGTTCACCTTTCGAAAGGCGTCGCCGAGTTGCTCGTTGTTTCTCAGGTCCACCTGGACTGTTTCATGGGCGACACCTTTTTCGGCGAGAAGGATGCGAGCGCGGCGCGGGCTCGGTGCCGTGGCGCAGTCATAGAGAGTGATCATCGTCGGTGCCTTGCGTATCGAAATCTGCGGCGTCATGGCGCTCGTGCAACTGGCTGGCCGGTTGGCCCCAGGTGCGGTTGACCATGCGGCCGCGCTGCACGGCGGGGCGCTTGGCGATCTGGTCCGTCCAGCGCAGGACGTGCTTGTATTCCTCGACCTGAAGGAACTCGCCTGACTCGTAGAGCTGGCCTTTGACGAGCGTGCCGTACCAGGGCCAGATGGCCATGTCGGCGATCGAATAGTCGTTCCCCGCCAGGTACGGCTTCTCCGCGAGATGCCGGTCCAGCACGTCGAGCTGACGCTTGACCTCCATCGCGTACCGATCGATGGCGTACTCGATCTTGGTCGGTGCGTAGGCATAGAAGTGGCCGAACCCGCCACCGAGGAACGGCGCACTGCCCATCTGCCAGAACAGCCACGACAGGCATTCGGCGCGCTCCGGAACACGGGTCGGAAGAAAGGCGCCGAACCTTTCGGCCAGATGCAGCAGGATCGCGCCGGATTCGAACACGCGCACGGGCGACGGTCCGCTGCGGTCCAGCAGGGCCGGGATCTTGGAGTTCGGGTTGATCGCCACGAAGCCGCTGCCGAACTGTTCGCCTTCATTGATCCGGATCAGCCAGGCGTCGTACTCGGCGCCGCGATGGCCCAGTTCCAGCAGTTCTTCCAGCATCACGGTGACCTTGACGCCGTTCGGCGTGGCCAGCGAATACAACTGCAGCGGATGTCGACCGACCGGCAGGTCCTTGTCGTGGGTCGGGCCCGCGATCGGCCGGTTGATATTCGCAAAGCGGCCGCCGTTTTCCTTGCTCCAGGTCCAGACGGTGGGCGGCGTGTACGGGGACGAATCATTCATGCAGTGATCTCCATGCAAGGTGCAGGGGACTGTACGGGTTTGGGTTCGTCCTTGCAGGCGCATCCGCGTTTCCGAAAAAAAGCCCGCACGAGGCGGGCTTTCTTGCTTGGCAGGCGCAGGCGTCAGGGCACGTTGGMCGASGWCAWCTGGAAGGGCTTGCCGGGCAGCGTCATGGCGCCGCCGTATTCGGCCACGCTGCCGCTGATCGGGCATCCGTTGGGCGCCGGGCAGGCGCCGCCGTCGGAGAAGATCACCGGCCCGTAGCGGTAGCTGCGGATGGCCTTGCCGCCGTAGTGT
>NZ_JBFTNY010000020.1:0-121735 GCF_056397705.1 Variovorax sp. 05L425 | reverse complement strand
GTCGTAGGCCTTCGCTTCGCCGCCGAACTTCGCCGACAGCACCGTCGCAATCGCCGCCGTCAGAGTCGTCTTGCCATGGTCAACGTGACCAATCGTGCCCACGTTCACGTGCGGCTTCGTGCGGGTGAATTTTCCTTTTGCCATTTTCTATCCTTGAAAGAGCAGCGCCCGTGTGGTGTTTAACGTCTGCACCATATTGCTGAGTCCCCCGCCACGGGCAACGAGGGGCACACAGTCGCAGACAGATCTGTGAGTGGGGTTTACTTGGCGCGCGAAGCGACGATCGCTTCGGCAACATTGCGAGGAGCTTCGGCGTAGTGCTTGAACTCCATCGTGTAAGTTGCTCGCCCTTGGGTAGCCGAACGCAGCGTGGTCGAGTAGCCGAACATCTCCGACAACGGGACTTCGGCCTTGATAACCTTGCCGCCGCCGACCATGTCGTCCATGCCCTGTACCATGCCACGACGGGAGGACAGGTCACCCATCACGTTACCGGCATAGTCCTCGGGCGTCTCAACTTCCACTGCCATCATCGGCTCAAGAATCACAGGACTTGCCTTGCGAGCACCTTCCTTGAAGCCGAAGATCGCAGCCATCTTGAACGCCATTTCGTTCGAGTCCACGTCATGGTACGAGCCGAAATGCAGCGTAACCTTGACATCGACCACCGGGTAGCCCGCCAACACGCCTTGCGTCAGCGCCTCGATGACGCCCTTCTCGACTGCGGGGATGTATTCGCGCGGCACCACGCCGCCCTTGATTGCATCGACGAATTCGAAACCCTTGCCGGCTTCGTTCGGCTCGAGCTTGAGCACGACGTGACCATACTGGCCCTTGCCGCCCGACTGACGGACGAACTTGCCTTCGGCGTCTTCAACAGTCTTGCGAATGGTTTCACGGTAGGCAACCTGCGGCTTGCCAACGTTGGCTTCAACGCCGAACTCGCGCTTCATGCGGTCCACGATGATTTCGAGGTGGAGTTCGCCCATGCCCGAAATGATGGTCTGACCGGACTCTTCGTCAGTACGCACGCGAAAAGACGGATCTTCCGATGCCAGGCGCTGCAGCGCGATGCCCATCTTTTCCTGGTCCGCCTTGGTCTTCGGTTCCACGGCCTGCGAGATCACGGGCTCGGGGAACTCCATGCGCTCCAGGGTGATGACGGAATCGGGATCGCACAGGGTTTCGCCCGTGGTCACGTCCTTCAGGCCCACGCAAGCAGCGATGTCGCCAGCGCGAATTTCTTCGATCTCGAGACGTTCGTTGGCATGCATCTGCACGATACGGCCGATGCGCTCCTTCTTGCCCTTGACCGGGTTGTAGACCGTGTCGCCCTTGCTCAGGACGCCGGAGTAGACGCGCACAAACGTGAGCTGGCCCACGTACGGATCGGTCATCAGCTTGAATGCCAAGGCAGAGAACTTTTCGCCGTCATCCGGCTTGCGGTTCACTTCCTTTTCGTCCTCGTCGGTGCCTCCGACAGGCGGAATATCCATCGGCGAGGGCATGAGTTCGATCACGGCATCGAGCATGCGCTGCACACCCTTGTTCTTGAAGGCGCTGCCGCAGAGCATCGGCTGAATCTCGCCGGCAATGGTCCGCGTACGCAGGCCCAGCGTGATGTCATCCTCGCTGAGGTCACCCTCCTCGAGGTACTTGTTCATGAGTTCCTCGGACGCCTCGGCCGCGCTCTCGACCATCTTCTCGCGCCACTCCTTGGCCGACTCCAGCAACTCGGCGGGAATCTCCCGGAACTCGAACTTCATGCCCTGCGAGGCCTCATCCCAGAAGATGGCCTTCATCTTGCGCAGATCAACGACTCCCTGGAACTTGTCTTCGGCACCGATCGGGATCACGATCGGCACGGGGTTGGCACGCAGGCGGTCAACCATCATCTGACGGACGCGGAAGAAGTTGGCGCCGATACGGTCCATCTTGTTCACGAACGCGAGACGCGGCACCTTGTACTTGTTGGCCTGGCGCCAAACCGTTTCAGACTGGGGCTGCACGCCGCCGACCGAGTCATACACCATCACGGCGCCATCGAGCACGCGCATGGAACGCTCCACTTCGATCGTGAAATCCACGTGGCCCGGGGTGTCGATGATGTTGATGCGGTGCTCGGGGAAGGAGCGATCCATGCCCTTCCAGAAGCAGGTCACAGCGGCGGACGTGATTGTGATGCCGCGCTCCTGCTCTTGCTCCATCCAGTCGGTGGTCGCCGCACCATCATGAACCTCGCCCAGTTTGTGGGTGACGCCCGTGTAGAAAAGAATGCGCTCGGTCGTGGTGGTCTTGCCGGCGTCGATGTGCGCGGAAATACCGATGTTGCGGTAGCGCTCGATGGGGGTCTTGCGTGACATGAAATTACTCCGTTAACGGATGAAAGCCCGCCCACTGCGTTCAGTGGGTCGGGCTTCCAGCCAGCCTGATTTGGGGGACGATTCTTTAGAAGCGGAAGTGGCTGAAGGCCTTGTTGGCCTCAGCCATGCGGTGCACTTCGTCACGCTTCTTCATGGCGCCGCCACGGCCTTCGGTGGCCTCCATGAGTTCGTTGGCCAGACGCAGGGCCATCGACTTTTCGCCGCGCTTGCGTGCGGCTTCCTTGATCCAGCGCATCGAGAGCGCCAGACGGCGAACAGGGCGCACTTCCACAGGCACCTGGTAGTTCGCGCCACCAACACGGCGCGACTTCACTTCGACCATCGGCTTCACATTGTTGATGGCGATCGTGAAGGCCTCCAGCGGGTCCTTGCCCGGGTTCTTCTTCTCGATCTGATCCAGGGCACCATAGATGATGCGCTCTGCGACCGCTTTCTTGCCGCCTTCCATGATCACGTTCATGAACTTCGACAGCTCGACATTGCCGTACTTGGGATCCGGCAGGATTTCACGTTTGGGGACTTCGCGACGACGTGGCATTTTTCTAACCTCTTTGCTTCAGTTGGCGCCGTTTCCGACACCGCGAGAGCCAACAAGAACTCTCACTTACTCGACCCAACAGCGGGTCACTTCGCTCGATTTGCCCGCCAAGGCAATCGAACACCGTTGAACAACAGAAAGCCTTATGCCTTCTTGGGACGCTTTGCGCCGTACTTGGAGCGCGACTGCTTGCGATCCTTCACGCCCTGCAGGTCCAGCGAACCGCGCACGATGTGATAGCGAACACCAGGCAGATCCTTCACACGACCACCACGAACGAGCACAACGCTGTGTTCCTGGAGATTGTGGCCTTCGCCGCCGATGTAGGAAATGACTTCGAAGCCGTTGGTCAGGCGCACCTTGGCGACCTTACGCAGCGCCGAGTTCGGCTTTTTCGGGGTCGTGGTGTAGACCCGGGTGCAGACGCCACGACGTTGCGGCGAGTTCTGCATGGCAGGGCTCTTCGACTTGATCTTCTCGACCTCGCGACCCTGACGCACCAGTTGATTGATGGTTGGCATGAATGAATAAGTCCCAAAACACCCCGGCCGGAATCCTCTTCATGACGTGACATGGTGCGAGGAGGCCGGGAAATAACGAAAACGTGAAACCCTTCGGATTTTTCCGAAAAGCCCGCGAGTATAGCAGTGCGGCAGGCCCGCCGCAATTTCGACTGATCGCGAGGCGTCGCCCCATACTGAGGCGACCGATCAAACTACTTAATCCAGAGACGGATGGCGTCCCAGGCGCGGCCAAGGACACCCGCCTGCTCTACGGCGTCGAGCGCAACCAGCGGCACTTCGGCCACTGGCTGGTCTGCCAGCGTAATCTTCAGCGAGCCGATCGGCTGGTACTTCGAGAAGGGAGCAACCAAGGGGTCCGGGCGCGCGACTTGCGTTTTGATCTTGCTTGCGGATCCCGTGGGCACCGCAACCACGATGGCTTCGGGCCGCCCGAGCTTGACGGTGTTTTCCTTGCCCTTCCAGACTGCCGGGGTGGCCACCGGCTGATTAGCGTCGAACAGGCGCACTGCGTCAAAGGCTGTGTAGCCCCAGTTCAGAAGCTTCTGCGATTCGTTGGCGCGTGCGTTCTCGCTGGAAGCCCCAAGCACGATTGAAATCAAGCGTCGCCCGCCGCTGAGATTTGGAAAGTCGCGCTTGGCCGTCACGATCATGCAATAGCCGGCGGCGTCCGTATGGCCCGTCTTGAGACCGTCGACCGTCGGGTCGCGGAACAGAAGCAGGTTGCGATTGGTGTCGTTGGTCGACGGCGTCCCGGGAAAGCGATATTTCTTGATCGAGTAGTAATGCATGTACTCCGGGAAGTCACGCATCAGCCGAGTCGCCAGGATGCTGAGATCACGCGCCGTGGTCGTGTGCCCGGGTGCGGGGAGCCCTTCGGGATTCTTGTAGGTGGTGTTCTTGAGACCGAGCGCCTTGGCCTGCTCGTTCATGAGTTCCACGAAATGCTCGACGGTTCCGCCCACCGCTTCGGCCAGCACGATGGTGGCGTCGTTACCCGACTGCACGATCAAACCCTTGATCAGGTCTTCGACCGGCACTTGCATCTTCGGATCGATGAACATCCGCGACCCAGGCATCTTCCACGCACGCGTGCTGACCGGCAAGGTCTGTTCAAGGGTGATCTTCTTGGCCTTCAGTGCGTCGAAGACGAGGTACGCCGACATCAGCTTGGTGAGCGAAGCCGGCTCGACCGGGCTATCGATGTCCTTTTGCGCCAACATCTGGTTGGCCGTTACGTCGAGCAACAAGAAGCTGCGCGCAGCCACCTCTGGGGGTGCGGGCACTTGCGCACCAACTGTGAGACAAAGGGAAGCGGCAGCAGCTACTGCGAACGCGCGCAGCGCCTTAGTCAAACGATTCATGGGGATGCAAAGACCGGAGAAGGCTAGCCCGCGCGGAGGTGGCGGGCGACAAGATTCTTGAGCAGCGGCAATTGTCCGTGAAAGAAATGTCCGCCTCCGGGAACGACTGTGACGGGAAGTGACTGGGGCCGCGCCCAGTCCATGACCGCCGAGAGCGGCACGGTGTCATCCTGCTCACCGTGAACGACGAGCGCGCGTTCATGCCAATCCGATGATGGCAAGTTCGCAACCGAAAAGCGCGCTGCAGCGGTACCGACGAGGACAATCTGCCGAATATCCCGAGATGCCGAGAGCCGTTCGATGGCGTGACTCGCAACAAAGGCACCGAATGAGAAGCCAGCAACGGCCAAAGGTCCATCGGGCGCCAATTGCTCGATCACGGAGAGCATGTCCTCGCATTCGCCGCGCCCCTCATCGTGGACACCCTCGCTGGCGCCGACGCCGCGGAAGTTGAATCGCACAGCGGTCCACCCGCAGGCGACGAAGGCGCGAGCGAGCGTCTGGACCACCTTGTTGTCCATCGTGCCGCCGAATAGCGGATGCGGATGCGCGATGACCGCCACACCAAGCGGCGGGGATCCTTCGGCCGCTGGATCACGCAGCACTTCGATGGCGCCGGCAGCGCCTTTGATCTGAAGTTTTTCCGTGTGTGAATTCATGATTGACGCTCAGCGTCCTACATCGGGCGGGAGCAGCAGGCGCTCGACCACCTCGCCGTTCTTCAGGTGCGATTCGACGATTTCGTCGACATCGTCCTTGTCGACGAAGGTGTACCAGACAGCTTCCGGATAAACCACGGCGACCGGGCCGCCCGCGCACCGGTCCAGACAACCGGCCTTGTTGACGCGAACCTTGCCCGGCCCGGCCAGCCCCGCCTCCTTGACGCGCGATTTGCAGCGATCGAAGCCCTCCTGCGCGTTGTGCTTGGAGCATGAGTCTTCGCCGTTCTTGCGTTCATTCAGGCAGAAGAAAATGTGGCGGCCGTAGTAACTCTTCGAATCGGGGGTGCTTGGGCTGGACATCGTGTCATTTTAGGGAGCGCCGCAGTCGCGATGCATACACGCGGGCAACATCGGTTGCGTCAGGTGGCGCCACGGGAGCGACTCGACAACACCACCAGTACATAGCCGATCGTGCCGAATGGCCAGATCCATCCCAGCCATTGGGCCAGTCCATGGAATCGGATGAATCGCCCCTGCTCCCAGGTTGCGAGCGTCTGGGCAAAGTAGGCGCTTTCCGGGGCCTGATTCAGCAGACTCAGATGCACCACCAGCGCAACGAGCAGGAGTGCCGCACACAAACGTCGCTGCGAAGGCATGAGGAGGACGCCAACGAACAGTGCTGCCGCGATGCCGATCTGGACGGGAAGACCCAGCCAGGCCCAGGCATGCGTCGGGCCATAACTCAACGCAGCCGACAACGCCGTCGTCGCGATGCCGACCAAAAGCGTCAGCGGTAGCAGGATTGCACGCCGCACGATGGAGCGCGTGACCAGAAAGCCGAGCAGGCAGGGCACCAATGCACCCAGCATGACGCACAGCATCTCGACGCCTGGCACCAACGGCTCGAGTTCGAACTGGCGAACGGGCAACCAATCGATGAATGGCGTGTCGACCAGCCATTCCGAGATCGCGTTTTCGAGGCGCTCGAACACTTGCCCGAGCCCGAAGGTGACTGCGGCCGGAAACAGCAACGCCGGCGGCCAAAGCGCGAGCAGGACAAGTCCTCCGCGAGACTCCTCCACAAACCAGTTGGAACGGGTTCGATGCCAGTGCGCCACCACGCCGAAGTGCTCGAACGCCGCCGCGAGCACTGCGCCAATCAGCGCTCCGACAGTGTTCAGGCCCAAGTCGACATTGGAGGGAATGCGCGCCGGCAGATAGCTTTGCAAAGTCTCCATCGCGAAGGAAATCGCCGCTCCGGCAGCCGTGGCGCGAAGCACGGCCCGGACGCCACCCGTTGCGGGCCGTGTGCGCAGAATGGCAATCGCGGCCAGGAAGCCGAACGGCAAGTAACCGACAACGTTGATCCCGAGGTCGAAAGCCGTCCAGTATCTCGGCCACGGCGCGGCGAGGTAGGCCCAGGGTGCGATCCCCTGGTCGCGCCACTCCGCGAAAGGGTAAAGACTCGCGTAGACGATGAGAACCGCATACGCCAATGTCAGCGGAAGCGCGACGGACTTGTGCTGCGTTGCCACAGCGCTCAGAAGGGTTTGACGACGACCAGCACCACGATTCCGAGCAAAAGGACAACCGGTAGTTCATTGAACCACCGGTACCAGCGGTGGCTGCGCCTGTCGTCGCCCGCGACAAAGCGGCGCAAGAGCACGCCGCAGCCGTGGTGATAGCCGATGACGAGGAGCACCAGCGCAAGCTTCGCATGCATCCAACCGTTGCCCGGCCCCCGGCCGATGCCGTAACCGAGCCATAGCCATGCACCAAACCCCACCGCCGGAATGGCAAGGAAGGTGGTGAAGCGGAAAAGCTTGCGCGCCATCAACAAAAGTCGCGCACGCTCGGCGACAGACTCCGGGGCGGTCATTGCCAGATTGACGAAGATTCGCGGCAGATAGAACAGCCCCGCAAACCAACTGGTAATGAACACGATGTGCAGCGATTTGACCCAGAGCATGGTGCCGCAGTGTAGTGGCGCACTCCGAATAGTCCCGGGCGAACTCATCCGAATTTCGGGCAAAAAAAAGCCCGGCGCCAAAAACGCCGGGCTGGGAAGCCCTTTTGCTGTCACACATCAAGGCACCCGCTCAGGGAGGAAAAGCGGGGAGCGGCAAGCCGCCCAAGACAGAATTTAACAAAGGCAAAACAACCTATCAAGCCGGCGGTGACTTTTTTTGACCTTTCGGTCTGGAAACGCAACATGAAGAGTCAGTTTTGGCTCGTTTTCGTTTTGGAAGGCCTACGTAGAGGTGCCGAAAGGCTATTTCGGTGTCTTGGGGCACAATTTTCGACATGACTCCCCACGCCCCATTTCCCGCCGGCCGTCCGCGCCGTCTTCGTCGCGATGCCTTTACCCGCAATCTGGTACGTGAGCACATGCTCTCGCCATACGACCTTATTTATCCCGTTTTCGTGCAAGAAGGAGAGAAGCGTCGAGACCCGGTTCCCTCGATGCCGGGCGTGGAACGTCTGACCTTGGACGCCTTGCTGCCAGTCGCCGAAGAATGCGTCACGCTCGGTATCCCGGTGATGGCCCTCTTCCCGGTCATCGACGCGAGCTTGAAAACCCCAGCGGGCGACGAGGCGTGCAATCCCGATGGGCTGATTCCGCGCGTGGTGGCCGCGCTCAAGTCGAGGTTTCCCGAACTGGGCGTCATGACCGACGTCGCGCTCGACCCCTACACCAGCCACGGACAGGACGGCCTGCTCGACGACACCGGCTACATCCTCAACGATCCCACCGTGGAAGTCTTGGTCAAGCAGGCACTCACTCAGTCCCAGTCCGGCGTGGACATTGTGGCGCCGAGCGACATGATGGACGGCCGGATCGGCGCGATCCGCAATGCGCTCGAATCGCGAGGCGACATTCACACGCGGATCATGGCCTACAGCGCAAAGTACGCGAGCGCCTTCTACGGGCCCTTCCGGGATGCAGTCGGCTCGGCCGCCAACCTCGGCAAGAGCAACAAGAAGGTCTATCAGATGGACCCGGGCAATAGCGACGAAGCGCTGCGCGAAGTCGCCATCGACATCGCCGAAGGCGCCGACATGGTGATGGTCAAGCCCGGCATGCCCTACCTCGATATCGTGCGGCGCGTGAAGGACGAGTTCCACGTGCCGACATTCGCCTATCAAGTCAGCGGCGAGTACGCGATGCTCAAGGCGGCGACGCAGAACGGCTGGCTCGACCACGACGGCGTGATGCTCGAGAGCCTGCTCGCCTTCAAGCGGGCCGGCGCCGACGGTGTACTCACTTACTTCGCGCTCGATGCCGCACGGCTGCTGAAGCAGGGTTGAGAAGCAACCCAAACAGCCGCCCCAGATGCGCATCTTCAAAATCAACGGCACGCAAATCAGCGAACACGACGCGCTTGCGCCGATGGCCGCGCCGGGCGCATCCGAGCAAGGCTACGTGTGGCTGTCGTTGACTCGGGACGAGTTTCGCGCCTCGCTGCGACAAGTGCAGGACGTCCTGCAAGCGCTCTGCAACACGCACCTTGTTGATCTCCATGTGAGTGACCTGCTCAACGACCAGCTTCCTTCGCGCTACGACTACACGTCGCTGTACGACCTCCTGGTGTTTCGCAGGCTTGCGGCCTCCAATGGCAACGATCCGGCGCCAAAAGGCGGCGAACCCACGCTATCGCGAGGCGGCCCGACCGTTCTGCGGCGCGTAGACACCCGGCCCGTGGGCTTTGCCGTGTTCGATCGCGCCCTGCTGTCCGTTCACCCTGAGGACGCGGCGATCCGCGACGCCTTTTGCTCCAAGCTGTTGTCGGCGGCCTCGCCAGACGACAACGGCCGCGTCGCGGTTCCCGCATTGGACGTTCGGGCGGTCTCCGCGCGCATTCCGGCGAGCCCTGCGGACCTGATGCTTCGCGTCATCAATCAGATCGTCGATGCTTACCTGGACCTTCGGCGCGAATTGACCCGGCAGTTGGACCATTGGCAGTCCGAATTGATCGATCCAAAGAGCCGCTTCACGAACTGGAGCGCGTTGATGGACGCGCGGCAGTCACTGCATCATCTGGACGAAATCTGTGAAGACCAGCGCGCCTGCATCCAGGATTGGATCGACGCCCTCGAAACCCTGCCGGCATCGACGGGCACCTCGGAACAGCGCGAGCGCGAACTCGTCATGATCCGCAGCCGCGACGTGCTCGAACACATCGAGCGTGTGGTCCACCACGTCCGTCGCCTAGAGCAGAACGCCGAGACGGCCGTGCAGATGCATTTCAGCGTTCAGAGCCACCGCGCGAACGACATCATGCGTGTCCTCACAGTACTGACGGCGGTTTTCCTGCCGCTCAATCTCATCGCCGGTATCTTTGGAATGAACTTTGAGTTCATTCCGCTCGTTCACAAGGCCGACGGGTTCTGGATCGCCATGGCATCCATGGGCCTGATCGCGGTGGCACTGGTCGTCGTGTTCTGGCGCAAGCGCTACCTTGCGCGCACGCGATAACCGCCCATTGAAAAAGCCGGACAGCGCTCACGCGCCGTCCGGCTTTCGTTTGGCCTGCTTAGCAGACAGCCAGATTATTTGGCCGTCGCCGCGCCTTCCTTCTGTGCCTGAACGCGTGTTTCAGCGGGATTGTTCATCGTCGAGATCACGCGGCTGTTGACGCGCGAACCAGCCGACACGTTCTGGTCCGGAGCGCTCGCGGTGGCGACGGCTTGTGCGCGCACCGTTGCCGAATCGGCGACTGCCTTGAACGGCTCGGCGCCACGCGAACCGCGCGGGATGTTCTGGTCAGCGGCGGCAGCAGTGCGAACGGCTTCAGCGCCGACTTCGTCGCGGCTCTTGGCCGAGATGTTGGTTTGCACGCCTTGGTACGTTTCGGCCTGAGCGCCGGCAGCGGCGAGGATCGAGAGTGCGGCAGCGGCGAGGATGTACGAGGTCTTCATTTCAGTTCCTTTGATTCGTCGGAGTTTTTTTGAACCAGGCTCGCTGTCGCTGGCCTGTGCGCCGAAGTTTCCGGTGAAACACCCTGGGGAAAACACTGAGAAAAGAGACACCGCGTTTCCTGGATCGAAACAATAACCCGGCGAAGTGCCGAGGCTCATGAAAAAGGCCGGGGCGCGCTCTTGCGCGACCCGGCCTCCCTGGCGGCCAGAATCAGAGGCCGGCTTGTTGCGTCACCGGACGCACGATCTTGTACTGCGACGGGATCACGCTGTTCACGAAGGCCTTGCGATCCAGGTTCTGGTTCGCCTCGTGGGCGGTGGCAACAGCTTGAGCGCGAATGACCGAGCGGTCGGCTGAAGCGGTCAGGGCGGGCGCAGCGCGCGACGAGGAAGCTTCAGCGTACGGGTTGTCGCCGCGGGCTGCGGCCACGGCTTGCGCATTCACGTCGGCGCGGCTGTTGGCCGACACGGGGGCGTGCACGCCTTCGTAGGTTTCGGCTTGCGCGCCAGCGGCGGCGAGAATCGAGAGAGCGGCTGCGGCGATGATCTTCGAGGCGTTCATTTCAATGGTCCTTCATGGTTGTTCTGTGGGGATGGAGCATAAGGCGAATTCATAGGTATAAACCCTATGAAAATGAACCGCGGTGTTCATCAATCAGAAACAATGAGATTCGAATGGACGGTCTTGACTTGCTCAGAACTTTTCGCGAAGTGGCCTCGCGAGGCAGCTTTTCCCGCGCGGCGACCGCGCTCGGCATGTCGAAGGCCAACGTCAGCAAATACGTTGCGCATCTTGAAGAGCGCTTCGGCGTGCGACTGCTCAATCGCTCGACACGCTCGGTCAGCCTGACCGACGCCGGCCACCTCCTGCTCGAACGCAGTACGCCGCTGATGGAGATGATCGAGCTCACGCAGAGCGAACTGCAGGAGCATGCAGGGCACCCGCGGGGACGGTTGCGGATCACCGCGCCTCAGGGCCTTGCGCAGAGTACGTTTCCCGACATCCTCGGCGAGTTCATGGCGATCTACCCGGATGTGCACGTCAGCCTGCACATGAGCAACCGCGTCATCGACCTGGTCGAGGAAGGTGTGGACATTGCGCTGCGCCTGGGGCGCATCCGCGACGAAAACCTGATTGTTCGGCGATTGCGGATGATGGATCTGGCGCTCTGCGCCACGCCAAGCTATTGGGCCAAGCGCGGCCTGCCCAGGAAGCCTGACGACATGCGCAGGCACGACGTCCTGACCTACTCGCTTTTGGGCAGCACGCCGAGCCTGCCGTTCGAAGTCGATGGCAAACCCTACAGTGTGCCCGTGACCAGCCGGATGGATGCCAACGACACCGCCATGCTGACCGCCATCGCGCTCACCGGACTCGGCGCCGTATGCGTTCCGATGTCGATGGCTCAGCCGCACATCGAGCGCGGTGCGCTCGTGCCGGTTCTGAAGGAATACATGCCCACCGATCTCTGGCTGTATGCGGCTTATACGCAGCGTCGCCACAACAGTGCCGCGCTGCGCGCGTTGCTCGACTTTCTGGAGATGCGGATACGGAAGTCAGAGCCGCCGATCGAGCCGGCGAGGCGCATTGCCCCCCGCGGCCGCGGTGCGGCGAAGTTGCCGCACTGAGCCTCGATCCTGCCTGGTCAGGCAGCGAGATGCTTGCCAAAGAAGGCGATCGTGCGCTGCCGTGCAAGCTTGGCAGCTTCGGCGTCGTAGGAGCCGCGCTGGTCGCAATTGAACCCGTGGCCGCATTCGTAGACATGGACCTCGACCTCGGGATGTGCCTTCTTGAAGGTCTCGACAGTGTCGAGCGGAATCCAATGGTCGTTGTTGCCGAAGTGCACGAGCACCGGCACCTTCGGCTGGAGCGCGGTCTCCTCCGGCGTCGTCATGCCGCCGCCGTAGTAAGGCGCCGCGGCAGCGAGGCCGGACACCCTCGCGGCGGCGCGCCACGTCAGCAGCCCGCCCCAGCAATAACCCACGATGCCGACCTTGCCGGCCTTGGCTGCGTAGTCGACGGCCGCCTGCAGATCCTGCAGCACGCCGGGTGCCGGCAGCGCTTCGACCGCCGTCTTCAGCGCGAAGCCGGCCTTCATGTCGTCTTCGGTGTAACCAAGCTCCACGCCCTGCTTCACACGGTGGAAGGTTGCCGGCGCGACGGCGAGATAGCCGTCGGCCGCATAGCCGTCCGCCACCGAACGGACGTGCGAATTGACGCCGAAGATTTCCTGAACGACCACCACGGCGCCCTTCGGCTTGCCAGACGGCTCCGCGACGTACGCGGGAAATTTGAAGCCGTCTTTGGCGGTGAGTTCGATGAATTGACCCATGGTCATGCTCCTTTGGTTGATGGTTATTGGCTCAGTGCGCGCTCGACGAAATCCAGGCGATCCTGGCCCCAGAAGATTTCGCCGTCGATCACGTAGCTCGGGGCGCCGAACACCTTGGCATCGATGGCCTGCTGCGTGTAGTCCTCGTAGCGTTCCTGCACCGCCTGGCTGAGCGACTGCTCGACCCGTCGCGGCGAGAGCCCGCATTCTGCAACCAGCGCTTCCAGCACCTTGGGATCGGCGATGTTGCGCTCCTGCACCCACACGGCGGCGAACACCGCACTGCAGAGCTTCAAGGCGACTTCGGTGCCGTCATGGAGGTCGACCGCGATGATGAGCCGCGCCGCATCATCGCTGGCGACCGGAAAGAACTTCGGCTTGACGTTCAGCGGAATGTCGAGATGGCGCGAAAAGCGCGCCAGTTCGACCAGCCGATAGGCTTGCCGCTGGGGCGCGCGCTTGCCGAGCGGCAGGCCGCCGGAAACCGGAAAAACGGCGCCAACGTCAATGGGTCGAACGCGCACATCGGCGTTGCAGGACTTCGCGATGGCGGCAAATCGCGCATGCCCAAGGTAGGTCCAGGGGCTTTGCGGCGTGAAGTAGTAGTCGATGCTGCGGCTCACGGGGGTCTCCTCGGTGTGTAATCCGTGCGGACGTTTTTAACTGACGCACGGCTTCCGTGCAGGAGGTGGGATTTGAACCAAGTGCTCCTGATCACCGGCGGCAGCCGCGGGATCGGTGCCGCGACAGCCTTGCTGGCGGCACAGCGCGGCTACGCGGTCGCAGTCAACTACACCCGCAACTCGCTGGCTGCCGACGAGGTGGTGCGCGCCATCCGCGCCGGCGGCGGGACGGCGATCACTGTGCAGGCTGATGTCGGCGATGAAGCACAGGTACGCGCAATGTTCGAGAAGGTCGACGCCAAGCTCGGCAGCCTCACCGCGCTGGTCAACAACGCCGGCGTGGTCGACGTGCAGGCGCGGGTCGACGAGATGTCGGTCGAGCGCCTCGAGCGCATGCTGCGCATCAACGTGATCGGCAGCTTCATCTGCGCGCGCGAGGCCGTCAGGCGCATGAGCACCCGGTACGGCGGGAGCGGCGGCGCCATCGTCAATCTCTCCAGCGCCGCGGCGCGGCTTGGGTCGCCGGGACAGTACGTCGACTATGCCGCGAGCAAGGGTGCGATCGACAGCTTCACCGTCGGTTTGGCCAAGGAAGTCGCTGACGAGGGCATTCGCGTCAATGCCGTGCGCCCGGGGCTGATCGACACCGAGATCCATGCATCCGGCGGACTTCCCGATCGCGCCGCGCAACTCGCGCCGACCGTGCCCATGAAGCGCACCGGCAGCGCGGAAGAAGTCGCCAACGGAATCGTGTGGCTGCTTTCAGCGGAGGCGAGCTACGTCACAGCGACATTCCTTGACGTAACGGGTGGACGCTAGATGGCCAGCCCGACGATGGACCTCGTCAAGCCGCTGATCACGCTGCTTGCCATCGTGAATCCTCTGGCGATCGTGCCGTTCTTCATTCACTACACGCAAGGCTGCACCGAGCTCCAGCGCAGGCGCACGGCCTGGGTGTCGGCCTTCAGTGCTTTCGTGGTGATCGCAGTCAGCGCACTGCTGGGGCTGCAGCTGCTTTCGTTCTTCGGCATCTCGATCGCGAGCTTCCAGGTTGGCGGGGGCATGTTGCTGCTGATGAGTTCGCTGAGCATGCTCAACGCCCAGCCGGCTGAATCGAAGTCCAATTCCGAAGAGATCCGTGCGGCCGAGGTGAAAGCCTCACTGGGCGCCTCGATCGCGGTGGTGCCGCTGACCATCCCGCTCCTGACCGGGCCCGCGACGATGTCGACGGTGGTCATCTTTGCCGAAAGAGCACAGCACGTCTGGGAGCTTGCGATCCTGGTCGGCTATGGCGTGGTGGTCGGCGTCGCGACCGGCGTCACTTTCTCGCTCGCAGAGCCGATCGCGCGCGTGCTCGGCAAGACCGGCATCAACGTGATGACACGTTTGATGGGCCTGATCCTCGCGGCGCTTGCAGTCGAAGTCATGTCGGTGGGACTCAGCACGCTTTTCCCGGTGCTTCGTCGGACGCTTTGACCCGTCGCGTTACCTCTCCAGCAATTCGACGATTCGCGGAGTGACTGCGCCGCCCTCCAGCAGAAGTTCGGCTGCGGAAATCGGCAGCTTGAATCGCCTCGGTCCGGCACTGCCAGGATTGATGTAGAGGACGCCGTCCCTCTCCTGCGCAACCGGCCGGTGCGAATGGCCGGACACGATGACGCGCACGCCGGCAGCGACTGGATCGATGTCCAACTGCGCCAGATCGTGGATGGCATAGAGCCGCACGCCGCCGAGTTCGATCAACGCCGTATCCGGCACGTCCTGCGCCCAGAACGCCACGTCATTGTTGCCGCGTACCGCGGTCACCGGCGCAATGGCGGTCAACTCATCGAGGATTCTTTGTTCACCGATATCGCCTCCGTGGACGATGTGATCGCAGCCGCGCAGGAACGCCAGCGCTTCAGGCCTGAGCAGACCGTGCGTGTCTGAGATGAGGCCGATGCGTTGCATGTGGCCGCCTCGGCGAACGTCAGCGCGCCTGCCCCACCCAGGCGACCAGATCGGCGACCACGGCATCGCTGGCGGCGGCCAGCGCTTTCACGCCACCCGGCGCGTCGTTGCTCGGTGCGGGTCTCTGCGCCGTGAAACTGCGCTGCGCGAGGACACGATCCCCGCCAGGATTGCTCCGAATGAGGGTGGCATTCACGCGAACCAGGCCGACGCTCTTGTCCGGCGATTCGAAGAAGTGGCTGAACTCCTCCAGCGAGACGCGCAGCGTGTCGGGCACCCGGCCTTGGGCGCGGGCGATCGCGGCGCTCTCCTCCGGGCCGAGCACCGTCCGGCTCTGGGCCAGCGCCTCGCGCAGACGCTGGCGCAGCAACTGGGCCGGCGGCTGGCTCCAACGCGATTGACCGTAGGGCCGCACTTCGTTCGCATCGGCATAGCCGAGACGGTAGACGATCTGGTTGCCATCGAGGCGGGAGGTGGCGTCGATATCGGCCAGCGCGATCGGCGGCAGCGATGGCGCGGCGGCGGCAGGCGTGGAGGTCGCCATCACGGGCCCGGGACCGAAGTCATAGAGCGTCGAGCGAACGGGCTTGTCGGGCAACGCGCCGCAACCCGCCATCAACAGCATGGCTGCAAGGCCACCCATGGCCAACAGGCGAATCCGCCCGGCTCCGGCTGCGGCGTTCTTCAAAGCGTCGTGCATGGTCATGATGATGATTTCAAGGACGAGCGGAGGAGGCAGACGGCGAAGTGAAGCCGGGCTCGCCCGGTCCAGCGACCACGCCGCCACTGCCGAACAGCAGCGACTGCGGGTTGTCGTTGATGTTGTCGGCCGCGCGTCCGAGGCGGCGCACAGCGCGCGAAGTGTCGTCGGCCACGCGATTCACCCGCGGCAGGGTGGCATTGTTGAAAGAATCTACGGCCTGCGACAAGGCTTTGGTGCCGTCCCCCAGTCGATCGATCGGGCCGTCCACCGCATTGAGGCGGCCTACGGTGGTATTGAGATTCTTGGCCACGCGCGAAACATCGCCCGCCGCAGTCTTGACCGAGACCATGGTGTCCTTGGTCCGATCCACCAACGGCGGCAGCGCCTTCAGCGCGGGGTTCAGGCCCGTCTTCACCGTGTTGTCCAGCGAGCGAGTGAGCTGGTTGGCACTGGCCGCGGCCAGCGAGATGCTTTCCAGTGCATCCGCGATGCGCTTCTGGTTCTCGTTGCCAAGCAGCGTGTTGATGCGGCTCGTGGCTTCCTCGACCTTGCCGACGATCGCTTCGCCACGATCCTGCAACTGCGCGAGCAATGACGGCTTGAGCGGGATGCGCGGCGGGTTGTCGTTGTCTGGCACCAGAGCCACCTGGGACTCGCCCTTGTCGTCGAGCGCAATGAAAGCCAGCCCGGTCACGCCCTGGTAGCTCAGGGTGGCAAAGGTCGAGGTCGTCAGCGGCACGCGTTCGTCGACGGTGATGCGCACGCGCACATTGCCCTTGACCTTCGGGTCGAAGTCGATCGATGCGACCTTGCCGACAGCGATGCCGCGGTAGCGCACCATCGCCTGTGGCTGCAGACCGCTGACGGCATCGCGCGTCGACAGTTCGTAGATGTTGCGCACAGTTTCATCGCGCGTGAGCCAGACCACCAATGCGACGAGCACGGCGACCAGGCCGAGCACAAAGGCGCCGGCGGCGAGGGCATGGGCCTTGTTTTCCATGGCAGCTACCTTTCGATGGTTGGGGCCGGCCCTGCGCCGTGCCAGCCCGTGAGCGGCACCGGCGCGGAGTGGTCATGCAGCGCTTCCATCGCGCGCTGGCCACGGCCGCCGAGAAAATATTCGTGGATGAACGGATGCGGGTAGGCGATCACGTCGCGCGCCGTACCCGCGACAATGACCTTCTGGTCCGCCAGCACCGCAATGCGCGTGCTCAACTCGAAGAGCGTGTCGAGATCGTGCGTGACCATCACCACCGTGAGTCCAAGTTCGCGATGCAGGCCGAGCAGCAAATCGCAGAAGCCGTCGGCACCCTCGGGGTCCAGGCCGGCCGTGGGTTCGTCGAGAAGCAGCAGCGGCGGATCCATGATCAGCGCGCGCGCCAGCGCCACCCGCTTGATCATCCCGCCCGACAGATCGGAGGGGCTCTTGGAGGCGTGCTTCGGATCCAGGCCGACCATCTGCATCTTGACCAACGCGGCATCGCGGATGAGATCGTGGGGCAGCAACTTCAGTTCACGAAGCGGGAACGCGATGTTGTCGAGAACGCTGAATGCAGAGAACAGCGCCCCGTGCTGGAACAGCATGCCGACGTTGGCGGCGCCCTTCGCGCCGAGTTGCCCCGGCGGCCGGCCAAGCACGGTGACCTCTCCCTTCGTCGGATGCTCGAGCCCGAGAATCTGGCGCAGCAGTACTGTCTTGCCGGTGCCTGATCCGCCCACGAGCGACAGGACCTCTCCGCGCATGATCGTGAGATCGAGATCGCGGTGCACAACCTGTTCGCCTTCCGGAGACTTGAACACGGTCCAGAGCTTGCGGATTTCCACCACAGACGATGCGTTGCTGGTCGAAGCGTCAGTCATCAGCGGAACCCCACGCCTTTGAAAAGCACGGCGAACAACGCGTCGACAAGGATCACGACGGTGATGGACGTCACCACCGAAGACGTGGTGCCTCGGCCGAGGCTCTCCGTGTTGGGCTTCACTTTCATCCCGAAATAGCAGCCGATCAGCGCGATGAGGATGCCGAACACCGCCGACTTGGACATCGCCAGCCAGAGGTTCGACATCGGCACCGCGCGCGGCAGCGCCGACATGAAATACGCCGGCGAGATGTCGAGCGAGAGATCGGCAGCGATCATGCCGCCGAACAGCGCCGCCATCGACGTCCACATGCTGATGAGCGGCATCGCGATCGCCAGCGCCAACACGCGGGGCATCACGAGCCTGAAGCCGTGCGGAATGCCCATCACGCGCATGGCGTCGAGTTCTTCGGTCACTCGCATGACGCCGATCTGCGCGGTGATGGCCGAGCCGGAACGACCGGCGATCAGCACTGCAGCCAGCACGGGCCCGAGTTCACGAATCAAGGACAAGCCGAGGATGTTGACGATGAAGGTCTCCGCCCCGTATTGCCGCAATTGCTGGGATGTCAGGTACGCCAGCACCACGCCGATCAGCAGGCCCACCAGCGCGGTGATGGGCAATGCCGTCGTGCCGAACTGATAGATCTGCCCCGAGAAATCGCGCCAGGGGCCACGGTGCGGTGCGCGGATCAGCTTGCCGATGTCGAGCGTCAGCTGCCCGATGAGGCGCAGGAAATCGCGCGCCACGAACATCATGCGGGGACCGTTGTGCGCAAAGGCCTTGAATCGGTCGGCCGGCTTCAGCCTTGGTTCGGTCGGCGCGCTGCATGTGTACAAGGCGACCTGGTCCAGCACGGCCTTGTGCTGCGAGTCCATCTCGACGTTGGCCGGCCATGCCTGCCGCCAATGGTTCCAGAGCAATTGGGCGCCGATGTGGTCGAGCTGTTCGATGGGTCGCAGATCCCATGATCTGTCGTCGCTCGCTGGCAAGCCGGCGAGATTGCTGGACAGCGCGTCCCAGGTCCGCCGCGACGACATGGCGAGCGCCGTCCAGCGTCCGCTGGCGATGGCCCAGTTGCCGCCGTCCTGCTGGCGCTCCTCGACGCGCGGCCGGATGCTCTCGGCATCTTGCGCTGCGGCGGGCGACAGGGACTCGGAGGGCATGTTGTGGTGGACAGGGACGGTAGGGACGGACAACGCAGCATCGTAACCGTGTACGTCTGCGCCAAGCCTCGGGGCCAACGCGCATCGACGCGGGAGGTCGCGCATTGCGCGAGCGTTTGCCACAATCGCCGGTTGAGTCGATTTCATTCGATGACCCATTCCCGCAATCAACCGGCCCGGCGCCGGTAGGAGAACGCCATGCAGATGAGCAAGACCCCGATCCATCATTACATCGGCGGCCGCGTCGTCGCCCCCCATTCCCCGCGCAACCAGGATGTCTTCAATCCCGCGACCGGCATGGCTACCGGCAGTGTCGCGCTCGCCAACCGCGCCGATGTCGATGCTGCGGTGGCCGCCGCCCAGGCTGCATTCCCGGCGTGGGCCGACACACCGCCAATCCGGCGCGCGCGCGTGATGTTCAAGTTTCTCGAACTGCTCAACAAGCACCGTGACGAACTCGCCCACCTGATCACCGCCGAGCACGGCAAGGTCTTCACCGACGCTCAGGGCGAAGTCACGCGCGGTATCGACATCGTTGAATTCGCGTGCGGCATTCCGCAGCTTCTCAAGGGCGACTACACCGACCAGGTTTCCACCGGCATCGATAACTGGACGATGCGCCAGCCGCTCGGCGTGGTGGCGGGTATCACGCCATTCAATTTCCCGGTGATGGTCCCGATGTGGATGTTCCCGGTGGCGATCGCCGCAGGCAACACCTTCATCCTGAAGCCCAGCCCGACTGATCCGAGCCCCTCTCTGCGCATGGCCGAGCTGCTCAAGGAAGCCGGTCTGCCAGACGGTGTGTTCAACGTCATTCAGGGCGACAAGGAGGCGGTCGACGCACTGCTGGAGCATCCGGACGTCCGGGCCATCAGCTTCGTCGGCTCGACGCCGATCGCCAACTACATCTATGAGACCGGCGCGCGCCACGGCAAGCGCGTGCAGGCGCTCGGCGGCGCGAAGAACCACATGGTGGTGATGCCCGATGCCGACATCGAGCAGACGGTAGACGCGTTGATCGGCTCCGGCTACGGCTCGGCCGGCGAGCGCTGCATGGCGATCAGCGTCGCGGTGCTGGTGGGTGACGTGGCCGACAAGATCATGCCGCTGCTGGCCGAGCGCGCACGGACGCTGAAGGTCAAGAACGGCACCGAGCTCGATGCGGAGATGGGCCCGATCGTCACGCGGGCGGCCCACGAGCGCATCACCGGCTACATCGCGCAAGGCGAGAAGGAGGGCGCAAAGCTGGTGGTCGACGGCCGCGGCTTCAGCGGCAAGGCCGCGGGCGAAGGCTGCGACGAGGGCTTCTGGATGGGCGGCACGCTGTTCGACAACGTCACGCCCGACATGCGCATCTACAAGGAAGAGATCTTCGGCCCGGTGCTTTCGTGCCTGCGCGTTCACGACCTGAAGGAAGCCGTCGACCTGATCAACGACCATGAGTTCGGCAATGGCGTCTCGTGCTTCACCCGCGACGGCAACGTGGCGCGCGAATTCTCGCGGCGCATCCAGGTGGGCATGGTGGGCATCAACGTGCCGATCCCGGTGCCGATGGCATGGCATGGCTTCGGCGGCTGGAAGAAGAGCCTGTTCGGCGACATGCATGCCTATGGCGAAGAAGGCGTGCGCTTCTATACCAAGCAGAAGTCGATCATGCAGCGCTGGCCGGAGAGCATCGGCAAGGGCGCCGAGTTCGTGATGCCGACGGCGAAATAGATCTCAAAGACGCGGATGAGCGACACCACCTTCGACTACATCATCATCGGCGCCGGCACCGCCGGCTCGCTGATGGCCAATCGCCTGAGCGCCAACAAGCAACGCCGCGTGCTACTCATAGAGGCGGGCCGAAGGGACGACTACCACTGGATCCACATCCCGGTCGGGTACTTGTATTGCATCGGGAATCCGCGCACCGACTGGCTCTACAGCACCGAGCCGGACGCTGGGCTCAATGGCCGCACGCTGCGCTATCCGCGCGGCAAGACGCTGGGCGGTTCCTCGAGCATCAACGGGATGATCTACATGCGCGGCCAGTCGCGTGACTACGACCAGTGGGCGCGCATCACGGGCGACGACGAATGGCGGTGGAGCCATGTGCTGCCTGCGTTCAAGAAGCACGAGGACTACTACCTCGGCGCCGACGAGCTTCACGGCGCCGGCGGCGAGTGGCGGGTCGAGAAGCAGCGCCTGCGCTGGGACATCCTCGACGCTTTTGCCGAAGCCGCCGTGCAGGCGGGCGTGCCGCACAGCACCGATTTCAACCGCGGCAGCAATGAAGGCGTGGGGTACTTCCAGGTCAACCAGAAAGACGGCTGGCGCTGGAACACCGCCAAGGCGTTCCTGCGACCGACCTGCTATGGGCGCCCGAATTTCGAACTCTGGACGGGTGCGCAGGTGTCGCGCCTGCTCTTCGAAACCCACGCCGACGGCAGCCGCCGCTGTACCGGCGTGCGGGTGTGGGACGGGAACGAAATGGTGATCGCCCATGCGACGCGCGAAGTGATCCTTTGCGCCGGCAGCATCGGCTCGCCGCAGATCCTGCAACTCTCGGGCGTCGGGCCGGCGGACCTGCTGCGCCAGCATGGCATCGATGTGATGCTCGACGCACCCGGCGTTGGCGCGAATCTGCAGGACCACCTCCAGATCCGCGCGGTCTACAAGATCAAGAATGCGCCGACGCTCAATGTGCTGGCCTCTTCGCTCTACGGCAAGGCGAAGATCGGGATGGAATATCTCTTCAAGCGCAGCGGCCCGATGAGCATGGCGCCTTCGCAACTCGGCGCCTTCACGCGCAGCTCGCCAGCGTACGAATGGCCGAATCTCGAGTACCACGTGCAGCCGCTTTCGCTCGACGCCTTTGGTGAGCCGCTGCACAGCTTTCCGGCCTTCACCGCGAGCGTTTGCAACCTCAACCCGACCAGTCGCGGCAGCGTGCGTATCAAGAGCCCTCGCTTCGAGGATGCGCCGGCCATCGCGCCCAACTACCTGAGCACCGACGAAGACCGCAAGGTCGCGGCCGATTCGCTGCGGGTGACGCGCCGGATCGCATCGCAGCCCGCGTTGGCGAAATACAGACCCGAGGAATGGAAGCCGGGCGCGCAGTACCAGAGCGACGAAGAACTGGCGCGGCTCGCCGGCGACATCGCGACCACCATCTTTCACCCGGTGGGCACCACGAAAATGGGCCGCGACGACGACCCGATGGCGGTGCTCGACGCCCGCCTGCGCGTGCGCGCCATCGCGGGCTTGCGTGTGGTCGACGCCGGCGCCATGCCGACCATCACCAGCGGCAACACCAACAGCCCTACCCTGATGATGGCGGAGAAGGCGGCCGCCTGGGTGCGCGAAGCCGAAGTTTGACCTTTCCGTGTTTCCAGTTGTTGCAGTTTGACGGGTAATCCCCGATGCACTGCGGCGGTGCGCCGAATAAAGTCTCGGCACTCGCAAACGGGCCTGCCCGCTGCGCGGGGGACCGAGGAGACATCTTTCCAAGAATCAGAACAATCGACAAAAGGCATCCGCACGAGATGCCGTTTTTTTGAACAAGGCGCCGCTGGTCGGCGCCTTTTCTTTTTGCGGCGGCAAAGCCTGCACCACGGCCTGAATTCGCACGGTCTTGCTACAAGATCGATAGCAAAAACCGGGTGGGACAATTTCTCCCCATGGAAATTCTGGTGCTGACCCTCGCTTCGCTGTTCGCGGGCTTCGTGGATTCGATCGTAGGGGGAGGCGGACTGATCCTGGTGCCGGTGCTGTTCAGCGTGCTTCCCGGCGCGGCACCGGCGACGTTGCTGGGCACCAACAAGAGCGCCTCGGTCTGGGGCACCGCCGCCGCCACCGCACAGTTCCACCATCGCGTCGGCCTGCGCTGGCGCACCTTGTTGCCCGCCGCCGCCCTCGCCTTTTCGGGCGCGCTGGTCGGAGCGTGGGGCGTGACCGTGGTGCCGGGCGACTTCCTCCGAAAGCTGCTACCAGTCATCCTTGTCGTGCTGCTGGTCTACACCCTCGCACGCAAGGACATGGGCCATCACCATGCGCCGCAGTTCAGCGGCCGTGCAGAGCTTGCTGCGACGGCGCTGATCGGCTTCGCGCTCGGGATATACGACGGCTTCTTCGGACCCGGCACCGGGAGCTTTTTCGTGTTCCTGTTCGTGCGCTGGCTGGGCTACGACTTCCTGAACGCCGCCGCGTCGGCCAAGCTGCTCAACACCATGACCAACCTCGGCGCGCTGCTGCTGCTCGGGCTCAAGGGCCACGTGCTGTGGCGCTATGGGCTGGTGATGGCAGTCGCGAACGTCGCCGGGAGTGTGATCGGCGCCCGCGTCGCGATCAGGCACGGGGCCGGCTTCGTCCGGAAGGTGTTCATCGTCGTGGTGGGCGCACTGATCCTGAAGACCGCGTATGACGCCTTTCTACGCTGACCCTGCCCGCGCGCCAGCGGGTTTTCGTTCAGGGTGCAGCCGACGCCGCTGCGGGCGTTGCATCCGAAGGCCAGGCCACTTCGCTGGCGACGCGCGGCTTGCCGATCGGCGCAGCGGCCTTGCCCGTCTGGATGGCGGCCAGGTCGGCCTCGCTGGGATACTGGTTCATCAGCCAGTAGTCGAATACGCGGCGCGCGATCGGCGCCGCGGCGCCAGCGCCCCAGCCCGCGTTTTCGACAACGACCGCCACCGCGATCTTCGGATCGTTCACTGGTGCAAAAGCCATGAAGAGCGCGTGATCGCGCTGGTGCTCTTCGAGAGCCTTGGCGTTGTACTTGGTGTTCTGCGCCTGGGTCATCGCCTGAGCGGTACCGGTCTTGCCGGCGGCCTGGTAGCCCGCGCCGGCAAACACACCCCGTGCAGTGCCGGCAGTCACGACGGCAACCAGGCCGTCGCGCACCACCCCGATATTGGCGCTCGTCAGCCCAAGGTTTTCGGCAGGCGGCTGCTCGACGGGATTGACCTGTCCGGTCACCGTGTCCCGAACGGCAAGCGCCAGATGCGGTTTGTGCTTCATGCCGCCGTTGGCCACGATCGACGTGGCCTGCGCCAACTGCAACATCGTGAAGGCGTTGTAGCCCTGGCCGATGCCCAACGAGATGGTTTCGCCCGCGTACCACTTCTTCTGCTCCGGGCGCTTGTAGGTATTGCGCTTCCACTCGGTGCTGGGCAACACGCCGCGCACCTCGCCGCCGATGTCGATGCCGGTGATCTGGCCGAAGCCCAGCGGCTTCATCGAGTCGTGGATCAGGTCCACGCCCATTTCGTTGGCTAGCGAATAGAAGTAGATGTTGCTCGACAGCTGGATCGCACGACGCATGTCGACGCCGCCGAGATAGCCCTCGGGGCTGCCGAACCGGTGTCCGCCGAAATTGAAATACCCCGGGTCGTTAACCACCACGCTCGGTCCGCGTTTGCCGGTCTGCAGTGCGGCCAGCGCCATGAACGGCTTGTAGGTCGAGCCCGGCGGATAGGTGCCTCGCAATGCGCGATTGAGCAGCGGCTTGTCGATCGACTCGCTGAGTTCCTTCCAGCTTTCGGAATCGATGCCTTCGACGAAAAGGTTCGGATCGAAGGTGGGCTTGCTCACGAAGGCCAGGATCTCGCCCGTCCTGGGATCGATCGCGACAAGCGCGCCGCGCCGGTCGCCGAACATTTCCTCCACCAGCTTCTGCAGCTTGATGTCGATCGAGAGCATGACGGTATTGCCCGGCGTGGCCGGGTGCGCCGCAAGGCGACGCACTGCGCGGCCGCCGGCCGATGTTTCCATCTGCTCCACACCGGTCTGACCGTGCAGCGTCTTTTCGTAGCTCTGCTCGATGCCGAGCTTGCCGATGTACTCCGTGCCCTTGTAGTTGGCCAAGTCCTCGTCTTCCCAATCGTCCATGGCCGCCTTCTCGGCTTGGTTGATGCGGCCGATGTAGCCGAGCACATGGCTCGCCAGTTCGCCGTTCGGATAGTTTCGGAAGAGCCGCGCCTTGATTTCGACGCCGGGGAAGCGATAGCGTTGCGCGGCGAACCGGGCGACTTCCTCGTCGCTCAGCCGGGTGCGGATCGGAACGGAGTCGAAACTGCGTGAATCCTCGCGCAGGCGTTTGAAACGACGGCGATCGCGCGGCGAGATCTCGAGAACTTCGGCAAGGCTGTCGATGGTTTCCTCGAGGCTGTCGACCTTCGACGGCGTGATTTCGAGCGTATAGGCTGAATAGTTCGAAGCCAGCACGATCCCGTTGCGATCCAGGATCAGGCCGCGATTCGGTACCACGGGCACGATGGCCGTCCGATTGCTCTCGGCCTGCTCCGCGAGATCTTCATGGCGCACGACCTGCAGATAGACCAGCCGCATGCACAACAGTCCGAAACACGTCAGGACGACGAGGCCGATCACGATCACCCGGCGCTTGAAGCGCGAGAGGTCGGCGGCGACATTGCGGATTTCGGTCATGACAGGGTCAGCTTAGATGGGACGAACGATGGAAGCAAATGCTCACCTCATCGTTTACGCGCTCTGGCGGCCTCATCTAGAGTGGCCGATTGGCATCTGGTTCCGGCGCTCGGCGCTGCGGTGCCAGCAGCGCGAGGCTCACCAGCGGCCACAGCACCGCCTCAATGACCGGGGCGATCAGCAGCGACCAGCCGGGGAACACGCCGCCGCCGATCATCCGGATCGCAAGCTCGATGAGGTGCGATACCGCGAACAATGGCAGCACCTGCAAGGCCTGCGAGATCACCGGAAACCACAGCAGCCGACGGTGGATCATGATCGCGAAGAAGCCGAGCGTCGTGTATGACAACGCATGCTGGCCGAGCATGGCCGCCTGATGCACATCCATCAGCAGGCCGAACACGAAGGCGGCACCGATGCCGATGCGGGCGGGCTGATGGACGCTCCAGAACACAATCACCAGCGCCAGCAGGTCGGGGGTCCACGCAGCTCGGCCGATCGGCACCATGTTGAGCAACAGCGCAACGATGAGGCTCGTCCACATGAAGAAAGGGCTGACGGGCAGCAGCAGCTGCTGTTGTCCGGGACGCATGATCATCGGGTGCGCCTCTCTTTCTTGTCGCCCTTGTCCGCCTTGGCATCTGCCTTGGCGTCCGCCTTGTCGGCCTTCTTCTTGGCGGCGGCCGCCGCGGGCGCAGATGGGGCGGGCCGCGGCAAGGGCGGTGTGCCGGTCGGCGCCAGTACGAGCACGTAGCGCGCCGCCGTCACGTGGCCCAGGGGCTCGCTGTGGATGCGCGCGAAGGCGGATTCAGCGCGGCGCTCGATGCGATCGATCTTCGCGACCGGCAAGCCGGGCGGATAGACGCCGTCGACGCCGCTGGTCGTCAGGATGTCGCCTTCCTGGATATCCGCATTCGCAGCGATGAAACGCAATTCAAGCCCGGCGCCATGAGCGCTGGCGTCGCCGAAAGCCACGCTGCGGGCGCCGGTGCGCGTGTTCTGCACGGGGATGGAAAGGTCGCGATCGATCACGAGCGTGACCTCGCTCGTGAACGGCAGCACCTGGGTGACCTGCCCGAGCACGCCGTTCTCGTCGATCACCGGCGAGCCGGCCGCGATGCCGCTGTTGAGGCCCTGGTCGATGACAAGCTTGCGGGTATAGGGGTCGGCCGTGTCGTAGAGCACCTCGGCCACCCTTCCGGGGGTCTGGGTCGTCTGGCGCAGTTCGAGCATCGCGCGCAGCCGGGCGTTTTCCTTCGCGAGCGTATCGGCCTGGCTCGCCCGTTCGGACTGCAGCGCGAGCGCCTTGCGCGCGTCTGCCTCATTGGATTGCGCGGCTTGCAGATCTTCGAGATAGCGCCCGCCGCCCGCGATGAGCTGCACCGGCTTCAGCGCGAGCCACTGGATGGGATAGAGCACCGCGCCGATCGCTGTACGCACCGGCTGGACGATGTTGAAGCGTGCGTCGGCCACCATCAGGAACAGCGCGAGCGCGCTGAAGAAAATCAGCTTGCTGAGCGCCGAAGGCCCCTGGTTGAACAAGGGTGGCGCGGTGCGATCGAGCGTCCCGAGCGGCATGACGAGAGGAGTGCCTTAAATTGAAAAAGCCGGCCCTGCGCAGACGACGCGGGCCGGCCATTTGCGCAACAGCTGCATTATTCGCTGGTAAAGATGCTTCCGAGCCGGTCCATGCGCTCCAGCGCGATGCCGCAGCCTCGCACCACGCAAGTCAGCGGATCTTCGGCCACGAGCACTGGCAGGCCGGTTTCCTCGGCCAGCAGCCGGTCGAGGTCGCGCAAGAGCGCGCCGCCGCCGGTGAGCATCATTCCGCGTTCAGCAATGTCGGCACCCAGTTCGGGAGGTGTTTGCTCGAGGGCGTTCTTGACGGCGGACACGATGTTGTTGAGCGGGTCGGTCAGCGCTTCCAGCACTTCGTTGCTGCTGATGGTGAAGCTGCGCGGCACGCCTTCGCTCAGGTTGCGGCCCTTGACTTCCATTTCCTTGACTTCGGAGCCCGGGAAAGCGGAGCCGATGCTCTTCTTGATGACTTCGGCCGTCGGTTCGCCGATCAGCATGCCGTAGTTGCGGCGGATGTAGTTGATGATGGCCTCGTCGAAGCGGTCGCCGCCGACGCGGACGCTGCCCTTGTAGACCATGCCGCCCAGCGAGATCACGCCGACTTCGGTCGTGCCGCCGCCGATGTCGACAACCATCGAGCCGCTGGCTTCGGAAACCGGCAGGCCGGCACCGATCGCGGCGGCCATGGGTTCTTCGATGAGGTAGACCGAGGTCGCGCCTGCCGCTTCGGCCGCGTCCTTGATGGCGCGGCGCTCGACCTGGGTGGAACCGCAGGGTACGCAGATGATGATGCGCGGGCTGGGCGTGAGCAGCGAACGCGGGTGCACCATCTTGATGAACTGCTTGATCATCTGCTCGGTGATCACGAAATCGGCGATCACGCCGTCCTTCATGGGACGGATGGCTTCGATGTTCCCGGGCACCTTGCCGAGCATGGCCTTGGCTTCGCGACCCACGGCCTGGATCACCTTCTTGCCGTGCGGACCGCCTTCATGGCGGATGGCGACAACCGAGGGTTCGTCCAGGACGATGCCCTTGTTGCGAGCAAAGATCAGGGTGTTGGCGGTGCCGAGGTCGATCGCGAGGTCGGTAGAAAAGTACCGACGGAAAGCTCCAAACATTGTGGAATCCTCTGGAGCACGGCATGCGCGTCGGCACGCCGTCGCCCTCTTGCTGGGTCGTTTGACGGGGGTGGTTTGAAACGGTTTTGCGGCAAATGCCGTCGCGTTCGCGGGGGTTGCGGCAAAGGCGGGATAATAACCGAATCCCTTGACGCTCCCAGCGTTTCGGCGCACCTTTTCAGCGTGCCAGGGGCCTCGTTTTCACGTTCGCCAAGGCTTCTTTTCTCCGATGTCCCTCACTTCTTCCGATATCGCGCGCATCGCGTCGCTCGCCCGGCTCCAGCTGGCCCCCGATGAAAGCGAGCGCATGCGCGGCCAGATCAACGGCTTTTTCGACCTCGTCGAACAAATGCGTGCCGTCGACACTACCGGCATCGAGCCGCTCGCCCATCCGGTCGCCACGATCGAGGACGTGACCCTCCGTCTTGCCGAAGACGCCGTCACCGAGCCCGACAACCGCGAAGCCAACCAGCGCAGCGCGCCGGCAGTCGAGAACGGTCTGTTCCTGGTCCCGAAGGTGATCGAATGAGCGGCGAACTGCATCAATTGAGCGTGACGGAACTCGCCAAGGCGCTGCGCGAACGCAAGGTGTCGGCCGTGGAAGCCGCCAAGCACCAGCTGACCCGCATCCGGCAACACAAGGAGCTGGGTGCCTTCATCGCCATCGACGAAGACCTGACCTTGACCCAGGCCCGCGCGGCCGACGTGAAGATCGCCGCCGGCCAGGCCGCCGCATTGACCGGCGTGCCGATCGCGCACAAGGACATCTTCGTCACCGCCGACCTGCCGACCAGCGCGGGGTCGCGCATCCTCGCCGGTTACCGATCGCCGTTTGACGCCACTGTCGTGCAGCGCCTCGCAGACGCGGGCGCCGTGACGCTCGGCAAGCTGAGCTGCGACGAATTCGCGATGGGCTCGGCCAACGAGAACGTGGCCGTGCCCGCCGTGGGCTTCGACCACGCGGTGCCGGTACGCAATCCCTGGGATCCCACGCGCATTCCAGGCGGCTCGTCCGGCGGCAGCGCCGCCGTGGTCGCGGCGCGACTGGCACCCGCCGCGACCGGCACCGACACGGGCGGCTCGATCCGCCAGCCGGCCTCGTTCTGCGGCGTGACCGGCATCAAGCCGACCTACGGACGCGCTTCGCGCTACGGCATGGTCGCGTTCGCCTCGAGCCTCGACCAGGCGGGCCCGATGGCTCGATCGGCCGAGGACTGCGCGCTGCTGCTCTCGGCCATGTGCGCCCCTGACCCGGACCGCGATTCGACATCGCTCGACCGCCCCCCGGAAGATTTTTCGCGCCGTCTGGGCGAATCGCTCGAAGGCCTTCGCATCGGCGTACCCAAGGAGTTCTTCGGCGAGGGCGTTGCCCCTGGCGTGCGCGCCGCGGTCGATGCGGCACTTGCCGAATATGAAAAGCTCGGCGCCCGCCGCGTAGAGATCACGCTGCCGCGCACCGAACTGTCGATTCCCGTGTACTACATCATTGCGGCTGCTGAAGCGTCGAGCAACCTGAGCCGATTCGATGGCGTCAAGTTCGGCCATCGCGCGAAGGACTATCGCGACCTCGCCGACATGTACGGCAAGACACGCGAGGAAGGCTTCGGCGACGAGGTCAAGCGCCGCATCATGATCGGCACCTACGTGCTGTCCCACGGCTATTACGACGCCTACTACCTGCAAGCCCAGAAGGTGCGCCGCATGATCGCGGACGATTTCCAGGAGGCCTTCAGCCAGTGCGACCTCATCGCCGGCCCCGCGGCACCCACGGTGGCATGGAAGCTTGGTGAGCACGGCGGTGACCCAGTGGCGGACTACCTCGCGGACATCTTCACGTTGCCGGCGTCGCTCGCCGGCCTGCCCGGCATGAGCGTGCCGGCCGGCTTCGACGGCGGCATGCCTGTCGGGGTGCAATTGATCGGCAACTACTGCGACGAAGCCCGTCTGCTCAACGCGGCACACCGCTTTCAGCAGGCCACCGACTGGCACCAGCGCGCGCCGGCCGGCTATTGATGGCGAAAAATTGACATGAGCGAAATCAACACTTTCGAGGCCGCGCAGAGCGGACGTCCGACAGGCCCGCTGGTTCGTGGCTATGAAGTCATCATCGGCTTCGAGACCCACGCGCAGTTGTCCACCGCATCCAAGATCTTCAGCCGCGCATCGACCGCCTTCGGCGCCGAGCCGAACACACAGGCCTGCGCGGTCGATCTGGCACTGCCCGGCACGCTGCCGGTAATGAACAAGGGCGCCGTCGAACGCGCCATCAAGCTCGGCCTCGCGCTCGGCTCGCACATTGCGCCGCGCAGCGTGTTTGCGCGCAAGAACTACTTCTATCCCGACCTGCCGAAGGGCTACCAGATCAGCCAGTTCGAGATTCCGGTCGTGCAGGGCGGCTCGGTGAGTTTCTTCCTCGGCGACGAGAAGAAGACCGTGCGACTGGTGCGCGCGCACCTCGAGGAAGACGCGGGCAAGTCGCTGCACGAGGATTTCATCGGCCAGTCGGGCATCGACCTGAACCGCGCCGGCACGCCGCTGCTGGAAATCGTGACCGAACCCGACATGCGCTCGACCGCCGAGGCCGTCGCCTACGCGCGCGAACTGCACAAGCTCGTCACGTGGATCGGCATCTGCGACGGCAACATGCAGGAAGGCAGTTTCCGCTGCGACGCCAACGTGTCGGTGCGCAAGCCCGGCGACCCTCTGGGCACCCGCCGCGAGATCAAGAACCTCAACAGCTTCAAGTTCATGCAGCAGGCGATCGACTACGAGATCCGCTGGCAGATCGACGAGATCGAGGATGGCCGCGAGATCCAGCAGGCGACGGTGCTGTTCGACCCCGACACTGGCGAAACGCGCGCCATGCGGACCAAGGAAGACGCGGCCGACTACCGCTACTTCCCCGATCCGGACTTGCCGCCGCTGGCGATCGCCGCCGAATGGATCGAGCGCGTTCGCGCCCAGATGCCCGAACTGCCGCGCGCGATGGCCGAGCGCTATGTGCAGGCGCACGCCCTGTCCGAGTACGACGCCACGCAGCTCACCCAGAGCCCCGCGCTGGCACGCTATTTCGACGATGCAGTAAGCGCCGGCGCCGCACCCAAGCTGGCCAGCAATTGGATCACCGGCGAAATCGCGCGGCGCCTGAACCTGCAGGACATCGCGATCACCGAAGCGCCCGTGGGCGCGGCACAACTCGCGAAACTGATCCAACGCATCAGCGACGGCACCGTGTCGAACAACGCAGCGCGCCAGGTCTTCGACGCACTCTGGACCGGCGAAGGCCAGGACGCCGATGCAGTGATCGAAGCCAAGGGCCTCAAGCAGATGAGCGACACCGGCGCGCTGGAAAAGATCATCGATGGCGTCCTGGCCACCAACCAGAAAAACATCGACGAATACCGCGCCGGCAAGGACAAGGCCTTCAACGCCCTCGTCGGCCAAGTCATGAAGGCCAGCCAAGGCAAAGCCAACCCCGCCCAAGTCAACGCCCTCCTGAAAGCCAAACTGGGCTGATGGCGCGCCAGCGGCCCGCGAAGCGCGGCCGCCCTTCGCGAAACACCGCGGAACCGGCTTTGCCGGGCCGCCGGTGTTGCCCCCGGCAGGGGGTGGGCGGCTACACGAAGTGAGCCAACCTGGGGGCGAGCTACTTCCCAGCCCACAAAGGCTTGAGGCGCACCTGTTCTTCATCGAAGCGCGCGTTGACGCGCTTCTTTTCGTCTTCCTGCTCCGCGATGAACCTGTTCTGCACCTCGGCGCTTCTGGCGTTGTCGTCGGCCTTGCGGCGGACCGAGCCCGGCGCCTTGGCCGGGTCGCCCTTGTAGAACTCGAGCTCCTCGTCGATCCGCTTGCGCTCCTCGGCCAGCTCGCCAAGGCGCTTCTTGGCCGCCTGAATCACCGCATCGATCTGCACCAGCGCTTCGGCGCGTTCGCGGTCGTGCGCAGCGGCGTTGGGATAGCGGATCAGCAACGCACGTTCGCGCCGCCGCTCTTCGATCTGGCGCGACGCCTGCAACTGCGCCTGGCGTTCGCGCTCTTCGCGCTCGGCCTGTTCACGCGGCGTGTACGTAGGTTCGACCTTGCGCCGTATCGTGCCACTGGGGTTCAGCTCGCGCTGCTCCCGGTCGATGCAATCGGGAATGGGTCGGTCGGCGGTGATGGTGTGGCCCCGCGCGTCGACGCAACTGTAGATGCCGGCGCTGCTGGATGCGCCCCCGGCAGCGCCGCCCGGCGGGCGCGCTGCGCCGGCTTGTTGCGCGCGGATTTCGCCGGCAACGACCAGCGTGAGCGCCAGGAATCCAATCAGTGCGTAGGTTCTCGCCAACGTGAGTCCTTCAGGCGGGTTGAATCAGCTTGCGCCGTAACGAGTCCTGTATGCCAGCACCGCCTGGTGATGGGCGCCCAGTTCGTCGTCGGCACGGCCTGAGAGGTACTGTAACAAGTCGTCAAGCGTTGCGATCGCAATCACGTGCAGGCCCAGTTGATTACGGACATATTGCACGGCGCTGTGCGCCACGTCCTGACCGTTTTCGGTCGCCATCTCCTGGCGATCGAGGGCGATGGCCACCGCATGCGGGGTGGCGCCAGCGTTCTGGATGGCGGCAATGGATTCGCGCACCGCGGTGCCGGCGGACATCACGTCGTCCACGATCAGCACGCGGCCCTTGAGCGGCGCGCCGACCAGCGAGCCGCCCTCGCCGTGGTCCTTGGCTTCCTTGCGGTTGTAGGCGAACGGCACGTTGCGCCCGCGGCGAGCGAGTTCGGCAGCCACTGTGGCACCCAGTGGGATGCCCTTGTAGGCCGGGCCAAAGATCATGTCGAATTCCAGCCCGCTGGCGATCAGGCGGTCTGCATAGAATCCGGCGAGCCTCGCGAGCTTGGCGCCGTCGTCGAACAGGCCCGCGTTGAAGAAATAGGGGCTCATGCGACCGGCCTTGGTCTTGAACTGGCCGAAGCGCAGCACCCCCGACTCCAGAGCGAACTGCACAAACTCCTGTGCGAGCGCGCTGCCCTCTTCAATCTCTCCAGCCATAGGGAATGTCCTCGTGTTCAAACTGACCAGCCTCAACCTCAACGGCCTGCGATCGGCTGCCACCAAAGGCGTTGCCGACTGGGTGGCCGAACTGGCGCCGGATTGTATTTGCATGCAGGAAATCCGCGTCCAGGCGAGCGACATCGAGGGCCGCTTCGAAGAAATGGCGGGGCTGAAAGGCCACTTTCATTTCGCAGAGAAAAAAGGCTATGCGGGCACTGCGATCTACACGAAGCATGCGCCCAGCGACGTCATCGTGGGCTGGGGCGATCGCGAGTTCGACGCCGAGGGCCGCTACCTTGAACTGCGTTTCGATACGCCGAAACGCAAGCTGTCAGTCATCAGTTGCTATTTCCCGAGCGGCTCATCGGGCGAAGAGCGGCAGGCGGCGAAGTATCGATTTCTCAAAGGCTTCTTTCCGCATCTCGTGGCGCTCAAGCGCGAGCGCGAATTCGTGCTGTGCGGCGACATCAATATCGCGCACAAGGAGATCGACCTGAAGAACTGGCGCGGCAACCAGAAGAACAGTGGCTTCCTGCCGGAAGAACGCGCCTGGATGACGAACCTGCTGGACACCGGCGCCGAAGGTGCCGGGCTCGTCGACGTCTACCGGATGCTCAGGCCCGACACCACCGAAGAAGCCTACACGTGGTGGAGCAACCGAGGACAGGCCTACGCGAAGAACGTGGGCTGGCGGCTGGACTACCACCTTGCCACGCCGAAGCTCGCCAAGCTCGCGCGCAACGAATCGATTTTCAAGACGCTCAAGTTCAGCGACCACGCGCCGATCACGATCGACTACGACTTCACGCTGTAGCGCGAACAGTCCCTAGCGGGAGAGCACGGGCAGCGCCTTCATGAGCGTTTCGCCGAATGAATGCATGGCTTCGCTCTCGTACGCGCCGCGCTTGGTGATGCGAAAGAAATCCATGCCCACCTTGGGCTTGACCAGCACGTCGGTGCTCACCCGGTGGCGGCGACACGCCGCAAGCGCGAAGGTGGGCATCACCGCAGTACCGAAGCCGGCCTCGACCATCGAGATCATCGTGCCGAAGAAATTGAAGGACTGCCGTTGCTGCGCATCGGCCCGCCCGATCGCGCCGAGATGAACGTCGATGACTTTCTGGATCGGATTGTTCTGCGGCAGCGCCAGCAGCTCGGCGGATCGCAGCGCCGACCATGACACCGTCCCGGTGGACGCAGATGCTTCGTCGGATTCTGCAGGCGCCACCCGCATCAGATGAAAGCGGCCCACGGGCGTGCGCTCCAGTCCCGCCGCCGCCTTGAAGAAGAAGCCCAGGCCCATGTCCGCCTCGCCGTTGACGACCATCTCCTCCACATCACGCAGGTCAGCATCGAAGAGGCGCAAGCTGACCGACGGATGGTCATGGCGAAACTGACGGAACACCTGCGGCAGAAGATTCGACGACACCAACGGCGTCGCGGCAATGCGCAAGGTCTGCCGCGCCGCATCGCCTTCAATGCCGAGGCGCGAAGTGACGTCGTCCAGGTCGGTGACGACGCGTTCCACCACCGGCAGCAGGCGACGACCGGCCGAGGTCAGGCTCACCATCCGCGTGGTGCGGTCGAACAGGCGACAGCCGAGCTGCCGTTCCATCTCGCGCACCAGGGTACTCAGCCCAGCCTGTGTCATGTGCGCCTGCTCGGCCGCGCGGGTGAAATTTCCAATGCGCGCCACGTGCAGAAAAGCGCGCATCTGACGGACCGACATATTCATATGACTTCATGATAAATCCATACGACATCTAAATTTCCCAAATGATCGATGGCTCGATCTAATCCGCTTTCTTACTTTCTTATTGATGCAGGACAAGAAGAGCGAGACGAGATATGAGCAAGCAAACCGAAGTCATCGTGCTGGGTGCCGGCATCGGCGGCCTGACCCTGGCCTTGAGCCTGCACCAGGCCGGCATCGCCTGCCGCGTGTACGAGGCAGTGCCCGAACTGAAGCCGCTGGGCGTCGGCATCAACCTGTTGCCGCATGCGGTGCGCGAACTGAGCGAACTCGGCCTGTCGAGTTCGCTCGATGCCGTGGGCGTCCGCACGCAGGAATCGGTCTTCTTCAATTCGCACGGCCAGCTCGCGTTTCGGGAAGCGGCCGGGAGCGCGGCGGGCTACGACTGGCCGCAATACTCGATCCATCGCGGCGATCTCCACAGCGTTCTTCTGGCCGCGACGCTGGAGCGCCTCGGCGCCGATGCCGTCGTGTGCGGCCACCGCTGCGCGGGCGTGGACCAGGACGACACCGGCGTCACGGCCCGCTTCACCTCCCCTGACGGCTCGCCCCTGCCCAGCGTGCGCGGCGCCGTGGCCGTGGGATGCGACGGCATTCATTCGGTGCTGCGCAAGCAGTTCTATCCCAATGAAGGCGCGCCGCGCTACTCGGGCGTCAACATGTGGCGCGGCACCGCGAAGCACAAGCCGTTTCTCTCCGGCGCGAGCATGGTCCGGGCGGGCTGGCTCGACCAGGGGAAGATGGTGATCTATCCGATCCGCAACAACGTGGACGGCGAAGGCAACCAGCTCATCAACTGGGTCGCCGAGATCCATGCACCCAAGCCTGCGCTGCAGGACTGGAGCCGCCCCGGCCGCCTGGAGGACTTTCTCCCGGCCTTCGAGAACTGGCATTTCGACTGGCTCGACGTGCCGGAGCTGATTCGCTCTTCCGACGCGATCCTCGAATACCCGATGGTCGACCAGGACCCGCTGCCCAGGTGGACGCACGGGCGCCTCACGTTGCTGGGCGATGCGGCACATCCCATGGTGCCGCGCGGCTCGAACGGTGCCGGCCAGGCCATCATCGACGCCCGCTATCTCGCAGGTGCGCTGAAAAAGCTGGGCATAGGCAACCCGGCACTGGAGGACTACGACAGCGTCCGCGTGAAGGCGACCACGAACGTCGTGCTCACCAATCGCAGCAATCCGCCCGACACGATCCTTCGCGAGGTCTTCGAACGTTCCGGCGGACGACGCTTCGAGCGGCTGGAAGAATTCGTGACGCAGGACGAACTGCAAGCCATTTCGGACAACTACAAGCGCGTCGCCGGCTACGACCCCGTCGCGCTGAAGAACCGTCCTTCCTACCTTTGATTTCCAACAAGAAGACGGAGACATCATGCGCAAACTGACCCGATTCCTCGGCGCCTTCCTCATGGCCGCCAGCGCAGTGGCCGCCCACGCATGGCCCGAGCAGCCGATCACGCTGGTCGTGCCGTACACGCCCGGCACCGGCATCGACCTGGTCGCACGGCAACTGTCGGCGCGGCTGCCGGCATTGCTCGGCCAGCCGGTGGTCGTCGAGAACATCGCCGGCGCCAGCGGCAACATCGGCAGCGAAAAGGTGGCACGCGCCAAGCCAGACGGCTACACGTTGATGGTGCAGGTCAACACGCTGGTGATGAACAAGAGTCTGTACAAGTCTCTCGCCTACGACCCGGTCTCCGACTTCACGCCGGTTTCCCTCACGTCGTGGGGCACGCTGCTGCTGGTCACCAATCCCAATGTGCAAAAGACCAGCTCGGTCGCGGAAATGGTTGCTGCAGCCAAGGCCAACCCGGGCAAGCTGAATTACGCGACGCCGGGCGTCGGCACGCCGCACCATCTGTCGATGGCCATGCTGCTGCAGAGCTCCGGTGCCGAGATGCTGCACGTCCCCTACAAGGGTACGGCCGGCGCCGTGACCGATCTGCTGGGCGGCCGCATCGACTACATGTTCCTGCCGGTGCACGTCGCGCTGCAGCACATCCAGGCCGGCAAGCTCAAGGCCATCGCCACCGGCAGCGACAAGCGGCTTCCGCAATTGCCTAACGTGCCGACGCTCGCCGAATCCGGCATCAAGGGCGGCAACGTCGACATGTGGTACGGCGTGCTCGCGCCCAAGGGCACGCCGCCCGCCGTGGTCGCGCGACTCAACAAGGAAATCGGCGCCGTACTCAAGCAGCCGGAAGTCGCGAAGGCCTTCGAGGCGCAGGGCATGGTTCCGGCCGCGTCGACGCCCGAGGAGTTCGGCACGCTGATCAGCAAGGATGCAAAGCGCTGGGCCGAGGTGGTTCAGCGCGGCGGCATCACCGCGGACTGACGGGCGAGCGCCAGGCGCTCAACGCTCGGGCCGCCGTGTGCGGCCCGCATGCCTTGCCATGTGCACTTGGTGCAGCGTGATCTTGCGCACCTCGGCCTGGCTGGTCTCGATGTGCGCGCGCAGCAGCATCGCGGCCTGATCGCCGCGATTGGCACGAATCGCCTTGAGGATCTTGGCGTGCTCGTCGTAGGTGGCATCGATGCGCGGCTGCTGGGTGAAATCGAGCCTGCGGATGATGCGGATGCGGTCTGTCACGTCGCGATGGACGCGCGCCATTTCGCCATTGCCCGCCGCTTCGACGAGCGAGCAGTGAAAGGCCTCGTCCCATTGCGCGACCTGCACCGTGTCGGCGCTGCGTTGCGCGGCCGGCACGAGCCAGATGCCGGCGAGGCTGTCGAGCAGGCTGCGATCGACGCGATGGTCGCTTTCACAGAGGCGGTGCACGGCAGTGGTCTCGAGGACCATCCGCAGGTCGTACAGCTGCTCGAACTGGTCGAAGTCGAAAGGCAGCACGCGCCAGCCGCTGCGAAACAGCACTTCGACGAAGCCTTCCTGCTGGAGCCTGAAGAGCGCCTGCCGCACCGGTGTGCGCGAAACGCCGAGCCGTTCGCTGATTTCGTTCTCGGTGAAGCGGTCTCCGGGCACGAGGCTGAATTCGGCCACATCGCGCTTGAGCTGCGCGTAGACCTCATCCGCGCGCGTGCGGAACGCTACCTCCTGCAAAGCGGGCTGGGCTGGCGCGGAAGGGGTTCGAACGGTCGACACGAGGGCAATGTTAGTGCTTGCCGAGCGCGGCAAGCAACGAGGAACTCGGGGCGGTCCAGCCGACGATTGCACCCTGCGCGCGAATCATTTCAACGGCAGCGGCCTTGAAGGCGGGAAAGTAGCTTTCGGTGCAATCTTCAAGCAGGAGGCAGTCGTAGCCGCGATCGTTGGCCTCGCGCATGCTGGTCTGCACGCAGACTTCGGTGGTCACGCCGCCGAAGAGCAGATGCGTGATGCCGCGCCGCCGCAGCATCTCGTGCAGGCCCGTGGCATAGAACGCACCCTTGCCGGGCTTGTCGACGACGATCTCTCCTTCGATGGGAGCGAGCGCGTCGATGATCTGGTTGCCCGGCTCCCCCATCACCAGGATGCGGCCCATGGGGCCTTGGTCGCCGATGCGCAAGCTCGGGTTGCCGCGATTGCGCTTGGCGGGTGGGCAATCGGAGAGGTCGGGACGGTGTGCCTCGCGGGTATGGACGACAAGGCCACCTGCTTCTCGCCAGGCTTCGAGAGTCTTCTTCGTCGCCGGGACGATGGCTTCGAGCAGGGAGACGTCGTTGCCCAAAGTCTCGCCGAAGCCGCCGGGCTCGATGAAATCGCGCTGCATGTCGATCAGGACCAGTGCCGTTTTCGGGAGATCGAAATCGTATGGGAAGGGGGTGGCGGCTACCTGCATTTCGGGCCTTCGATGGAGTGGGGTTGGGGGTGGCGGAGGGAAGGGGTTGACTGTCCGCCGCCATCGCCGTGATGCACGCGCAGGCTGTTGGCGTTCGAGACGCGCGCATCGCTCGCACAACCATGGAGCCCGGTGTGCGGTGCGGGCTGTGCGACCCTTCTGCGCCGCTGAGGAGCGCAGCTTCAGGCGGATCAGGGCCGCGCGTGTTTGAGCGAAGCGAGTTTCGCGCGGACCCCGCCTGAAGCGAGCACCGCAAGGAAGCCCGAAGGGCCGGCGCAGCGGGGTCGCACAGCCCGCACCGCATACCGGGCGGCCCCCCCAAGCAAACGAACACGGCAGCAAGGCCCGGAGGAGCCTCATGAAGCCACCACAGCGTGCTCCCCGCCCCCCATATGCGCCCCCAACACATGCCTTTCAGCCGTAGCAGCAGGCGTCTCGAACACAACACGCCCTTCGCTCATCACGACGATCCGGTCCGCCATTTCCAGCAGTTCATCCAAGTCTTCGCTGATCAGCAAAACCGCACCACCCCGCGCCCGCACCTGCACGATACGGCTGTGAATCTCCGCCACCGCCGCGAAGTCCAGCCCGAACACCGGGTTCGCCGCAATCAGCACGTTGATGTCGCCCGCCAACTCCCGCGCCAGCACCGCCCGCTGAACGTTGCCGCCGGAGAGGCTGCGGATCGGCGCGCCCTCCCCTTGCGTCTTGACGCCGTATTCCGTGATCCATTCGCGCGCACGACTGCGCCACAGCGGGAAGTTCAGCACTCCCGCGCCGAGCGCCTGCCACGCCAGCGGCGGTTGATCGAAATCGCGCAGGGCCATGTTTTCCGAAACACTGAGATCGCCCACGCAAGCATTGCGCAATGGCTCTTCGGGCAGGCTTCGCACCTTCAGGCGCCGGTTCTCCTCACGCCGCGCACCATAGGGCTTGCCCATCACCGTGACTTCGCCCGCGAGGCGCGGCCGTTGGCCCACCAGCGCCTCTACCAACTCGCGCTGGCCATTGCCGGAGACCCCGGCCACGCCCAGGATTTCCCCGGCCCGCACGCTCAGGCTCAGGTCGTGCACCGCCAGCGTTCCCCGATCACCCTGCGCACGTAATCCGTCGATGCGCAAGGCAACGGGCGCATCCGTCGGCGTGTCCTTCATCGCGTGCAACGCGCGCCCGGACGGCGCAGCCGTGTCGCTTTCGGGCGGCGGCGCCTCGCCTTCGCCCATCATGGCCGCCGCAAGTCTCGCCGGATTCGTCTCGGCCACCTTGCAGTGATGCACCGCCTTGCCGCGGCGCAGCACCGTCACGCTGTCGGCATAGGCCATCACCTCGCGGAACTTGTGCGTGATGATGAGCACCGTGCACATCCCGCTCAACGCGAACTCGCGCACGTGGCCCAGCACCTCGTCGGCCTCTTGAGGCGTCAGCACCGAAGTCGGCTCGTCGAGGATCAGCAGGCGCGGCTTCAGATACAGCTGCTTCAGCAATTCGAGCTTCTGCTTCTCGCCGGCCGCCAGTTCCGAAGGCCGCACGTCGAGATCGAGCGTGAAGGGCGTCGTGGCCAGGAAATCCTTCAGTTCGGCACGCTTGCGCTTCCAGTCGATCATGGCCGGCGTCTTGCCGCCCGCCAGCAACAGGTTTTCCGCAACCGTCATGCCCGGTGCCAATGTGAAGTGCTGGTAGACCATGCCGATGCCGAGCGCCCGCGCGACGATCGGGTTCGCGATGTCCTGCTCGCGCCCGTCGATCATGATGCTGCCCTCTTCCGCACGCTGGAAGCCGGCCACGCACTTCACCAGCGTGCTCTTGCCAGCGCCGTTCTCTCCCAGCAGCGCATGCACGGTGCCTGGCTCGACGTGCATGGTCACATGGTCCATGGCCGTGAAGCTGCCGAAGCGCTTGGTCAGTTCGTAGGTGTCGAGCGCCAGCGCGCCTGTGGCTGGCGGGATCGGGTAGACGGGGGCGATCATGCTCGGAGCCTTTCTCTACATGGCCGACACGGCGTCCAGCAACGCGGCCGAATTGGCGTGCGCGCCGAACACGCCACCCTGCATGGTGATCATCTTCAGGGCGGCCAGATGATTGCCATGATCTGTCGCGGCCGTGCAGTCCGACAACAGCAAGCATTCGAAGCCGCGATCGTTCGCATCGCGCATGGTGGTGTGCACGCACACGTCGGTCGTAATGCCGGCGAGGATCAAGTTCTCGATGCCACGCGTGCGCAAGACAAGTTCGAGATCGGTCGCGTAGAACGAGCCCTTGCCCGGCTTGTCGATCACCACCTCGCCGGCCATCGGTGCCAGCGCGGGAATGATTTCCCACCCAGGCTCGCCGCGCACCAGGATGCGCCCGCACGGGCCTTCGTCGCCGATGCCCACGCCGTTGGCGCCGATCTGTCGCGACCGCCAGCGCTTGTTCGGCGGCAGATCGGCGAGATCCGGGCGATGGCCCTCCCGCGTGTGGATGATGTGAAAGCCGAGTTGCCGCAGCCGCGCCATCGTGCGCGCGATCGGCTCTATGGGCGCCTGGACCAGCGACAGGTCATAGCCCATCACATCGACATAGCCGCCCTTGCCGCAGAAGTCCGTCTGCATGTCGATCACGATGAGCACCGTGTTGTCGGGCCGCAGCTCGCCGTTGTAAGGCCACGGATACGGGTCCGCCGCAACGAAGCGTGTGGCTTGCTCGACGGCATTCATGGATCGTCTGCTCACAAGGATTCTCAACGTGTTGAAGACAGCTCGCCGGGACTTCCGACGGCCACGCTGCCTGGCTTGCAGGTCAGTACGAGGATGACGAGCGTGAGCACATAGGGCACGGTATTGAAGAGGTGGTAACCCCACCCCACGCCGACCGATTGCAGCGCCGGGCCGATCGCGCCGGCACCGCCGAAGAGCAGTGCGGCGCCGATGCAGCGCAGCGGACTCCAGCGCGCGAAGATCACGAGCGCCACCGCGATCAGGCCTTGGCCGCTGGAGATGCCCTCGTTCCAGCTACCCGGATAGAAGAGCGTCAGCGACGCACCCCCGAGCCCCGCGATGAATCCGCCCGCCGTGGTGGCCGCGATGCGCAGGCCCGCGACGGAATAGCCAAGCGCTCGTGTCGCGTTCGCGGAATCTCCTGCCATGCGTACCAGCAATCCGATGCGCGTGTGCGCGAAGCCCCACCACAGCAACACTGCCAGCACGATGCCAACCGGCACCAGCGAATTGACCTGCAGCGCCGCCCGGATGACCGGGTTGTCGCTCCAGTTGCCCAGCGGAATCGCCGGCAATTGCGGCGCCTGCGGTTGGATCAGCGGCTTTCCCAGGTAGAACGCGAGCCCGGTGCCGAACAGCATCAGCGCGATGCCGGTCGCGACATCGTTGACACGGTCGAGCGAACACAGCAGGCCGTGCAGCAGCGCGAGCATCGCGCCCACGATGCCGCCGATCAGCACACCGAGCCATGCCGACCCTGTCAGCCACGCGCCGCCAAACGACGCCATCGCCGAAAGTACGAGCACGCCTTCCAGGCCGAGGTTGATGCGGCCGGACTTCTCCGTCAGGCATTCGCCCAGGCTGACGAACAGGAACGGCGCGCCGACGCGCAGCGCGCCGCCGACGATCGCGGCAACGAAGGCGATCCACTGGTCGGTGGTCATTGCGCGATCTCCTTGGCGAGCGCGGTGCTCGGCGCAGCCCTCGGCGCACGGTTCCTGAACAGCGCATTCCAATCGATCATTCGCAGCCCCTCGCTCGCCAGGATCAATACGAACGCCATGCCCTGCAGCACCAGCACCGAGGCGTCGGGCAACCCCAGCCGGCGCTGCAGCAGGCTGCCGGCGGCGCCGAAGCCTCCGAAGAGGATCGCCACCGGGATGACGGCCACCGGGTTGTGCCGTGCGATGAAGGACACAAGGATGCCCGCATAGCCGTAGCCTGCGATCAGCGAAGCGTTGGCATTCGTATGGACCGCCGCCACCTCCACCGCACCCGCCACACCGGCGCACGCGCCGCCGAGGCCGCAGGCGGCCAGGATCAATCGATTGGCCGGCAGCCCTACCAACTGGGCGGTCCGCGGATTGCCGCCGACGACCCGTACCGAGAAACCGGAGGCCGTTAAGCGCAGCCACAGCCCCGACACGATGCACGCGACCACGCCGATCACCAGGCCCCAGTGCACATCCGAACCGCCGATGCCACCGATCCCCAGTCCGTCCGCGAGCGATCGCGTCGCCGGCTTGTTGAGACTGGCCGGATCACGCAACGCACCTTCGACCAGATGCTTGAAGAGTCCGATCGCCACATAAGCGAGCAACAGGCTGCTGATGGTTTCGTTGATGCCGCGGTACTGACGCAGCCAACCCGCGAGTGCGATCCATGCCGCACCGGCCACCGCGCCCGCAATGCACAGCGCCACCGTGCCTGCGATGTTCGCCGGCAGCGGCAGCACATAAGGAAGCGCAGCGCAGGCCAGCCCGCCAAGCACCAGCGCGCCTTCGCCGCCGATGATCACCAGTCCCGCACGCGCCGGGATCGCGACGCACAACGCCGTGAGCATCAGCGGCGCCGCGCGCTGCAGCGTGTTCTGCCACGAGAACCAGTCGCCGAAGGCGCCCTTGAACAGGATGATCCAGACATCCAGCGGACTCGCGCCGGCGAACCAGACGAACACACCGAACAGCAACAGCGCCGCCGCGATGGCGAACACTGGCAATGCGATCTCGCGAAGAGTGTTGCGCATGAGGTGGGCGGCTATACGAAGCGAGCCAACCTGGGGGTCAGCCGACCGCCCCAACGACGCCTTCCACGAGGTAGTTCATCTTCTCCAGCTCGAGGTCGGTCTGCTTGAGCGTCTTGCCCGCCGGGATGACGACCGCACCCTTGTTGTCCTTCAGCGGCCCCTGGAAGATGTCGAAGCTGCCCGCGACCATCTTGGCCTTGAGATCGTCGGCGTTCTTCTTCGCGGCGTCGGTCACCATCGGACCGTAGGGCGACATCTTCACGTAGCCCTCTTTCAATCCACCGCGCAGGAAGTTCGGATGCGGCTTGCCGGCCTGTGCGGCATCGAGGACGGTCTTGTAGGCCGTCAGCCAGTTCCATTCCGCACCGGTCAGGTAGGCGTTGGGCGCGAGCTTGGCCTGGCTCGCGTGATAGCCGCACACCATCTTGCCGCGCTTGGCGGCGGTCTCGACCACCACCTTGGGGCCATCGACGTGCATCGTGAACACGTCGCAGCCCTGGTCGGCGAGGCTGTTGGTCGCCTCGGCTTCCTTGACGGCCATCGACCAGTCGCCGGTGAAGATCACGCTGCAGGTGATGTTCGGCTTGACCGAGCGCGCGCCCATGGTGAAGGCGTTGATGTTGCGCAGCACCTGGGGAATGGGCTTGGCAGCGACGAAGGCGATCTTGTTGCTCTTGGTCATGTGCCCGGCGATCACGCCGTTGAGGTATTGGCACTCGTCGATGTAGCCGAAGAAGCTGCCGACGTTCTTCGGGTGCTTGCCTTCGGTCCAGAGACCGCCGCAGTGCGAGAAGCGCACATCCGGATTCTTGGGCGCGACCGCCAAGATGTGCGGATCGAAGTAGCCAAAGGAAGTCGGGAAGAGCAGCGTCGCACCGTCCTGCGCGATCATCCCCGTCATCGTCTTCTGCACGGCCGCCGTCTCGGGCACGTTCTCTTCCTCAACCAGTTTGACGCCAGGCAGCTTCTTGAGCTCCGCCGCTGCTTGCGCGTGCGCCTGGTTGTAGCCGTAGTCGTCGCGTGGACCGACATAGATCACGCCGACGGTCAGCGGCTTCTGCGCGCCTGCGAGCGCGCTCCATCCGCCGAGCGTGGTCGCGGACGCGAGCGCAGCAAGTGACTTGAGGGAATCGCGGCGATTGAACTGGCTCATGGTGCTGACTCCTGGAGGTGTTGAAAGGGGTCGGAGGGCTGGTTGCCCTGTCTTGGATACAAGATGGTGTGCATAAACCGTACCAGCGGTTTCGGCCTGAAATCAGCCCAAAAGGCTCACGTGGGCCGCGACGACGCGCCAGCCTTGGGCAGTGCGCATCCATGTCTGGCTCTGGCGCCCCGTCTTTGTGCTTCCCTCGCGGCGGAATTCGATGTTCGCGGTGGCGAAGTCATGGCCGTAGGTGGTGATGATCGATCGCAAGACCTCACGGGCGAGCCCCTGCGACAGCCGCGATGCGCGGAAGGCCTGGATCTCGTTGTAGCCGTAGAGGTTTTCAGTGGCGCCATAGCGCAGCGTGTGCGGGCTGTCCCAGAACAACTCGTCAAGCACGTCGACCTTGTTGTTCACCAGCGCGTCTTCGTAGCGATCGAAGGCCGCGGTGACTTCAGCCAGCACCTCGGGCAAGTTGATGGGGTGATTCATTGACAACTTTCCTCAATCAGTGCGTCGAGCCACTCCAGGAATACCGCGGAACCGGCTTCGCCGGGCCGCTGGTATTGCCCCCGGCAGGGGGTGGGCGCCCGACACGAAGTGCGGGCAACCTGGGGGCGAGTCATAAGGTCGCGACGGGTGCCTGGGCCACGCCCGCGGATTCGAGCGCGGCGGCGATCCGCAGGACGAGGTCTTCGCGCCAAGGCGCAGCGATCACCTGGACGCCGATGGGCAGATCCGGATGCGCTCCCCACACAGGCACTGCGCACACGGGCAGGCCGATGCATGAGATGGGCTGGGTCAGCACACCCATGTTGGGACGGACTGGCAGACGCTGGCCGTTGAGCTCGAACCACTCGGCGCCGATCGGCGTCGCCGCGCAGGGCGTCGAAGCGGCAATCAGCACGTCGAAGCGCTCGAACAGCCGCGCCACCTGTTCGGCATAGCGTCGACGCACACGCTGTGCACGCGCAACCCAAGCCGCGGGCAGCAGCGCACCGGCGAGGAAGCGATCACGCGACAAGGGCTCGAAGTCCTGCGGACGGGTACGGAGGTCAGGCAGATGCAGCGCTGCGCCCTCCGCATTGGTGATGAGAAAGGCGGCGGCGCGTCCGGCTTCGACCATCGGCAGCTCGACCGTGTGGCTCGCGCCCAGTGCTTGCGCGACAGCGTCGACGGCAGTCAGCGCCTCGGGCTGCGCACGTTCGCGAAAGTAGCCGCCCAGTACGCCGATCCGAAGCCCTTGCAGGCCGCGCGCGAGTGTGGGCGTCGTGAGTTCCACGCCGCGCTGTGCGCACCCAGGATCGCGCAGGCCGAAGGGCTCCGGACCTTGCATCGCATCGTAGGAAAGCGCCAAGTCGCGTACCGAGCGCGCGAAAGGCCCGAGATGATCGAGGCTCGACACGAAGGGAAAGCTGCCGGTGCGCGGCAGACGGCCGAAGGTCGGCTTCAGTCCGAAGACGCCACACAGCGACGCCGGCACGCGGATCGATCCGTTGGTATCGGAGCCCAGCGAGAGTGGCACCTGCCCTGCCGCAACGGCCGCGCCGGACCCACCCGACGAACCGCCGGCAATGCGCGACAGGTCATGCGGATTGCGCGCCGGACCTACGTGGCTGTTTTCCGTGGTGAAGCCGTAGGCGTACTCGTCCATGTTGAGCGCGCCCACCAGGACTGCACCGGCGCTTTCAAGGCGGCGGACGAGCGCTGCATCGCCTCGCGCCGGTTGGCTCTCGCGTTCGATCTTCGAGCCGGCGAGAGTCGGGAGGCCGGCGATGTCGAAGAGGTTCTTCACCGCGAAAGGCACGCCAAGCAACGGCAGCTCGCGCGTGCGGGCACTCTTGTCCGATGCCAGTGACGCGTCGACTTGCGCCGCTCGCCGCAGCGCGCGCTCGCGGACCACGTCCGTGAAGGCGTTGACGCGTCCGTCCGTTGCGTCGATGCGATCCAGGCTCGCCTGGACGAGCGCAGTCGCGCTGACCATGCCGGCGCGCACCGCCGCTGCCATCGCCGATGCATCGCGACGCAGGAATTCCGCTGCGGTCATTCCTCCTTCTCCTTCGGCGAGACCGGCGCAAAACTCACCGCCGCTTCGTCATGCGGATCGAGCGGCACGGCTTCGACGATCGCGGCGAACTCCGCGGCGAGCCCGAAGTAGCGCACGACCCCGGGCCGATGATCGGGGCGCAGCCGCAACCCCAATGCGGCAGAGGCCGCGTCGACATAGGCTTCGATCTGTGCCGGCGTCATGGCTGCACCTGAGAATCAGAGGTGTCGCGCGAGGCGATGTAGGCGCGCCATCCGCCGTGGTGCGTGACGTCCTCGGCATCGGCCACGGCGAGCGCTTCGCAAAGAAAGCCTTGTACGCTGCTCCCGTCGGCGAGCCCGAGACTTCCGATGCCCAGCGGCGCCGGAATGAGCGCAACGAAGCCGCCGTACTGCGCGAGCGGCATCTCCCAGATTTCGACAGCGATCGCTGCGCCTTCGCCGGACGGCACGCGCAGGAGGCCGGGCTTCGGCGGTACCGTGCCGGGCAGCGCAAAGAGGCGGTATTCGGGCGCCGTGTACGTGGCGTGCAGCAGGCGAGCGCCCCTTTCGGTCAACTGGCCGTTGAGCGGCATGCCCGACAAATGGGCACCGACGACCGCCACCTTGGTCACAGCCGGCTGCGCAACGAGCGGCAGCGGCGCGGGCACCGGCATCGGCTCGTCGGTCGCGCCCAGCGGCAGGACCGTGGCATGGTGAAAGCGCTGGCCGAGCTCGGCAAGCTGGAAGTCGCTGCCGCAGCGGCCGATCAAGGTGATGCCGAATGGCAGGCCATCCTCCCGCATGCTCGACGGCACCGAGATCGCTGCGTAGTCGAGCAGATTCACGAAGTTGGTGTATTCGCCGAAGTTGCGGTTGAGGCCGACCGGATCGGCCCGCATCGCTTCGATCGTGTAGTGCGTCGGCGCGGTCGGCACCATCAGGACGTCGATGTCGTTCCAGATGGCGGCGGCGCGTTGGCCCAGCGCCTGCAGCTTCACGCGTGCATCGACATAGTCGGCCGCGCTGTAGCGCCGTCCCTGGGCGATGATGCCGCGCACGGGCTCGATCACCTCGGCCTCGTGGGCGTCGAAGAAGTCGCGGACGGCTGCGTAGCGTTCGGCCACCAGGGCGCTGTCATAGAGCAGCGCTGCGGCCTCGGCCAGCGGCGCATAGTCGATCTCGACGGGCGTGCCGCCGAGCGCCTTCATCTGTTCGACGGCGCGGGCGAAGGCCTTGGCGGACAGGGCATCGCCGAAGAACCGGAGCTTCGACGGAACGCCGAAGCGAAAGCTTCTCGGCAGCGGCTGCGTCATCAGCGCGAGGTCGCGCGAATAGGGGTCTTCCGAATCGAAGCCCATCGCCGCCTGCAGCACGCGGGCAGCGACTTCCACCGTGCGGGCGAATATCGACACGCAATCCACACTCTGCGCCGCAGGCACCACGCCGCGCGCGCTGACGAGGCCGCGCGACGGCTTGATGCCGACGATGTTGTTGAGCCCCGCCGGCACACGTCCGGAGCCGGCGGTGTCGGTGCCGAGCGCGAAATCGACCTGCCCCGTCGCCACGACATAGGCCGAGCCGGAGCTCGATCCGCCCGACACATAGCGCGCATTGAAGCTGTTCGGCACCGCACCGTAGGGCGAGCGCGTGCCACTCAGCCCGCAGGCGAACTGGTCCAGATTGGTCTTTCCGAGCACCGCTGCACCGGCATCGAGCAGACGCTGCACCGCCTGGGCGTGTGCGGTCGGCGTCCGCTCGAAGGCGGGGCACGCCGCCGTGGTGGGCACGCCGGCCACGTCGATGTTGTCCTTGACCGCAAAGCACAGGCCGGACAGCGGGCCGGTGTCTGCACCGTGCAGCGGCGTGTCGAGGCGCGTGATCCACGCCCGCGCGGCGATCTCGTTGGTCTGCGGATCCTTGGTCTTGCCTTCGGGCAAGCCATCTTCATGCACCATCGTTAAGCGTCCTGTCTTGTGTACAAGATGCCTTGCAAACCGTATGCCAGCGTTTGCCAAGAGCCGGACCGTCGCCTGCGCGAGACATGCGGGAATAATGAGAGGCCTCAACGACACCTCTCCATGTCCGCACCACCGGCTGCCGAAGCCTCTCCTTCCCCGCCCTGGCGCGACGCGCTCAAGGTCTACCTTGAACCCGCCACCCTGCGCATGCTGGCGCTGGGCTTCTCTGCCGGCCTGCCCTTGCTGCTGGTGCTGGGCACGCTGAGCTTTCGCCTGCGGGAGGCCGGCGTCGACCGCACCACGATCGGTTTCCTGAGCTGGGTCGGCTTGGCCTACGGCTTCAAGTGGGTCTGGGCGCCTCTGGTCGACCGACTGCCCATCCCTCCGCTGACCACGCTGCTCGGGCGGCGACGGGGTTGGCTCCTGCTGGCGCAGATGGCCGTGATCGCCGGGCTTTGCGGCATGGCCTTCAACGATCCGCGCGACGGCCTGCCGCCGCTGGTCTGGTGCGCGCTGCTGGTCGCCTTCGCCTCCGCCACGCAAGACATCGCGCTCGATGCCTTCCGTATCGAATCCGCGGCGACGCGCAAGCAGGCCGCGCTGGCGGCGGCCTACCAGACCGGTTACCGGCTCGCGATGATCTGGGCGGGCGCGGGCGTCCTGTGGGTCGCAGCGTGGGCCGAGGTGTCCGGCATCACCGGCTACCAGAACGCGGCGTGGAAGTTCGCCTATCTCGTGATGGCCGGGTCCATGGCCGTGGGCGTGATCACTGTGCTCCTTTCGCCCGAGCCCGTGCGCGCCGTGCTGCCGCAGCCGAAGAGCGTCGGCGAATGGCTGGAGAGCGTGCTGATCGAACCCTTCGCCGACTTCATCCGCCGCTACCGGTGGCAAGCGGTGCTGATCCTGTCGCTGATCGCCATCTACCGGATCAGCGACGTGGTGATGGGCATCATGGCCAATCCGTTCTACGTCGACATGGGGTTCACCAAGGACGAGGTTGCCACGGTCAGCAAGGTCTACGGCGTGATCATGACGCTGGCCGGCGCCTTCGTCGGCGGCGTGCTGTCGATGCGGCTGGGCGTGATGCGGGTGCTGATGCTCGGCGCCGTCCTGAGCGCCGCGAGCAACCTGCTCTTCGCGGGACTGGCCACGCGCGGGCACGACCTGACCGCGCTCGTCGTCGTGGTGTCGGCCGACAACCTGGCCGGAGGCATCGCCTCGGCGGCATTCATCGCCTATCTCTCAAGCCTGACTAACGTGAGCTATTCGGCCACGCAGTACGCGCTGTTCAGTTCACTGATGCTGCTGTTGCCGAAGTTCATCGCCGGCTATTCGGGCGCGTTCGTGGACGCCCACGGCTACAGCGCCTTCTTCATTGGCACGGCGATGCTGGGCGTGCCGGTGCTGTTCCTGGTGGCGCTGGCGTCGCGGTCGTACAGCAACGGCAAGGCAAAAGCCCCTGCTGAGTCCGCCGACTCGGCGCCGTCCTGACCCAACGCGGCCCGCCAGCCCGAGCCCAGCCGCGGCATTCACTGACGTCCGACCCCGGGAGCTTGCTGTTAGGCTGTGCAGTTTTCACGCTGCCGTCTTCGGTACACACCTTTCTTCATCGTGTCACCTTCACGCATCCCCCCACTGCATATCAGCGCCTTCACGGCGACGTCGTCCGTCGGCGCCGGCAAGGCATCTCTCCTCGCCGCGCTCGAACAGTCGCGCAGCGGGCTCCGCGCCAATGACTTCGGCCCGACGCCGCTGCCGACATGGATCGGACGCGTCGACGGCCTTGAAGAGCTGCGGCTCCCCGAGCACCTCGCGAGCTGGGATTGCCGCAACAACCGACTGGCGTGGCTGGGCATGCAGGCCGACGGCTTCATGGAGGCCGTGGCCGATGCGTCCAAGCGCCATGGCCCCGCGCGCATCGCGCTGATCCTGGGCACATCCACGTCAAGCATCGGCGAAACCGAGGCGGCCTACACACGGCTCGATGACGGCGCGTTCCCGGTTGACCAGCGACGCCCAAAGGTCCATACACCGCATTCGCTCACGATGTTCGTGCAGGAGGCGCTAGGCCTCGAAGGGCCTGCTGAAACGATCTCCACCGCCTGTTCGTCAAGCGCCAAGGTGTTCGCATCGGCCGAGCGCCTGATCCGTCTCGGGCTGGTCGATGCGGCCGTGGTCGGGGGCGTCGACACGCTCTGCGGCAGCGTGCTCTTCGGCTTCAATTCGCTCGAACTGGTCTCGCCTGAACCGTGCCGGCCCTTCGACGCCGACCGCAACGGCATCAGCCTCGGCGAAGCCGCGGGCTTCGCGCTGGTCGAGCGCGGTCAGGGCAAGCTCGAACTGTTGGGCTATGGCGAAGCGAGCGACGCGCACCACATGTCCACGCCTCATCCCGAAGGACTGGGTGCCGAGAAAGCGCTCGACGATGCGCTTGCGCGCGCCGGCCTGAAGGCAGAAGCCATCGACTACATCAACATGCACGGCACGGCCAGCACCAAGAACGACGAAGTCGAAGGCGCGCTGGTCGCGCGGCGCTTCCCCGAGACCACCCACGCCAGCTCGACCAAGGGATTCACCGGCCACACACTGGGTGCGGCAGGCATCGTCGAAGCCGTGATCAGCCTGCTGGCGATCGAAACGGGCCTGAAGCCCGGCACCGTGAACACCACCACGCTCGACGCCGAGTGCGGCCCGCAGATCAAGCTGAAGCCCGCACGCGGGGAAGTGCGCTACGCGCTGAGCAATTCCTTCGGCTTCGGCGGCAACAACTGCTCGCTGATCTTCGGAAAAGGAGCAGCGGCATGAGTGGCGCAAAGACTCCCACCCTCTACATCGAAGGCCCCGCCTTCTGGGCGCCCACATTGCCTGGCTGGGACATTGCCAGCGCCGTCTTTCGCGGCGAGGCAAGCCCGGCCGATCCGCCGGCCAAGCGGCCGTCGCCGCAAGTCCTCGCCCCGGCCGAGCGCCGCCGCGCGCCCGACACCGTGGCGCTGGCGCTCGAGGTCGCGACCGCAGCGGTCGCCGGCGCGGGTCGAAACGCCGCCGACCTGCCCTGCGTGTTCGCATCGGCGCACGGCGATCTGGGCATCAACGACTACATGTGCAGCACGCTGGCCGCCGATCCCAAGTTGCTGTCGCCGATCAAGTTCCACAACTCGGTGCACAACGCCGCCGTGGGCTACTGGACGATCGGCACCGGCTGCATGGCCGCGAGCAATTCGCTGACCGCCTACGAAAGCACCTTCGCCGCCGGCCTGCTCGAAGCCGCGGCGCAATGCGCCGCAGACCAGCAGCCTGTGCTGCTCGTTGGCTACGACATGCCTGCCGTGGGCGCGCTCGCTTCGGTGACGACCAGCCGCGGCCTGCTGGCGGTGGCCCTCGTCGTTTCGCCGACACGCACCGAGCGCACCGTGGCCGCGCTCGAATGGTCGCTCGCCACCGGACCGGCGACGACGCCCGCGCTGCGGAGCGACGCCGCGCGCGCGCTCGATGCCAATGCGATGGCCGACGCACTTCCCTTCTTCGAGGCACTGGCGCACGACGATGCCGAATCGCTCAGCCTGCCGCTGTCTGCCAAGCTCTCGCTGCAGCTTCAACTGCAACCCACATTGCAACTCGAAGGGCAAGGCTGAGGGTCTCATGAGCATGCCGCCCTCCGAACACGACGTTGTGATCATGGGTGGCGGCCTTGCCGGGCTCACGCTCGCGCTGCAGATCAAACAGCGCTTCGCCGACCTCGACGTCGTGGTGCTGGAGCGCCGGACCCATCCGGTGCCACAGGCCACGCACAAGATCGGCGAGTCGTCGGTCGAGATCGGCGCGCACTACTTCGACACGGTGCTCGGCCTCAAGCCACACATGCACGGCGCGCAGCTGCGCAAGTTCGGATTCCGGTTCTTCTTCAGCGAGGGCCGGCGCGACATCGAAAACGTCACCGAGATCGGCGCCAGCCGCTATCTCTCGGTGCCCAGCTACCAGATCGACCGCGGCATCTTCGAAAACTTCCTGGCCGAGGAAGCGTCTCGCCGGGGTGTGCGCTTCATCGACAGCGCGACCGTCCGCCGGATCGAACTGGCCGAAGATGCGCACTGCCCGCATCGGATCGAATGGGCGCGCCACGGCGAATCGCATGCCATTCATGCCCGCTGGCTGGTCGATGCTTGCGGGCGGGCCGGCATGCTCAAGCGCAAGCTCGGCCTGGCACAGCCCAACGCGCACGACTGCAATGCCGTGTGGTTTCGCATCGGCGAGCGCATCATGATCGACGACTGGTCCGACGACCCGGAATGGCGCGCACGCTGCGAACCGCGGGCACGCTGGCTCTCGACCAACCATCTGGTGGGCGCGGGCTACTGGGTGTGGCTCATTCCGCTGGCATCGGGCTCCCATTCAGTCGGCATCGTGGCGGACCCGCGCATCCACCCGCTCGAGCGGATGGACACCTTCGACAAGGCGATGCAGTGGCTCCGCACCTGGCAGCCGCGCCTGTACGACGATCTCGACGAAAAGCGCCATCTGCTGCAGGACTTCGCCTTCTTCCGCGGGTTTTCGTATGGCTGCAAGCAGGTTTTTTCCGGCCAACGCTGGGCGCTGACGGGCGAGGCCGGCCTGTTTCTCGATCCGTTCTATTCGCCGGGCAGTGATTTCATCGCGGTCGGCAACACCTACATCACCGATTTGATCGCGCACGACCGCGCCGGCCACACCGTGGATGCACGCGCGCAGCTCTACGACCAGATCTACCACTCGTTCTATGAGAGCACGCTGGCGCTCTACACCGACCAGTATTCGCTCTTCGGCGATCCCGAGGTACTGCCGGTCAAGGTGATCTGGGACTACACCTACTACTGGGGGGTGCTGTCGCAGATCTTCTTCCAGCATCGACTCACCGACCTGGCACTGCTGGGCCGCCTGCGCGAAGAGCTCCAGCATTGCCAGCGACTCAATGTCGCCATGCAGGAATTCTTGCGTGCGTGGTCCGGCGTGAGCTTCCGCCGCAATCGACCGCTGATGCTCGATCAGGCAGCGCTGCCTTGGTTTGCCGAGCTCAACCGCTGCCTCACGGACCGGCTGGACGATCGTGCCTTCGAAGGCCGGATGAGGGATTCGGCGCAGCAGTTGCGCGCACTGGCGGCCGAGATTCTGGAGCGCGCTACCCGCGATCACCCTGAACTCGCAGCGGAAGGCCTGCAAGCGGCACTGGACGAAAGACCGCATGCCATCGGCCCCGAGATCCCGCGCGAACCCATGCTTTTCGCGTCGGGATGAAAGCCGCCGCCACGACATTTACCCAACTTTACGAAGCGTTCAAGCCTGCTTGGCGGCGCAGGAAGAACCTAGCAACATCAAACGCCCGACACCGAGCGCGCACGAAGGTTGACCCATGAGTACCCCCCAACTCCTGATGATCGAAGACGACACCCGGCTGGCCCACATGGTGGGCGAGTACCTGACGCAGTCGGGTTTCGGCTTCAGCCACGCCGCTGACGGCGGCAGCGGGCTCGAGATGCTGCAGCAGCGCAGCCCTGACCTCGTCATCCTCGACCTGATGCTGCCCGATACCGACGGGTTGGAGATCTGCCGCCGCATCCGGGCGTTGCCCAACGGGCTCGCCAAGGTCTCGGTGCTGATGCTCACCGCCAAGGGCGATCCGATGGACCGCATCATCGGCCTCGAGATCGGCGCCGACGACTATTTGCCGAAGCCCTTCGAACCGCGTGAGCTGCTCGCCCGCATCCGCGCCGTGCTGCGCCGCCGCGGCGAAGGCGCGGCCGATTCGAGCGCACCTTCGGTGATGCGCTTCGGCTCGCTCGAAATCGATCGCAATGCGCGCACGGTCACCGTCAGCGGCGATCCGGCGGACCTCACTTCCTACCAGTTCGACTTGCTGACCGCGATGGCGGAGCGCGCCGGCCGCGTGCTGACGCGCGACCAGATCATGGAAGCCGTGCGCGGCCGCGAGCTCGAAGCCTTCGACCGCTCGATCGACGTGCACATGGGCCGCATCCGCGCCGCGATCGAGATCGATGCCAAGAATCCGAAGCGCATCCTCACCGTGCGCGGTGTCGGCTACGTGTTCGCCAAGCAGCAAGACTGAACCGTCGATGCTCCTGAAGCTTTACCAGCGTCATCTCTACGTCCGCATCTGGCTGGCGGTGGTCGCGGGTGTCTTCATCCTCACGCTGACCGCCAACTGGATCGTGCGAGAAGCCGCCGAGTACGAACGCGAAAGGCTGGCGCCCGTACCGCGCGACGTCGTGGTGCTGGACGACCAGGACCGTGCCATCGGCGGCGGCAAGGCCACGCGCGTGCCGGGCCAGGGGCTGGAGTTCGACGTGACGCTGAACGACGGGCGCTCCCTCACGCTGCGGGTCGCGCCACGCGATCGCCCGCCTCCGCCGTCCGCTTTGGCACCATGGCGCTCGCCATTCGGACTGGGCTGGATGGTCGCGCTGGTTGGTGTGGCCGTCGCGCTGGGCGTCTACCCGATCGTGCGGCGGATCACCAAACGACTCGAGGTGTTGCAGCGCGGCGTACAACGCTGGGGCGAAGGCGACCTCTCGGTGCGCGTCGCCGAGGACGGACAGGACGAGGTGGCCGATCTTTCCAATCGCTTCAATGCCGCCGCGGCCCGCATCGAGCAACTGGTGCGCTCGCACAAGTCGCTGCTCGCCAATGCCTCGCACGAGCTGCGCTCTCCGCTCACGCGCATCCGCATGGGCCTGGAGCTGATGGGCGAGCGTCCCAGCCTCGCCGCGCGCGACGAAATCTCGCGCAATATCGGCGAACTCGACCAGCTGATCGACGAGATCCTTCTCGCGAGCAGGCTCGACGCCAAGGAAGCCGACATGGGCACAGTCGAGACCGTGGACCTCACCGGCCTCGCGGCCGAGGAATGTGCGCGCGTGGACGCCGATCTCGATGTGATCGACGGCACCGACGGCGACGTGCTCACGGTGCGCGGCGTGCCGCGCCTGCTGCGCCGTGCGATCCGCAACCTCCTGGAAAACGCCCGTCGCTACGGTGCCGGCGAAACCAGCGTGGAACTTGGAAGCCGCAACGGTGCGGCGGAGATTCGCGTCAACGACCGCGGCCCCGGGGTGCCCGCGGCGCTGAGGGAGCGCATTTTCGAGCCGTTCTATCGGCTGCCTGGCGCCAGCGAGAGAAACGGCGGAGTCGGCCTTGGCCTGGCACTGGTCAAGTCGATCACCGAGCGCCACGGCGGCAATGTACGCTGCGAAGACCGCCCAGGCGGCGGCGCGAGTTTCGTCATCACATTGCCGCACTGATTGGCTCGCCCCCAGGTTGGCTCACTTCGTGTAGCCGCCCACCCCCTGCCGGGGGCGACACCAGCGGCCCGGCGGAGCCGGTTCCGCGGTGTTTCTCGAACAAGTTACCTCTCTAGAATCGCGCCCCATGCAGAGATCGAACATCGTCCGTCCCGCAGCCATGTTCTGGGGGCTCACTGTGTTCATGCCCGTCGGGGCTACCTATGCGGCGGCGGTTTTGCTGCTGATCACGTTGTTCTGCGCCGGCGGGCTGCGTGAACGCGCGGCGCGCCTTCGCGCGAATCCGCTGTGGTGGCCCGTCGTGGTCTACGTGGCCTGGACGCTCATCGTGCTGGCTGTCGGGCGGCACTACCCGCAGACTGGCTCGAACCTGGGCCATGGACTTCGCATTGCCGCCACGGTTCTGATGGCGCAGGCGCTCACTCGCGACGAAGCCCTCTGGGCACTGCGCGGCTTCTGGCTCATCGGGCTCGTGAACTTCGTGCTGATCGCGCTGTACTACACGGTGGGACTGCCGGTGCTGGAAGTGTGGCGCGGGGTGTTGATGCCGGTCGGCAACAAATCCATCAGCAACGCCCTGCTCTTCACCATCATGGGCGCAACGGCCGCGGTGTACGGCATCCAGGCGATCAGGGAACATCAGTTTGTTCGGCGGGCACTGCCGGCCTTTGCGCTCACGCTGGTGGTGGCTGTGGTCATCACGCTCGCGCTCGTCTCGCGCACCTCGCTGCTTGCGTTGATCCTGGCGATCGCGGCGGCCTGCGTGCACCAATGGCGCAAGCAACTCGAAGTGCTCGCGATCGCGATCGCGCTGGTCGCCGTAGTGGCAGCAGTCGGCATCTGGAACACGCCTTCAGTCCAGCAGAAGTTCGAGCTGGGCCTGCAGGAACTCGAAGCCGCACAGGCGGGCGCGGTGTCAGAAGGCAGCTGGGTGGTGCGCTACTACATGTACCGCGACACCGCGCGCATGATCGAGGACAAGCCGGTCATGGGCTGGGGCATCGGCGGCTGGACAGAGCAATGGCACCTGCGCGGACCCAAGCTCCTGGCGGACTACAACATGCCGCACAACGACTTTCTCTGGATGGGCTCGCAAGCCGGCATCCCGGGCTCGCTGAGCCTGCTCGCGATCATTCTCACGGCGCTGTGGGTTGCGTGGCGACGCAACGACCTGGCCGGTTGCCGGGCCTTTGCCGCCATCCTGATCATGCTGATCGCGACAAGCCTGAACTCCGCGCTTCGTGATGCGCAGATCGGGCTGTCGCTCCTGTGGGTGACGATGGTTTACCTGCGGCTCGCGCAGGAACCGGGCGATGCCTGGCGCGAGCTCGTGCCGCGCCGGATCGCCCTGAAGCTCAGTGGTGGTGACCCACCGCCTCGCCCGCTTTGAGACGGTAGACCGTGCCGCAATAAGGGCACTTGGCTTCGCCGGTCCGGGCAACGTCGAGATAGACCTTCGGGTGCGCGCTCCAGAGCGGCATGTCGGCCTTCGGGTTCGGGCAGAACACGCCGCCCTGATCGTTCAGGTCCTTGGCGAGCAGTTCGATGACGGCTTTGGGAGACGACATGGTTTTTAGATCTTCGTGAGCCAGTGGGCGTACTTGGGGTTGCGTCCGTTCACGATATCGAAGAACGCGTTCTGGATCTTTTCGGTGACGGGGCCACGCGAACCCTTGCCGATCTCGACGCGGTCGAGTTCGCGGATCGGCGTGACTTCGGCCGCAGTGCCCGTGAAGAAGGCTTCTTCAGCGATGTAGACCTCGTCCCGCGTGATGCGCTTCTGCACGACTTCGATGCCGAGGTCCTTGCAGATGTGCAGGATGGTATTGCGGGTGATGCCGTTGAGCGCGCCGGCCGACAGGTCGGGCGTGTAGACCACACCACCCTTGACCACGAAGATGTTCTCGCCCGCGCCTTCGGAGACGAAGCCGCTTGCGTCCAACAGCAGGGCTTCGTCGTAGCCGTCGTCCAACGCCTCCATGTTGGCCAGGATGGAGTTGCTGTAGTTGCTCACCGCCTTGGCTTGCGTCATCGTGATGTTGACGTGATGTCGCGTGTAACTCGACGTCTTGACGCGGATGCCGCGCTTCATGCCTTCTTCGCCGAGGTAGGCCCCCCAGGACCATGCGGCGACCATCGCGTGGATGCGGTTGCCCTTGGGGCTGACGCCGAGCTTCTCGGAGCCGATCCACACCAGCGGGCGCAGGTAGCAGCTGTCGAGATTGTTGGTGCGCACCACCTGTTTCTGCGCCTCGTTGAGCTGTTCGGGCGTGAACGGGATCTTCATGCGCAGGATCTTGGCGCTGTTGAAGAGGCGCTCCGTGTGCTCCGCCAGGCGGAAGATCGCCGTGCCGTCGACCGTCTTGTAGGCGCGCACGCCTTCGAAGACACCGCAGCCGTAGTGCAGCGTGTGGGTCAACACGTGGATCTTGGCTTCGCGCCAGTCCACGAGATCACCATCCATCCAGATCTTGCCGTCACGGTCGTCCAGTGCGGGGGGCAGCGCGCTCATGTTCTAGGTCCTCAGGCGTTTGGGGGGTAAGTCGCAAAAGCTTTCGATTTTACGACCGCGACCGTCGGCACCGCACCGACAATGCTCAGCTTTGCCAATCGCCAGAGAAAAGGGTTTCAGTGTCCGTCTTCAAGAATGTCATCGTCTACCGCATCGAGCCTACGTGGTCGCAGTCGCTCGATCAGGTCGAGAAGTGCCTCGATGCGCAGCGCTTCGTCCCCTGCAGCCCTTCGCAGGAGAAGTCCACCGGCTGGGTCGAGCCTCGCGGCGAAGACCACGGTCCGCTCGCCGAATCGATCGGCGGCCAGTGGCTGCTCGAATTCATGGTCGAAAGCAAGACGCTGCCGGCCTCGGTGGTTCGCCGCAAGGTCGACGAGCGCGCCGCGCAGATCGAGGCCACCACCGGCCGCAAGCCCGGCAAGAAGGAAAAGAAGGAACTCAAGGAAGACGTCACGCACGAGCTACTGCCGCTGGCCTTCACGCGGCACGCGCGCGTGGCGGTGTGGATCGATCCTGCTGCGCGCCGGCTGGTGGTCAATTCGAGCAATGCGGCACGCGCGGATGAAGTCGTGACGAACCTGGTGAAGGCGCTGGACGGCTTTGCGGTCGCGCTGATCAACACGCAGGTCGAGCCTGCCGTCGCGATGTCGAACTGGCTGTCGACCCAGGAGCCGCCGGCCGGCTTCACGATCGACCGCGAATGCGAACTCAAGGCCAGTGACGAATCGAAGGCCGTGGTGCGCTATGCCAAGCATCCGCTCGACATCGAGGAAGTGCGGCAGCACATCGCCGATGGCAAGCGACCGACCCGCCTTGCGATGACGTGGGACGACCGCGTTTCATTCGAGCTGACGGAAGGTCTGCAGATTCGCAAGATCGTATTCCTGGAAGGCACGCTCGACGACGCGCCGGCCTCGGGCAAGGAAGACAACTTCGACGCGGACGCCGCGATCGCGACGGGTGAACTCGGCCAGTTGGTGCCCGAATTGCTCGACGCGCTGGGCGGTGAAATGCAACTGGGCGCGGCGACGGTCAATGCAGCGCCTGCGGCCGTCAAAGCCACGCCAAACGCGGAAGAAGCGCTGGCCGACGAGTCGGCGCCGTTTTAAACGGGCGGGCGCAGGGCGTCCGTCGCGCCGGGCTTCACGGCGTCGGCGCTGGGCGCATCCGCCTGCGCACCATCGTCCTCGACCGTCTCTGGCACCTCCGGCCGCACCATCTTCCATTCGGTGAGCTTGCCGCCGACGAAGGTGGCATCGACCCACGAGCCGCCCGCGTCGGTCCAGCGGAACACTTCGGGCTGGGTGTCCTTGGGCGTACGGAGTTCGCCGATCGCGCGCGTCATCGCGACCACGTGCAGCAGGGTCGCCTTCGGCTTGAGCTTCGCGTTGAGCATCACGGCGCTCGCCACCGAGCCGATGGGCCGGTCGGCCGCGCGCCTCAAGACCGTGATCGCGCGATTGATATTCAAAAGAACGAACATGATCATGGCGCCGGCGGCAAGCGCCACGCCGGCCCAGCCATAGCTGCGATAGGCCCCGCCGATCAATACGATGCCAACGATGGGGACGAGGATCTTGCCGAAATTCATGGGGCCGATTGTCGCGCGACTTTTTTCCGAGGAGCCCGGGCGGTGCGGCACGTCGCCAAATGAGACAACGACATCCGTCTTCCTCTTACATCCACGCCGAAGAAAACACAAAAAAGTACGGAAGGAGGAATCCTCTTCATGACGAAGTACTGCGACGCGTGTCACTCGGCGAACATCGATCGTGCCAAATATTGTTGCTATTGCCACGGCAGGTTTTCGGGTGTCCGCTTCGGCGCTCACACAACTGCCGGCGCCCCCTCCGATTCACTCCCGCCACGTGGCAGATCGCGACTGCCGTCGACGCCAGCAAGAAGACGGGAGCGAGCGCGCAGCACTTCACCGGCCATGCGCGCAGGCTTGCTGTTGATTTTTCTCGTGTTGCTGTTCGGGCCTTTCACGCATTGGAATTCCGACGCTTCCCCCGAGCGCTGGTCGTCGGTCAAGAGTTCGGTCGCCTCCGCATGGGATTGGTCCGCCGCATCCATCGCCGACACCATCAAGCCGCTCCTGACGAGCATGTCGCCGAACGGGCAGACAGAGCCAGAGCCCGATGCCGCACCCCTGACAACCGCCGCTGCGCCAGCGAAGCGGAGTGACGATGCTGGAGGCAAGAGTTGCACCGACGCGCAAGCGGCGCTGTCTCTGTGCCCCAAGCATTAGCAGAAGGTAGTTGGTAGAGCTTCAGCCGATCGGTAAGCCACGGCGAGGATCGGCGCATTCATGTTCGTCAGTGCCCCGAGGCCAACGCCACGACGGCGTCGACGAAAGCCTGCGGCGCCTCCTGCGGAACGTTGTGACCGGCCTGCACCACTCGGTGCGTACGCGGCCCGCTGAACTTCGCCGCCTGCGCCTTGCCGTCGCTGGCCGGCACGATGCCGTTGGTCGCGCCGTCCATCGTGATCGTCGGAACGGTGATCACCGGCTGCGTGGCGAGCCGCTTTTCCCACTCGTCGTACTTCGGCTGTTCGGGCTCCAGGCCAAGGCGCCAGCGATAGTTGTGGACCACGATGTCGACGTAGTCAGGGTTGTCGAAAGACGCCGCGCTGCGTTCGAAAGTCGCTTCGTCGTAGTCCCACTTCGGCGAGTTGTTCGTCCACAGGATTTTGGCGATGTCGCGCCGGTTGGCCTTCAGGCCCGCGCGGCCGCGCTCCAGCGCGAAGTAGTACTGGTACCACCAGTCGTGTTCGGCCTTCGCCGGCAAAGGCATTCCGGCAGCAGCGAGATTGGTGACGATGTAGCCGCCGACCGTCAGCAGCCCCAGGCAGCGCTCCGGCCACAGCGCCGCGATGATGCAGGCCGTGCGCGCGCCCCAGTCGTAGCCGACCATCAAGGCGCGGTCGATGCCCAGCGCGTCGAGCAGCGCGATCTGGTCCAGCGCGACGGCGGATTGCTGCGCATTGCGCGGCGCCGACGGGTCGAGAAAGCGCGTTGTGCCGTGACCGCGAAGGTGCGGCACGATCACGCGGAATCCGCGCTCAGCGAGCAGCGGCGCGACGTCGGCATAGCTGTGGATGTCGTAGGGGTAGCCGTGCATCAGCAACACGGGCGTGCCATCGCGCGGGCCGGCTTCGTAGTAGCCGACATCGAGTTCGCCGGCGCGGATCTGACGGATCGGTTCGAGCCTTCGTGGCGCGGCGCCCGAGCCTGCGACGGGCTTCTGCTGCGATGGCGTCGCTGCCTGGGCGAAGGCCGGAAGCAGCGATTCAGCGAGGGCGATCCCGGCGGCTGCGCTGCCCAGGAAGCTGCGGCGTTGAAGTTTGAAGGATTCGGACATGGCGTTCTCCGTGGTGCGATGGAACGGATTCTTTGCCTTTGCCATCGTTCGACCAATAGCAATCTGTTGACTACTTCGTTGCTCGTTGAGCAACACTACGTCATGCGCGAAATCAACCAGAAACGACTGAGGTACTTCCGTGAAGTCCTCACCCACGGCTCGATCCGGGCCGCAGCGGACAGCCTCAACACCGCGCCGTCGGTGATCACCCGACAGGTGGCGTTGCTGGAGGAGGAACTCGGGCTGGACCTGTTCGAGCGGCAGGCCCGGGGCGTCGTGCCGACCGATGCCGCCCAGCACTTGCTCGAATACTGGCGCGGCTGCCAAGCCCATCAGGAGCAATTGGCCGAGCGGCTCCGCGCGGTCAAGTCACTTGAAGCCGGCACAGTCAGGATCGTCGCGAGCGAGGGCTTCATCGACGGCCTGCTGGATCAGGTCGTCTCGGCCTTCTGTGCCGCGCACCCGAAGCTGAACGTCGTGGTCGATGCCGTGCCCGCCAATGAACTCGTGCGCGCAGTCGTCGACGACGAGGCGCACATCGGCCTCGCGTACAACCCGCCTGCCGAGCCTCGGCTCGAAGTCGTCGCAACTGCAGCCGCGCCGGCCAAGCTGCTTGTTCGTGCTGGCCATCCGCTCACGCGGTTCGGCGGGCCGCTGCATCTGCGGCAGATCACGGGATATCCGCTGGGACTCATGCCGGCGGGCTACGGCGTCGGGATCCTCGTCGAGTTGCTCGAATACGCCGAGAACGTGAAGCTGCATGCGACCCTGCGCAGCAACTCGGTGGCGGCGCTCAAGCGATTCGTGCGGACCACGGATGGGGTGACCTTCATCGGCGCCGGGCTGGCTGCGGCGGCGGAGGTCGATGCGGGGCATCTTGTGGCGCTCGATCTGGCGCACCCGCTTTGCCGGTCGGCGCAAGTCAAGCTGATCGTTCGCGGTGGTCGGCCGTTGTCGATTGCGGCGAGCAGCTTGCTTGGCGAGATTCGGGAAAAGTTCTCGGTCTTTCAGGGGCCGGGCCGGCGAGCCCGAAGCACAGCACCAGCGCGAACGAAGTTGCCTGCGCCCAGGTAGGTGCTTCCCTCGACCTTCATTCATCAAGAATCGAGAAGCTCAGCAAGAAAATATATCGCTTTCGGTGATGAGAGCCACTGCTTAGAGTCTGGCTACCTGAACTCTCGCCGTGATGACTCTCATGACCACGCCCCACACACCGATTCCGTTTCACCTCGCGTTTCCCGTGCGGGACATTGACGAGGCCCGCGCGTTCTATGGCGAGCTGCTGGGTTGCCCGGAGGGCCGAAGCGCGCCCGAATGGGTCGACTTCAATTTCTACGGCCACCAGATCGTGGCGCACCTGGCCCCCGATGAATGCGGCCATCATCAGCACAGTGCCGTCGACGGGCACGACGTCCCGGTGCGCCACTTCGGCGCCGTGCTCCCGATGGACCAGTGGCAAGCCATGGCCGACAAGCTCATCGCACACAAGACCCCATTCGTCATCGAGCCCTACATCCGGTTCAAGGGCGAACCGGGCGAGCAAGCGACGATGTTCTTCCTCGACCCTTCGGGCAACGCCATCGAGATGAAGTCGTTCGCGAACCTGGATTCGTTGTTCGCCGTGGCGTGATTGGTGATTACCTTGAGGGCGTGCTTCCCGAAGCGCCGCTTCGCATGCGGGTCGCTGCGCGCATCGCGTGGTTCACCGCCTCCGGTGAGCCAAAGTCTTCGAGCTTCACGACGTCAATGCCCTTGAAGTTGTCGCGCTCGTTCGTCACCCCCACAAATGCGACGCGAGCTTCTCGGGCTGCGTCCAGGTCACCAAGCGAATCGCCGAAGAACACGATCTCCTCATTGGGATGCTGCTTCGAGATTTCCGCCAGAGCCTTGGCCTTTGGGGTGTGACTCCCGTAGACCCCGGCGAAGCAGTGAAGGAGGCCATTCCGGACGAGCTGGTCGCGTACCTCCTCTTCCGGAGCCGTCGAACTGACATAGAAGGCATGGTCGCCCCTGGCAGCGAACGCCTTGATGCCCTCGACAAGCGGCGCGACAGCGAGCGACGCCTCAAGGCTTTTCGCATATCGCGCAAGGTACTGAGCCAGTCGTTCCTGTGTGGCCTCGACGCCGACGATGGTTTCGAGTATCGCCATCAGCTTGTCGCGTCGGGCAACGCCGCCGTTGTCGAGGATGTAGGCATCGATGGCCGCACACTTGTCCGGGTAGTCGGCGAACAATGCCAGCATTGACCTGTGCTTGACGAAGTTCGATCGGATGATCACGCCGTCGAGGTCAAGGACAACCACAGGCTTTCTGGTTGGATGGCTGCTCTCCAGCCCAGCTCCGGAGTCGACCCTCGCCTGTTCCGTCACGCGGTGATCTCGATTCGGTTGCCGTCCGGGTCGAGGACGACGCTCTCGTAGTAGCCGTCCCCGGTTCTTCGAGGACCGTCAAGCACTGGATATCCGTCGTCCTTCAGGCGCCGCGTGAGTTCGTCGACGAGCGCCTCCGACCCCAGCGACACCGCGAAATGCGTCAAGCCCATACGCTGAGCACCCGGCTCGATGGCGACAGGGCGTAGCGAGGTCGTCTTCATGACCTCGATGCGCGCCCCTTCCTTGAAGCTGAGGAAACAAGACTCGAAGCCCTTCGACGCGTTGATGTAGCCGCTGCCGGCAATGGCGCCGAAATATCGCGTGTAGAACTGCTTGCAACGCTCAAGGTCATCAGTCCAAAGGGCAATATGCTCGATGCGCATTGGATTCCTGTTCAACACTCAATCCTGAATTCTTCGAGGCCATGACGGAGGAGTTCTCTGATCGACCAGGAGATCACATATCACCCTTGCGCACTTCATAGCGCAACTCGACCATGCCAATGCCCATCTGGCGGACAGACACCAGGCGCAGAACCGGGTTCAGCACTCTGCGCGGGAAAAGCGGCTTCCCCTTGCCGAGCGTGGCCGAACCAACCTGGACAACAAGTTCGTCCAGCAACCCAGCATCGTAGAACTGACCCGCGAGATCTCCGCCTCCAACGATCCAGATGTTTTGGGTTCCAGCAGCGGCTCGCATTGCGGCATGAGCATGTCGCACATCGCCATTGACGAATCGGATGTTCCCACCTTCGATGGTTGGAAGCTTGCGACTCGAGAAGATCCAGGCTGGCTGAGCATAGGGCCATGTCGAGCCAGTCTCAGCGGCAACCTTTTCTGCGTTGCGCACCATCCACTCGTAAGTCGCCGATCCCATTGCCAACGCACCCACATTGGCGATGAACGCCGGATAGCTGGAGGCATTCAAGTCGCCAAGCGGAAACAGCCAGTCGAGCGAGTCATCCTCGGTCGCAATGAACCCGTCGAGACTTGTTGCTGTGAAGTACTGGGTTTTCATTCGCGCCTCGTGCTGTTCAGGGGCCAAGGAGAAATTCCACGGTCTTCGTCCACCAACCATGGTCCAGGTGCGCCTGCCAGTTGTTGTGCTCGGCACCTTTGACCAAGGTCAATCTCTTGGGATCGGGTAGTGCCTCATAGAGTGCCCGCCCGAAGGTTGGCGGCACGACACTGTCGCGCTCCGCAATGACGACCATGATCGGACGACCGAAGTCCCGCAGGTTCGTCTCGCTGTCGTAACGATCGCGCAGTAGCCATCGAACAGGCAGCCACGGGTAGTGATACGCCGCCACGTTCTCCAGGCGGTTCCATGGCGTGATCAGCAGCAGTCCTGCGACCCGGTTCCGCTGCCGCCCAGCCGCTGCCGCCGCGACGCCAGAGCCCAAGGACTCCCCGACGATCATGAGCGGTGCGCCATACATCTCGTAGGCCAGCCTGATCGTCTCATCGGCATCGTCCACGAGACTGGTCTCACCGACGCTGCCATCCCGCGGGCCATACCCTGGGTACTCGGCAAGTATGACGCGCAGGCCATGCGCCTCGAGTGTTTCTGCGTAGTACGCGCGATCGCCCGCATGGCCTGCATTGCCATGGAAAACAATCGCCGTGCCACGCTTCGAGCCAGCGGAATCAGCGATCAATCCGCGGAATTCGCCGGCTGAAGGCCAAGGTCGAAGACCGGCAGACGCCAAGTCTGAAATCTCGGCCTTTGCGGGATAGTAGAGGAGGCGGTCTTGAAGTGACACGAGGGCGAGGACGGGGGCGACAAGCGCTGTCAGAAGGAGAAGGCCGCACCACACGATCCGAGAAATGATTCGTGCATTCTTCATGTGAATCCGTCTGCGCGGAAGCCCTATCGCGCCTCGGCGGCCTCTCGAAGACACTCCGCGAACTGCGCGACGACGGGCGGGCTGGCCCGGGGCTTGCGCCTGAGCAGGCCGATCTGGCGGTAGAACGTCGATTCCCCCAACGAGATCGCGCGCACGCCCGGCGGCAGCGGAAGGTGCGCCTCGACCAACGGCACCAGCGCGACGCCCAAGCCCTTCGATGCCAGATGGATGAGTCCCGATATTTCATCGATCTCGATGGAATCGTGGACCGCAAGACCCTCGCGGCGCAGGAATCCTTGCACCAGCCGCCCGCCGAACGAGGCGCGGTCATAGCGAAGGAAGGGCTGCGACTGGATGAGCGTTCGCCAGTTCTTTCCCGGCACGGTCTTGGGTGCGATGAGGACATAGGGCTCGTGCACCAGGGCCTGCCATGTCAATTCAGGCAGCACGCCGAACGGCGGCCGGATGATCAGGGCCGCATCGATTTGTCCGGCGTCCAGATCGTCCATCAGGCGCATCGACACGCCGGGCGACACATGCACGAGCACCTGCGGAAGCGCCTTGCGAAATCGTTCGAGCGCACGCGCCAGAAGCGTCGGTTGCGCCGAAGCAATGGCCCCGATGCGCAGGAGCCCGCGCGTGGACGTGTCGCTGGGTGGATCGCCGAGCTTTGCGTAGAGCGCGCAGATTTCCTCCGCACGCGCGAGCGTTGTTTGACCTGCCGCGTTCAAGGTGGCGGACCGCCCGGTCCGGTCGAAGAGTTCGAAGCCCAAGGCTTCTTCGAGCCGCTTGATCTGGCTGCTGACCGCTGACTGCGTCAGGCCGATGCGCTCTCCTGCGGCCGCAAAGGTGCCATGCTTGCGCACGGCAATGAATGTCTGGAGTTCGCTGATCACCGATCGAGCATCTCAAGGATCGATGCTTGGGTCAACGATGCATCGACATTCGTTGTGGTCTGGCGTATCGCATGCCCTCTTCCCAAGTGCCCTTCATCTTCGCAAGGAGTTCTGTCGGCACCCGCGCATCGCCTTTGGCCTCTTCGAGGATCTGGTGCATAGCCCCGGCAATGGCTTCGAGCACGCGAGCAGGCTGGCTCACGCCGCAAACCCGGCGGCCGAAATCGTGGAGCTCTTCGGTGGTCGGGTAGGCCTTGGTTCGATGCCTGCCTGCGAAAAGCTTGAGCGCCAGCGTACGGTCCTCGAGCTCGGGGCCTCCTTGGTACTGCGCGTACTTGTAGATGGAGGTTGTCACAACGTCGAACATCGGGGCGAGCCATACCTCGGCAGAGGAGCGGTACAGCACGCCGAAGTTCTTCAAGTGCGCGTCGCCATTGCGAACCATGATGGAAAAGGCTACCTGCTGGAAGAACCGGTGCAAGTTGTCGCTGTGCAGTTGCAGCTGTCGCAACAGCTCGGCGATCCGTTGGTAGCTGCCTTGGTACTTTCTGTCCGACAGAACGTCACGTACGCGCAGGCCTGCCAAGGCGGCGACGTCCTCGAAGCCGAGCCGCTCAATGCGGCCGCCTTCGTGGGCCACCAAGTCGAATCGGTCCAGTATCAGCATCTGTCCATCGTCGGAGAGGGCGAACGAGGGGACATCGATGCCGGCGCTCCGGGCCGCGCTCAAGCACAGGTACTCATTGGCGGCCAGTCCCGGGTAAGCCGCGCTGGCAGCTTTCACGATGAGCGATGGGATGGGGACCGTCGGGCGGTCCGGGACCATGATCTTGGGTTGCATACCTGCAATCCCGGCGCCGGTACTCAGATAGGCGGCCACCAATTCGTTGAAGATCTCCGGCGTATAGCGCGTCTTGAGCAGTTCTTCCTTGCTCAGCGTCCGTGGTGCCGAAGGAACCGGCAACTCCGAAAGGCTGTATCCCAGCCGGCCGATGCCGTTGCGGCCGACCAATGCCAGCAGATGCATGGGCGTCATCGGCTGCTTGGGAAACAGCGCCCGAATCTTCATGAACAAGTCGCCCTCGGGCAGGTTCTGGTCCATCGGGGCGAACAGGTCGCCGTCTTGCCAGGTCAGGCGCTCCCGCGGTGACATCAGCAAGGCCACTGTCGGCTGCTCAGGGTCCGGACTCAGATAGCGGAACTCGTAGGTCGAGGTTTTGAGCAGCTGTCCCGCAAGCTCGGCGTCACCGATCGAGACCGAGAGGGCACGAATTTTTTCAGGAAGCATCGTCCTCTTCCTGGAAGCGGCGTGCGACCTCTTCGGCCGAAGGCAGACCGACTCGCTCCAGGCTCATTCCCAAGCCCAGAGCGCCCAGCACGGCCATCAGGGACGACACGGTGGTGTCTTCACCGGCCTCCAGCCGGTAGATGACCTCCCGAACCTTTCCGGCCTTCTCGGCGAGTTCAGACTTGCTCATTCCCAGAGCTTCGCGGCGCTCGCGTAGCTGGCGGCCAAGTTCGTCAGGCAGACGTGCGATGTCAGTCATAGCTGACAATTGTGACCATTCGACCCGTGGTTGCAAGCCATAGCTTCCGCATCCTTGTTGACCCACCGCACAACAAGCTGCAAGCTTTGACTTGCAAAATTCAGCAAGAGTCAGAATTTGTCAGCCATAACTGACACTTGTCGACGAATGATCGCCCAGAAAGACGGATAGTTTCTCAGCCCGGCAATTTCTCACGCTATGCCCCGCTCATTCGCAACGATCGGGCATCTCAAAACCGGAATGAATGGCTAGCATCGCCGCGCCGGCATGCAGCCATGGCGCGGCGCTGAAAAAAATCATTCGAGGAGACCCGACTCATATGGATCGTCGTACTTTTGTCCGCGCCACCGGCGCGGGCGTTGCACTGGGATGTGCCTCGCTGGCGCGTGCGGCCTTCGAGCCCGTCGCCGCAGGCGACGTGATCGCCATCGGCCAGAGCGCGGTGCTCAGCGGCCTGCTGGGGCAGACGGCCCTGGTCATGCAGGCAGGGGCCCGGCTGGCGTTCGACGAGGTGAACGCCCAGGGCGGCATCGGGGACCGCAAGCTGAAGCTGATCGCGCTCGACGACGCCTTCGATCCGGCCAAGGCCCAGGCCAACTACCAGACGCTGATCCAGAAACACAACGTCCTGGCCTGCTTCGGGGGCGTGGGCGCCGCCACCACGCTGGCCGCCCTGCCGCAATTGCGCAGTGGCGGCACGCCCCTGGTCGGCGCGACAGCGGTGGTGGACTCGGTGCGCGACAAGGCCGAAGGCATTGGCTACTTCACGCGGGCCAGCCAGCAGCGCGAAGCCACCGCCCTGGTGCAGCATCTCCACACGCTGGGCATTCGGCGCCTGGCGGTTGGGTACTTCAACTCGAAGGGTGGCGAGGAAGTGCTGGCCCAGATCAGACAGGCGGCAGAGAAGTCCGACATGTCGGTGCTCGGCGCGGCTGCAGTAGACGGGGACGGCGGCAACGCCGCCGCGGCGGGCAAGGCACTGTCGCAGATGCGGGCGCAGGCGGTCATCCTCTACCTCACCGCGGCGCCGGCCGCCGGACTCGTCCAGGCTGTGTGGGCCGACGGCGGCGCGCCCTCCTTCTACGGCATGTCGATCCTGGCCGGCGACGTTGCCGCAAAGTTGCTGGGCCCGCAATCGCGCGGCATCGCGATTTCGCAGGTCACGCCCTTTCCCTGGGACGCTGCCGATGCGGATGCCACCCGCTACCGCCAAGCCGCCCAGGCGGCCAAGGTGCCCCTGGGCTACCACAGCTACGAGGGCTACATCTCCGCCCGCGTGCTGGTCCAGGCGATCCGGCTGGCAGGGCGCGACCTGAGCCGCGCCAGCCTGCATGCCAGCCTGCGCAAGCTCAAGACGCGCGTGGCGACGCTCGACGTCGATTTCAGCGCGGGGCAGAGCACGGGCTCGGAATTCGTCGAACTGGTGCAAGTGCGAAGCGACGGCCGCTACGTGCGCTGAACACGGCGCGCCGAGGAGCTAGCGTGGCTGCAACCCGATGCGGGTGACACCGAATTTCTCAAGCGCTTTCGTGAACACGAACGATCGCTCGAAATCGGGTCGATTGTCCGGTTCGGAGTTGACGCTCCAGCAAATCTCAAAGTTGTCGACAGGCTTTGCCGCCCGGCCGGCGTAGAAGCTCGTGTAGCACTCGCTGACCCTCTCGAGCGCATCCTGGGCATATCGCTTCGCGTTCGCCGGATCGGGCCAATGGACTTGCGCCAGCGCGCAACGAAAACTCAACGCGATCCTCTCTCCGAGGATGGGCTCGGTGTTGAAGTCGCGGAAGAGGTCGCGCAAGCGATTGCAGAAACCCAGCGCAGCGATCAGATCGCCGCGCACCAGGAACAGGAACTCATCACCCGCCGCGTACTTTCTGTAGAAGCGGCGTTGGGTCAACGGGACCTTGGCGAGCGACTCGCTTCCGACTGGAGCGTCGCCAAATTTCTTCTTGTACATCTCCTCGTCCCTGCGCATGGTTGCGTGGATCTTCTGCACGATGCCCCTGAGCAACCGGTCACCGCGTTCAAAACCGAAGTTCTGGTTGACGCTGCTGAAGTCATGGATGTCGAGGAGGATCAGGTGCCCTTCGCGCTGCAGACCCTGAGCCAGCGCGAACATGGAAAAGTCTTCTTCAAGACGGTCCTGCCGAGGTATGCCGGTGACGACGTCGAGCGTGAAGCTGCGATTGACCGAAGCCAACATCCGCCTGAGATTCTCGATTTCATCGTCCTTGCGCTTGCTCGCCACCTCTTCCGCGAACCAGAGCCTGTCGACCAGAAACCACGCAGCGCTCGCCGCAAGCATCATCGAGAAGATCAACAACGGCCACGAAAGCAGGAGCACCGAGCCATCGACATGCACGATGGTGTCGGCCGGCACCAGGAAGAAGTCAACCAGCGTCTTCCGGAAATCGTCACTCAGCTTGGCCGCCCCCAGCAGCAAGCTTGCGACCGGGCCCACGACCGCGATCACCAGTTTGGGATTGACCGGCCTGAGTTTCATGCGGGGCTCACAACGCTACCGGAACCACTCGGCCGACGAGAGGTAGCTTCTGTCGCTTCTCCCCCCCACGGCCAGAACCAGGCCGTGCCCCCCGCAACCAGCATCTGGCCGTCGGGCAGCAGAACGGCAGCGGCAGAGGCATGCACGTGCTTCATGCTGCCGGCGAGCGACCAGGCGCCGGTCTTCGGATCGAACAGTTCGGCAGTGGCGCCGTCGCCGCGGCCTCGCCGACGGCCTGGACCTTTCGCGACATCATCTTGATCCCCCGCCGCAGCCCCCGTGCAACGGGGTGGGCCGCGCATGTTCAGTAGAAAGCGGTGCCTTTCGCCTGCCCGAAGTAGATCTCGTCGGGTGGGTGCCTGTCCAGCGATGCGTGCGGAGGCCGGACGACGCCAGAGAGGATTGATCGTATGCTCCCGGCGGATGACGCTCCGACTGCGATTCACGGCTCGGACCCGCTGGAGGTGCATCGGAATCGCTGTGACGGTTGCATGCGGCAGTGCGGGGGGACAGACCGCGCCACCGCATGACCCGGCCATGCCGGTGCCCGGCGCAGCTGAAACCGCCCGCGCGCAAGCCGGTCCCGACAAACATTCCGATGCCGGGACGGAGGCGTCCGCGTCGGCGTCCGCGTCGGCGTCGGCGTTGCTCGAGCGCGGCCGCGCCTCCCTGCGTGCCGGCGATCGGTACGCGGCCCTCGCCGCCATCGCGCAGGCCCGACGCCTGCAACCCGACAACGCCGAGATTGCCCAGGCCCTGGCCGATGTGCTGATGGAACTGGGCGCCCCGAGTGCCGCAGCCCAGGTGCTGGGCGCGCGCGCTGACCCAGGCGTGCGCAGCCGCGTCGCCGGTCAGCGCCTGCGCTGGGCCATCGACATACCACCGCGTTCGCCGGACCCGCGGCGGCGCTTCGATGATGTGGATGCGGCATTGGCACGGCTGGACGCGCTGCTGGTCGAGGCGCGCACCGCCGCCCCGCCGGATACCGGGCTCATCACCCGCCTGGAGCGCGACCGTGCGGTGGCCCTGCGCCATCGCGAGCGCTGGCAGGAGGCGGTCGACCAAGTGGGCGCGCTGCGCGAAGCGGGGGACACGCTCCCCGCCTATGTCCTGCGAGCAGAAGCGGACGCACTGCTCGCTCTGCGCCGCCCGATGGATGCTCGCCGCGTCTACGAAGAAGCCCTGCAGCGCCTGTCACCGGCCGAGCGCGCGGATGACGACGGGCCGTGGCGCTCGATCATGGTGGGGCGCGCGTACGCCGAGGAAGAGAGCGAAGACTTCGATGCGGCCTTCGCCACTGTTGACGCCCTGCTGGCCGCCGCTGGCCCTCCTTTTCGCAGCGCCGGCGAGTTCCAGACGCCGCGCGAGAACGACGCCTGGCTCGAGGCAAAAGCGCTCGACGCCGCCATACGCAGCTACGCGGACATGCCGGCCGAGGCGTGGGCACGGATCGCACCGCTGGAGCAAGGCGCGCCGGCGCTGCCTTGGCTGCGGGCGCAAGCGGCCGATGTCGCTGCGCAGCAGGGCTGGCCTCGCTTGGCCGAAGACGACGTGGACACCGCCGCGGCCCTCGCGCCGGAAGACTTCGGCGTCCGCGTGCAGCAGGTGGATTCGGACACGCGCCGACATCGCCTGCTGCGGGCCGATGAGCGCCTGGCGCCGTTGCTGGAAGAGGGCGCGGACATCCCGCGCGTGCAGCAGGTTCGTCGGGAACTCGACGCCGCAATGGGCCCCAGCCTGAGCTTCGAGCTCGGAGGAAGGCACACCAACAGCCAGGCACTTCAAGGGCCGGGGAATGGCGGTGAGGCCAGTCTTCAGGTCGAGTCCTCGACCTTCGCCGGAACATGGCGGCTCATCGGCATGGCCGACAGCAGCTCCGACTCGCTGGAGGAAGGCCGCGCCGAGCGCCATCGCTTCGGCGGCGGCGTGCAGGCCCGCTGGCCCGATTGGAAGCTCAATGCGTTGGCATGGTCCCAGACGGGCTCCCTGAACACTTCCGGCGGTTCGCTCGCCGCTCAGTGGGAGCCCACCGATCACTGGACCTTTCTGGCGGACGCCGCCAAGCATTCGCCCGACGCCCCGTTGCGCGCCGACTTCCACGGCATCACCGCGGACGCCGTGCGCGGCGGTCTGCGCTATGCATGGAGCGAATCGGCGGAGGCGGGCCTGAAAGCGCAGTACATGGACTTCAGCGACGGCAACAGGCGGGACCTGGTGACGATCGACGGCGTCCTCAAGGTGCTCGAGCAGCCCCACCTGCGCGTCACGCTCAAGCCGCGCATCGAGTGGCAGAGCAACAGCCTGTTGGTCACGCCGTATTTCAATCCGAGCGAATCGTGGCTGCCGTCCATCGAGGCTCAGGTCGAACACGTCATGTCGCGCGTCTACGAGCGCACACTCTTGCAGCGGCTGCGACTGACCGTGGGCATGTTCGATCAACGCTTCTTCGGCGAACACGCGGTTGGCGGCGCCGCGTATGAACAGACCTGGCGCCACGATCCATGGACCGAGGTGACCTGGGGCATCGAATGGGCGAGCGCGGTGTACAACGGCCAACGCGAACGCACCCTCAACGGCTACCTGAAGCTCGAACACAAGTTTGGACGATGAGCACGAACCATCCCTTGAGCACAGCGATCTGCGCCCTCGCGTCGGTGCTGCTGGGGATGTGCATTGCCGCGCAACCCGCGTCCGCGCAAGAACCGTCTTCGATGTCCTCGTCGCCACCCGCCTTCGCAACCATCGGCTTCCATGATGTGGTCGATGCCAAGAGCGAACTGGACGATGACGCGGTCACTGCCGACCGCCTGGTGAGCTTCTTCGACTGGCTGCGCGGCAACGGATGGACGGCGGTCTCGCTGGATGACATCGCGCGCGCGGGCCGGGGTGAGAAGGCGCTGCCGGCCAAGGCCGTGCTGATCACGTTCGATGACGGCTACCGAAGCTTGTACACCCGTGTCTATCCGTTGGCCCTTGCCTACGGAATCCCGATCGTCGCAGCGCTGGTCAGCGACTGGATGGAGCCGCCTGCGGGCTCGTTGGTGAAGTACGGCAGCCGCATGGTGCCGCGGGAGCGCTTCATCTCCTGGGATCAGGCACGCGAGATGCAGCGTTCGGGCCTGGTCGAATTCGCGCTACATACCCAATCGCTGCATGATGAGGTCGTCGGAAACCCGCAGGGAAACACCATGCCCGCCGCGGTGACGCGCAGCTACGCGGCCGGCGTCGGATACCAGAGCGAGGCCGACTTCGTTGACACCGTCCGCGTCGACCTCGCAAGCGGGCGCGCCACGCTGATGCGCGAGTTGGGCCGCGCGCCGCGTGCGCTCGTGTGGCCCTACGGCCGCTACAACGCCACTGGCACGCGGGTGGCTCGCGGTCTGGGATTCGAGTTTGCGCTCGTGCTGGACGAAGGGCCCTCCAGCCTGCGAGAACCTCTCAGGATTGCTCGCTACTTGCCCACCTACAACCCTCCTCTGCTGGACCTGGTGCGGAACCTGCGACCCGATCCGAATGAAAGGAGGGTGGATCGCCTGGTGTGTCTGGACCCGGAAGCCTTGTGGACCGGAGACGAGGCCACGAGCAACGAACGGCTGGGCCATGCGATAGAGCGCGTGCGCGCGCTGGGCGTGACCGGCCTCGTGGTCGATGCGGTTCGCCACGACGCGCAGGGGCAAATCACCGCCGCCTGGTTTCCGACGCACGAACTGCCGCTGGCGGGCGACTGGCTCTCGCGCATTGCCTGGCAGATGCACACGCGCGCCGGCGTGAAGGTCTATGCCCGCTTGCCGCACCGCGCATCGCTCGAGGTCCTGGGCGATGAGGCTCGGGTGCGGCGCCTCTACGAAGATCTGGGCGCACTCGTGCCGTTGGACGGTTGGCTGCTCGAGAACAGCGAAGTGCCGGCGCTGCCCCGCTTCGATGGTCCGCCGCCGCTCTTCGTGCATCGTCCTGGCATTCCTCCGAGTTGGTCCGCCTGGGTGGTGCGCGATCGGCGGCAATCGATGCTTCCTGCACTCGGCCAAGGTGACGGTATCGACGCGCTGGGCTGGCGGTCTTTTGCCGCGCTGGACGCCGCGCGACCCGGGTTGGAGTTGGTGTGGCTCGCGCCGACGCGTGCGACGACCGCCGCGCACCCACTCGCCGACATCAGCCTGGGGCCCGCCGGCTTCGGCGAACCGATCGCCGACAGTCGCCTCGCGCCGGTCGATCCCACGCTGACCCGCTGGTTCACCGGTGCCGAGCCACCCGACGCACAAGTGCTCGCCCGTGAGGCCATGGACTTCGAGCGCCACGGCGGCGTCTCGCTGGGCTGGTGCCCTGACGACCCTGTTGCAGACCTGCCTGGGGCGGCTGTCGTGGCGCCCGCGGTGTCTGCGTCCGTGTTTCCTCTGCGACATTGAGACGCAGGATCGCACCGAGGCTGAACCCAATGACCTTCCAGGACCTCATCGCCACCTTCTGCTTCGGCTATCCCTTCGTGATGGCGATCTACTGGATGTGTGGTGGCGCCCTCTACGTCTTTCTGCGCGGCCGCCATGAGCCGCGGCCGGAGGAACCCCCGCCTCTCTGGGACTATCCGGGCGTATCGGTGCTGGTGCCGTGCCACAACGAGGAGCGACAGCTGGCCGAAACCTTCGGTGCGCTGACGCTCATCGAATATCCGAACTTCGAGATCATCGCGATCAACGACGGCTCCAGCGATCGGACCGGAGCCTGGCTCGAAGCACTCGCCCTGCAGATGCCGACGCTTCGCGTGGTGCATCTGGACAGCAACCAGGGCAAATCCACCGCGCTGAACGCCGGCGCGTTGGCCGCTCGTCACGAGTTGCTCGTCTGCATCGACGGCGATGCGCTGCTCGAACCTCACGCGCTGACCTGGCTGGTGCGCCGATTCCAGACGGACCCCCGCATCGGTGCCCTCACGGGCAATCCGCGCGTGCGCAACCATGCCACGCTGCTGGGGCGCCTGCAGGTCGGCGAGTTTTCTTCCATCGTCGGGCTCATCAAGCGAGCGCAAACCGTCTACGGAGCACTCTTCACCGTCTCCGGGGTCATCTGTGCATTCCGCAAGCGCGCGTTGCAGGACGCCGGCTGGTGGTCGCGCGAGGCCCTGACCGACGATGTCGATGTGAGCTGGCGCATCCAGCTTGCGGGCTGGCGCGTGGTCTTCGAGCCCAAGGCCCTCTGCTGGATCCTGATGCCAGAGACCCTGCGGGGGCTGTGGCGCCAGCGCCTGCGATGGAGCGAGGGGGGGACGACGGTCATGATCAAGGTCTTGCCGTCACTGCTTCGCCGGCCGGGCCTGCTGCCGATATGGATCAATTTCGTGGCGGCGATCGCCTGGGCCTACGCAGTCGGGATCGGCTTTCTGGTCTGGGCCGTCGTTCCATTGCTCGAGCACTGGGGGTTCAGCTTCCCTGGAATCTGGCCGTCCTTCGGCCCGTATCCCCGCGACTGGGGCCAGGTTCTCGCGATGACCTTCCTTGTGCAGGCCCTGACCAGTGCGGCGATCGACGAGCGTTTCGAGCGGGGGATCCATCGCTCATTGTTCTGGATCGTTTGGTATCCGCTGGTTTTCTGGGTCGTCCAGGCCCTGACGTCGATCGTCGGGGCACCGCGTGCCATATGGCATCTGGGTCGGACGCGCGGCACCTGGGTGAGTCCGGACCGAGGCCTGCGCTGACCTTCAGGAGCATGCAATGCATCGAGAGACGTCTGCCGACACCCCTCAGCGAGACGGCGAGCCCCCGGTCAGGCCGGCGCCGCCGCAACAATGGCCGCCTCGAATCCCGCCGACGCACGCGCCGTTTTGGATGCGGACTCGGGATCGAGTGTTGACCGTCGCCGTGTGGATGGCCTACCTCTGGATCCTTCGCGAGCGCATCGTGATCCTCGTTGGCCGGTTCAGTCCTGAACTTGAGGCGTTTCTCAGGAAGAGGATCGATGTCGAGTTCACGGTGTACCTGCGGCCCTATGTCTGGGCTGCCGCGGTCCTCGTGGCTTGGATCGTCTTGTTCGGCGTGCTCCGTCGACGATCCCTGTCGGCCTCGGCGCACGCTGGGCACGAGGTGCCAGCGCTGCCTCCCGCGCCGCACTTCGCGACCGCGGGTGTGCCTGTGTCGCAACTGCCGGTGTGGCGCAGCGCGCGCTGCCTGCATGTGCAGTACGACACGGAAGGCCGCATCACAGGCGTCGCACCATCACCGCCTGCCGCCAACTAGAGATCTGCCAATAAGCCGGTCGAAGTGGCTTCGGCCGCCAACTTGCCTGCGGGGTTGTAGAGCGAAGCCTCCAGAAAGGTCACCCGCTTGCCGCGCCTGATCACGCGCCCCTCGACCCAACCCTCACCGGGGCCGACCTTTTCGTAGAAGCTGACCTTGATCTCCAGGCTGAAGACGGTTTGCGCATGCCCGGTGTCGTGGATCACCGCATGCGCCATCGCCGCATCGAGCCAGGCCGTGATGAATCCGCCCTGAGCGATCGTGCCGTTCGTGTGGCAATACTCAGGGCGAACCGTGAATGCCGCCTTCAGGGCCTTTCGTTCGGGGTCCCATTCGGTTACGTGGAAGTTGCCCATCGATTCGCTCAGCGCCTTGCCTGAGCGGATTCGTGCGTCCTGGTCGTCGGTCATGGATTGCGATTGCTTGTGGAGGTGGGGCATTGTCGTGCCGGGGGTTGATGGGCAATGCTCGGGCTTTCAAGCGCTAACAGCTGTCGTTGCCTGACCAGATCAATTCGGTGGCTAGGATGGGTTCGCTATAGCGCGCTAGGCCGCCCTGAGCAGCGTGACCTGTATCTAACCTGTCATGTCAGGTAGGTACCAGAACGGCCATCTTGAGCGATGTATTCCACGCCTTGGATCAATTCTTGATCGACCCAGCGGCCGGACTCAGCGGCACATAGATCAGTACCCCCTCGATGACCTTGATCACATCCATGGTCTCCAGCCTGGCAATCACGGCAGCCACCTTGTCAGGTGCTGGTTCCTGACCGATGCGTGACTGGATGCGGGTCTTCAACGCTTCGAGGTTTCGTGGCCTGCTGAACCCGCGAACGTCGCTCAGGATACCGCCGTATACCAAGCTCACGGACTTCGGCTTCCCGGCCTTTGGTACGGATTGAACGCGCGCTGGCGACTCGCTGGCGGCAGACTTGGGCGGGGCATTCGATGTCGCGACAACCGACTTCGAAGGGAGTTCGGCGACCGCGGGCATGACGGCCAGATCTTCCACGCGCTCGACTTTCCGCCCCTTCGACAGGGCGTGAGCGATCACCGGGTCGTAGTCGCCGTCGGCCGCGACGATCACGAATCTCGCATTTGGTTCGTGCCTGCCAACGAGGTAGCCCAGATAGAGCACAAGGTGGAAATCGAGCGAGTTCTTGCCGGGCCTGGAGATGTCGACGATGGAGACTCGCTCGCCCAGTTCCAGGTACTGCGGAAGTGCGCCGATCTCTTGCTCGCCGAAAAAGATCCAGGCTTCGCCGTCTACGCCCATCCATCGCGCCACGCATTCCGGCGCTGGCCGTCGATTCTGCAGATCGATCAGCAAGTAGGTCTTGGTCAATGCGGCACCGCGTTGGCAACGATAAGCCGTGAAGTCGCGCGTGTCGCCCCGACATAGAACAGCCGCATTTCCTCCAGCGCATCGCCATCCGCAGCGCTCGCGTCGCTACCCACCGCAGGCTGGCGCGCCCCCATCACCGCGACGACCGGAAACTCCAGACCCTTGCTCGCATGCAGCGTCATCACCTTGATGTCGTCGGCCAGCGGATCGAAATCGTTCGTGCCCTTGCGCACCTTGTGCGGCAGGCGACGACGACTCAACGCCCGTGAGCACTCGTCCATCAGCGCCCAGCTGCGGCACAGCACCGCCATGTCGCCCCAAGCATGGCCTTCGTTGTGGGCGCTGGCCATCAGCTCCGCGATGCGGTCGGCCTGCTCGCGCGGGCTCGGCAAGTCGATGACGATCGGCTCCGGGCCATCGCGGCCACAGCTCACGGGTTGCAGGATCGGGATGCCGTCATCGTCCTTTTCCTGCGGGCGCAACAACTCCGACGCCATCGCGCTGGCGGTCTGAAGGATCTGCCGGGTGTTGCGGTAGTTGATCTTGAGGATCGTTGTGCGCCCCTGTGCCTGCACGCCGACGCTCTTGAAGCTGAAGGGCTTGCCCCGCCGCTTGTCGTAGATGCTTTGCGCATCGTCATAAAGCAGCAGCAGGCTGTTGGTGCTCGGGTCGACCATCTGCGTGACCAGCTTGAGCCACTCCGGCGCGAAGTCATGACCTTCGTCGACCAGCACCGCCAGATACTGGCCCGAGGGGATCATGCGACGGTCGACCCCTTCGATGACGTTGAGCACCATCCGATCCATCTTGGCGCCCACCGGCAGCTCGTTGGGCGGCAGCGGCTGGCCGAAGGCCACCAGCTGATCGCGGCACCACTTGTGGAAATGCCGGACATGCACACGGTCCGACAGTCCCTTGGCCCGCATCGTTGCGTGCAGCTTGACCGCCAGCGGTTCGTTGTAGCAAAGGATGAGCACCGGCTTCGCACCGGCGGTCGCGGCCTTGGCCAGGTACTCCGCGCGGTAGCCCAGGATCATCGTCTTGCCCGATCCGGCCACGCCGTGGATCACGCGGTGGCCGTCGCCGAGGCTGCGCGCGAGTTGCTCCTGCTGCAGGTCCATCACGCGAAGGAAATCCGGGATGGCTGCCTCTTCATTCGCATCGTCGAAGAGCGAGCCTTGATCGGGCACACGCACTTCGGGAAACAGGTTCCACCGCACGCGATCGATCTGGGGTAGCGACAGCGTGCCGCGCATGAGCTGCGGGAACATGTCCCACAGCCGAGATTGAAAGGCTTCAGGCTCGGCGTCTTCGAGCATTTCGTCGGAGCAGATCACCCGGTGCGGCTCGATCGCGCGGGAAAGGCCGGCCGCTTCGAACTGCTTTCGCGTGATGCGCGTGAAGACGACGCCGTAGCTCCACGGAAAGGTGAGCATGCCTTTGTATTTGCCCTCGTGCTGCACCAACTGCGCGTCGCGCTTGAGGGCATCGACCACCTGCAGGGTCTGGTGGCGGGCCTGCTCGATGGGGTTGGGGACGCTCTTTGGCACACCGTCGGGCACGATCTGCCAGTCGCCGCGGCTGGCCTCGCGGATGGTGTCGAGGCGCCAGTCCTTGGTCTCCAGGATCAGGAGGCCGCGGCGCGGATGCAGGACCACGAAGTCCGGATGGCACTGCTTGGGGCCGATGGGGACGTCGAACCACAGGAGGTAGTCGTCGTCGAGCTTCTGCTGCAGCCGTTCCGCCAGGCGGCGCTCGCCGGAGGTCATGCGAGCGGCGCAAGTGCTGAGGGCGGGCATGAGGACGGCCATCGGAGGTTCCCAAGGTTGGTCAGGCTGGGATCATGGTGCCACTGGGAGGGAAATGTGCGCCATGCGATGTCAGTCGGCGAACGGGGCGATGTATGCGGAAAGCTTGCCGAGCAACTGCCTTGTTGAATCGACGAATTCCGGCTTGATCAACAGGTTCTCGTCGAGCAAGCCCTCGACCTGTGCGCTTGCACCTCGAGCTGGCTTGGTGCGAATGTCTTTCGCTGCGATGCAGCCGAAGAAGAATTGGGGAAACTCGCTTTCAAGCCTGTGGGCTTTGCGCTTCACGTCACCATCAATCAGAGCCGCAACCTTAGTGAACCCGAGGTCGGCCAGTATCCTGCAGAGATGCGCAATATTGTCGACCCCTCCGGCGCCCCATCCGAAGAAGCTTCCGGGAATGGTCATTCCTAGCTGCTCTGCCACGCGCGGATATAGCAGCACATCCTCCTGCCCCTCAGTGAGAACGATGCCGTCCTCCTGAAAGAAAAGTTCACGCGCGTCCAAACCGAAAACGTGCGGGTTGTATCGGTTTCCCTTGGCCAATCGGTTGATAGCTTCCTTGGAAGCCGGAGTTAGTTGATGGATGCGAGTGCCATCGTCGGAGGACACAATCCGCGCGAGGTGCCCACCGTTTCCGAGCGCTCGCAGGTCAACGAAGTAGGGAGAATGGGTGGAGATGACTATCTGCCGATTGGCGGCATACCTGTTAAGCATCGCTGCTACACGCTTCTGCAACGCCGGATGCAGTGACAGCTCCGGTTCGTCGACCACGACGACGTTGCCTTCCTTTGAGTCGTACAGCGCATCGACAATCGAAAAGATGCTGACGATGCCTTCACCCAGACCATCACTCGAATGGGAATTGCTCCCTCTGAAGAACTTGAGGAAGTACTGGCCTTGATCTGTCTGATCGATCGTCCAGTTCGGTTTAAACCCAAGGGCCTCGTGAAGCAAGGTGTTGAAGACCTCTGGCTCTTTGGCCATCGTGAACAGCCTGTACTCGAAGTTGGTCAGGATCGATGAACGTTGCGATGTGGAAAAGGACGACGAAGCGTACTGCTCCCGCGATAGCTCACCCTTGGTGAAGTACGGGGCGAACGCGCGCCGCGATGGCAGGACGAAGACTTGGAACCCCTGATCGACGCCATACTTTTTTGTTTCGCTAGATCCCTTCATCACCGATCTGATGAACTCGTCCTTGCCGTTGATCGTGTACTTGATCTCGACCGATTCGATTGCGCCGTAGCGCATGCCTGAAGTGAAGCTGGGCGGCTGCGATGAGCCCCGCACACGCAGAGACTCGAGGATGCTTGACTTACCCGCGTTGTTGGGGCCGGTCAAGACCGTGAGGCCGCTACCGGGCTCACCGGTCGGAACAGCGAAATCCAGCATCCCGCGCTGACTGAAGCCGCGATAGCCGATCAGTTCGATTGAGGTCAGGGACATTGTGGTCAGAGGGTAATGCGGCGCACTGTGTGCGATCGTGCCGCTCCGCGAAGCAGCGGAAAGTGGTTGTTGCCGCGCTCGGCTCGACTACACGCCGTTCCCGCGGCGCCAGACCCCCCTCGCACAGCGGGAAAGATCAATGCATGGCGAAACCCTTCGGAAATTCGAAGCTGGGCCTTATAGGTTATTGGTGCGTAAGCGACTCTGAGGCGGAATCGTATCAAACTGCATCGAAATACAACCATCCCTGTTTACAGGTAAGGTGGATTTGAAAAATGGGGTCGTCGAGCTGCTAGGTTGCTTCGACCGGCCCAGACCGAGTGATCTCGCGAGCGGCACAACGGCCCTGGACCTCTACAGCTACGAGAAAAATCGAGTCGTCGCCAAGCTCTGAAGATCGCGCACAGAACGCCCGCTTCGAAGCGAAGGCGTACAGCCGCTGCCCGATCCTTGAGACTGATCGTCGGTTGGTCAACGTCCGCAACCAGTATCTGGAGCGGACACCGCACGAACTCAAACCGCCCACCCCTCGGCCGCCCGCAGCGGCCGAGCTTTTTACGGTTTCAGTGAAGCGCCTCACGCACCGCCTGAATCGCATCGGTCACCGTCTGAATACGCCGCACCATCTCCGCATTGACCACTTCCATCAAGGCGCTCAACTCAATCGGCTGGATCCGGAATTCCTCGATTTCCTGCAGATAGCTCGGCGTCAGAAAGCTTTGCACGCAGGCGTACGCACGATGCGCCGCGCGCAGATTGTTGAACTCATCCTCGACGAGTAGCGCGGCGCTACGGGCCGCCTTGTTCTTGGCTGATTTCTGAAGCGCTGGACTTGTGGCCTGTCGACGTCCGACGGCTTTGTGCCTTTTGGAATTGGAATCGCTGGATGCAAGCGCGAGCGCGCGAACTGACTTGGCCATGTTGGCCTCCCTGAGGTTGCGGTTTGCTGAAACCGCCGCCCCGCTTCCAGTCGGTGGCGGCAGCTCGAACGGGTTGGAAGACCGGGCAACCTTTTACAAGAAACCGGCAGGACTTTCGCCCTCCCGTCCGAGCCGCCAAAAAAGGAGCACGAACGAGGAAGCCGCAGGGCCAATGAGGCATCTGCGGCTTCCGCCTGTAAAAACATTGCTATGGGCTTCCAAACCCAATCACGTCCTTTTTCGACGCGGCTCGCGCAGTATGCCAGCGCCTACTGCATCTGCCTCACGATATCCAGCGCCTCCTCAATGCGATCCACCGCATGAATCGTTAGCCCTTCAATCTCCTTTGCCCCCTTCCTCGGCGCATTCGCCTTCGGCACGATCGCCACGCTGAACCCCAGCTTCGCCGCCTCACGCAACCGCTCCTGCCCACGCGGCGCAGGCCGCACCTCGCCGGCCAGCCCCACTTCCCCAAACGCAATGAACCCCTTGGGCAACGGCTTCCCCCGCAAGCTCGACGTGATCGCCAGCATCACCGCCAAGTCCGCCGCCGGCTCACTGATCCGCACCCCACCCACCGCATTCACAAACACATCCTGATCCATGCAAGCGACCCCCGCATGCCGATGCAGCACCGCCAACAGCATCGCCAGCCGATCCCGATCCAGCCCAACCGACAGCCGTCTCGGACTCGGCCCGCCGTTGTCCACCAGCGCCTGAATCTCCACCAGCATCGGCCGCGTCCCTTCCAGAGTCACCAGCACCACGCTCCCGGGCACCGGCTCCGCATGCTGGCTCAGGAAGATCGCGCTCGGATTCGCAACGCCCTTGAGCCCGCGCTCCGTCATCGCAAACACGCCGATCTCATTGACCGCCCCAAAGCGGTTCTTGATCGCCCGCACCAGCCGGAAGCTCGAATGCGTGTCGCCTTCGAAGTACAGCACCGTGTCGACCATGTGCTCCAGCACGCGCGGCCCGGCGAGCGCGCCTTCTTTCGTGACGTGGCCGACCAGCACCACCGCCGTGCCGCTGGCCTTGGCGAAGCGCGTGAGGTGTGCCGCGCATTCGCGCACCTGCGCCACGGAGCCCGGCGCGGAGGTGAGCTGGTCTGAATAGACGGTCTGGATCGAATCGATCACCGCGATCGCGGGGCGCGTGGCGTCGAGGGTGGCGATGATCTTTTCCAGTTGGATCTCGGCCAGCACCTGCACCTGCGAATGGTCGAGGCCGAGCCGGCGCGAGCGCATCGCGACTTGCGCGCCGCTTTCTTCGCCGGTGACGTAGAGCGCGTTGCGGCCGGCGCGTTGCAGCGCATCGACGGCCTGCAGCAGCAGCGTGGACTTGCCGATGCCCGGATCGCCGCCGATGAGCGTGACGCCGCCGTCGACGATGCCGCCGCCCAGCACGCGGTCGAGTTCGTCCAGGCCGGTGGGCGTGCGGGCGACCTCCGAGGCTTCGATTTCAGACAGGGTCGCAAGCTCGGCGGAGCCCGCGAGCGCCGCGAACTGGGTGCCGAAGCGGTTGTTGGCGGTGCCGCCTCCGGGCGCGGCGACCTGCTCGATCAATGTGTTCCAGGCGCCACAACTGGGGCATTTGCCGAGCCACTTGGCGCTCGTGCCGCCGCATTCGCTGCAGACGTAAATCGTTTTTTCTTTGGCCATGGCGTCGAGTGTAGGGAGGCGCAGATGTAACACTCCGGCGCACAATGGCCCGCCCGAGGCTGAGACGCCGCACATCGATCAACCAGGACCTTGATATGACCACCACCCTGACGCTCGTGATCTACATGGCCATCCTTACGTTTCTCACAACGCTTGTCGCGAGCCTCATCCGGGTCAAAGGATGGACCTTCCCCGGCACCAGGCTTGCGCTCGGGAACCGCGACAACTTGCCCGAAGCCACACGATTCGCGGGACGGGCCGAGCGCACGGCCCGAAACACATTCGAGAACTTCGTGCTCTTTGCCGTGATCGCCCTGGTTGCGCATGCAGCGGGCGCCACCAGTCCGAAGATCGCCACGGGGGCGGAAATATTCTTTTGGGCGCGCGTGCTGTACATCCCGGTCTACTACGCTGGGATCGTCTATCTGCGCACGGCGATCTGGGGGGTCAGCATCGTGGGTCTGGTGATGATGGTGCTTGCCATCTTGTAGACAAACGCTGATCGGCGGCGCAGAGGATCTGCAGAAGCTCATTGCGAGCGGCGAGTTGCCCAGGCTGATGGACGAGACGGCGGTGCTTTAGTACTCTGTTTCGTCGCGCCGCACAGGTCGCCGCCGCGGCATCCCGGCGCTAGACTCGCTGGACCATGACGGCAAGCCTCGATCAGCCTTCCCGGCAGGTGTTCACACCGCAGGCGTCGGCCGGCGAGGCGGATCGCTCGCCGCCTGTGGCAGCTCTTGCCGAGGGGGCGCTGCTGGACCGCGAACTGGAAGACCGGCTGCGTCGGCGGCTGTTCGTGCTGGGTCATTCGGCCGTGCGCCAGGGCCTGATGGCGGTGGCGGTGTTCGCAGCGGTGTTCTCGGCGCTCACCGGCCCGCGGCTTGCCATTTTCCTGTGGGTGGCGCTCGTGTGTGGCGTGCTGATGGTGCGCCTGTACTTCCTCGAACAGAACCTGCGGGTGTACCCGGCGCCGCAATACGCCGAACGCCAACCGGCCGGCAACTGGCGCTACTTCGCGCCCTACACCGCGACCAGCGTGGCCTGGGGCCTGGGGCCGTGGTTCCTGATGCCGCTGGGGCCGATCCCGACCGAGTGGCTGGCGGTGCAGGCGGTGTTCGTATCGGGACTGATGACGGGTGTCGTTCCGGTGGTGGCGCCGTCGCGCACGGCCCCCTACGTATGGCTCGTGCCGCTGGCGCTGGGCATGGCGACTCGCTCCGGGGTCCAGGGCGGAGCGGTCGGCTGGACCCTGTGCACCTACATCCTGCTGTACGCGATCGTGGCGTTGCGCTTTGCGCGCCAGCAGAGCGAACTGCTGCGGGCCGGCCTGCGTTCGCAGATCGAGAAGGAAGAGCTGTCCCGACAGCTGATGGCCCAGTCGCACGACCTGGAGCGGCTGAACACCGAGCGCAGCCGCTTCTTCGCGTCGGCCAGCCACGACCTGCGTCAGCCGGTGCACGCATTGGCATTGTTCTCCGAGGCGCTGCGGCGCGAAGTGCAGGGCACCCCGGCACAACGGCTGGCCGACCGCGTGGTGGAGGCCACGCAATCGGTGAGCGGGCTGCTCAACGGATTGCTCGACATTTCCAAGATCGACGCTGGCGCGGTGCAGCCGGTGTTCGCGCCAGTGGCGGTGGATCAGATCTTCCTGCGCCTGTCCCAACTGTATGAAGACCGCGCCGCCGCGGCCGGCCTGCAGCTGCGCTTTCACCCGATCCCGTGCGAGATCGTGAGCGACGCCGATCTGCTGCTGCGCGTGCTGTTCAACTTCGTCGACAACGCCTTCAAGTACTGCGAGCGCGGCGGCGTGCTGGTGAGCGCGCGGCGGCACGGCGGGCGCATCAGGCTGGCCGTGTGGGACACCGGGCGCGGCATCGGCGCCGAGCACCTGTCGCGGGTGTTCGATGAGTTCTACCAGGTGGACAACCTGCATCGCGACAGCGCGCGCGGGCTCGGAATCGGGCTGGCGATCGTCAGGCGGCTCGCGGTGCTGCTGGAGGGTCAGGTGGGCTTGCGTTCGGCGCCAGGGCGGGGCAGCGTGTTCTGGATCGAGCTGCCGCTGCGCCCCAGCCTTGCCGCGCAGCACAGTGCGGTCGCCAACGTCGCCGGTGCGCCGGTGCCCTGGGTGGCGAGCGCCGGTGCAGCGGCGCCCGAGCGGCCGCTGCACGTGTTGTTGCTGGACGACGAGGCAGCAGTCTGTGAGGCGATGCGCCTATGGCTCGCGCCCTACTGCGCTGCCATCCACACCGCGCAGACGGTGGACGAGGCCGGCGTCGTGGTGGCGCGCGAAGGCGCGAGGCTCGACGCGTTGCTGGTGGACTTCCGGCTGCCCGGCGAACTCAACGGGATCGGCGCCACGCACCGCCTGCGCGCCCAGGCCGGGCGCATGCTACCTGCCATCCTGATCACCGGCGACACTGACCCGGTGCTGGTGCGTGAAGCCTACGACAGCGGTCTGGTCGTGATGTTCAAGCCGGTGCAGCCCGAGCAGTTGGTGAAGCGGCTGCGCGAGCTGTGTGCGGCGCCGGCCGGTGCGGGCATCCCGCCGTGCGACAGCGCGCGTTTGTCACGATGAAGTGTTTCTCATTGTTGGCAAATTGGTAGCTTTGCCAACAATGAGAAACGATTCAGCCAATCGCACTCGGTGCAGACGTCGAGTGCCGGGAGGCGCGCTCAGTGGCTCGCGCCGAATTCGCGCACGAGAAGTTCCGCGAAGGCCTCGGCGGCTGGCGACAGTGACCGGCCGCGCTTGACCACGACCGCGATGTTGCGCGCCACCGTAGGTCGCACAAGTCGCCTGGCCACCAGATTCGGGTAACTCGCGTGTGCGAGTATCGATGCGGGCAGCACCGAAGCGCCGAGTCCGCTCGCTGCCATCGCGAGTGCGGTGCCAAGCAAAGTCACCTCGTGCGCAATCTTCAGTTCCACGCCCGCCTGGGCGGCGGCGCGGTCGATGCTGCCGCGCACGCCGTAGCCCGGCTTCACGGTGATCAGCGGATGCGCGGCCAATTGCTTCCACGAGATCTGCGGAGACGATGAAAGTCGCATCTCGCGGTCGACGATGACGCTCAGATGGTCGCGCACGAAGACGCGCTCTTCCAGCCCCGCGACCTTGCCGTCGAGCGTGCCGACGCCGAAATCAACCTGCTCGCTCTGGATGCGTTCGACGAACTGACCGGGCGCGCAGTCGTCGATATTGACCTGCACATCAGGATGGGCGCCGAAGTAGCGCTGCATGGCCTTCGGCATCAGGGTCTGCGCGATGGTCGATGTGGCGGCCACGCGAACGCGGCCATGCCGGCCGCTGGCGAGGTCGGTCATGGCGGAGCCAAGCGCGTCGAGTTCGGCCAGCACACGCTCGGCGAAGACGATGGCCTGGTCGGCGGCCTCGGTGCTGCGCAAGGAGCGCGTGGTGCGATCGAACATGCGCAGGCCCATGCGCTGCTCGAATTCGCGCAGCAGCACGCTGACCGCCGGCTGCGTCAGCGCAAGCTGGTCCGCCGCGCTCGACAGCTGGCCGCTGTGATACACGGCGACGAAGGCGCGCAACTGCCGCACGGAGGGCACACCTCGCATAGATAACGGTTTTTTATGAATCGCCATGAAAGCTTCATTTTTGAGCCGGCGCACATCGGCATCTAATCGCCGGCTGAGATTCCTGGAGACAACGAGCAATGAGTGAAGAACTCGAAACGCAGGTGCTGATTGTCGGCGCCGGCCCGGTCGGCCTGACGCTGGCGATGGATCTGGCGCAGCGCGGCATCGACGTGCTGGTGGCCGAGACCCGCCATCGCGGCGAACCGCCGAACGTGAAGTGCAACCACGTGTCGGCGCGCTCGATGGAGATCTTTCGCCGGCTGGGCGTTGCCGCCAAGCTGCGCGACAGCGGCCTGCCAGCCGACTACCCGAACGACGTGGCCTACCGCACGACGATGACGGGCGACGAGTTGTCGCGCATCCCGATTCCCGCGCGCCGCGACCGCTACACCGCGACGGGCGGCCCCGACACGTGGTGGCCGACGCCGGAGCCGCCGCACCGCATCAACCAGATCTATCTGGAGCCGGTGCTCTTCGCGCATGCCGAAGCGGTGCCGGGCCTGCGCATCCGCAACCGGACGCGCATCGACGACTTCACGCAGGACGATGAGGGCGTGTGGGCGAACGGCGTCGATCTCGACGACGGGCGGCCGGTGCGCATCCGCTGCCGCTACATGATCGGCTGCGACGGCGGGCGCTCGATGGTGCGCAAGAAGATCGGCGCGCAGTTGCACGGCACCGATGTGGTCGGCCGCGTGCAATCGACCTACTTCCGCGCGCCGGCGTTGCTTGGGCTTCTGAAGCACGCGCCAGCCTGGGCCACCTTTTCGCTCAATCCACGGCGCTGTGGCAACGTCTACGCCATCGACGGGCGCGAGACCTGGCTGCTGCACAACTATCTGCTGGCGGACGAGACGGACTTCGAGGCGGTCGACCGCGACTGGGCCATTCGCGAGATCCTGGGGGTCGGCCCGGAGTTCGAGTACGAGATCATCTCGAAGGAGGACTGGATCGGACGCCGACTGGTGGCCGACCGGTTCCGCGACCGGCGCGTGTTCATCTGCGGCGATGCCTCACACCTGTGGATTCCGATGGCCGGCTACGGCATGAACGCAGGGATCGCGGATGCGATGAATCTGTCTTGGGTGCTCGCGGGCCGTTTGCAAGGCTGGGCAACGGAGGCCGCGCTGAATGCGTACGAAGCGGAGCGCCAGCCGATCACCGAGCAGGTGTCGAACTTTGCGATGAACCACGCGATTGCGTTGCAACGTCAGCGCGAGGGCGTGCCTGCGGGCATCGAAGCGCCGGGCGCGGAAGGCGACGCGCTGCGCGAAGCCACCGGGCGTGCGCTCTATGACCTGAACGTGCAGCAGTATTGCTGCGGCGGGCTGAACTTCGGCTACTTCTATGATCGTTCGCCGCTGATCGCTTACGACGGCGAACCGGCGCCGGCCTACACCATGGCCACCTTCACGCCATCGACCGTGCCCGGCTGCCGCACGCCACATCTTTGGCTCGACGATGGCCGATCGCTCTACGATGCGATGGGCACAGGCTACACGCTGTTGCGGCGCGATCCGAATGTCGATGTCCGTTCGATCGAAGCCGCTGCAGCTTCGCGCGGCGTGCCGTTGACGGTGCTCGACCTTCGCGCCGCCGACGCCGAGACACTCTACGACCGCAAGCTGGTGCTGTCGCGACCCGACCAGCACGTGGCGTGGCGCGGCGATGCGGTGCCTGCCGATCCATTCGCATTGATCGACCTCGTGCGCGGTGCCGGAACGCCCGCCGCGCTTCAACTCGAAGAGAAAGACAAGGAGACCGTCCAGTGAACCGCCGTCAAGTCATCCGCCGCATCGGCACCCTGTCCGCCGCCGTCTGTGCAGCCGGGCCATCGTGGGTCCTCGCGCAGAGCGACCGGCCGATCACCATCGTCGTGCCTTACGCACCGGGGGGCACGACCGACATGCTGGGCCGGCTGATCGCGCAGCAGCTCGGCACCGCGCTCGGCCGCACCGTCATCGTCGACAACAAGCCGGGCGCAGGCACCGCGATCGGCGCCAGCCAGGTCGCCCGCGCGGCACCGGACGGCAATACGCTGCTCGTGGCGACCAGCACGACGCTCGCCATCAACCCATGGCTCTACAAGAAGCTGCCCTACGACCCGGCGAAGGACTTCGCGCCTGTGGGGCTGATCGGCGCGGTGCCGCTCATGGTGGTGGTGCATCCTTCGGTGAAGGCGAACTCGCTGGCCGAACTGGTGGCGCTCGCGAAAGCCAAGCCCGATGCATTGAGTTACGGATCGGCCGGCAACGGGAGTCCGCAGCACCTGGGGCCCGAGATGTTCAAGGCAGCGACTTCCATCAATCTCAGCCACGTGCCCTACAAGGGCAGCGCCCTGGCGCTGACCGATCTGCTGGGCGGCCAGATCCAGCTGATGTTCACGGACATCGCGCCGGCCCTGCAGCATGTGCGCACCGGCAAGCTGCGCGCGCTCGCCGTCACTTCGCTGAAGCGCCAGAGCGCCGTGCCCGAAGTGCCGACGGTGGCCGAATCCGGAATCCCCGGCACGGCCGGATTCGAGGCCGTGGCATGGCAGAGCATCGTCGCGCCCGCGGGTACGCCGGCAGAAATCACCGAACGCTACAGCCGCGAGATCGCGAAGATCCTCGCGCAGCCCGATCTGCGCCAGAAGCTGGAGCGCGAAGGACTCGAATCGCGATCGAGCACGCCCGCCGAGTTGGCCGCCTACATGAAGACCGAAGCCAAGCGCTGGGGTGAGGTGGTGCGCCTCTCGGGCACGACGATCGACTGATCGTTCCGAGGGGCCACGAGGGTTAACCCGAGGAGGGGTCACAAGCCGATCATTTAACATGTTAAGTAAATGAGGGCTTCATGACGACCACTTTCGCGCACCGCAATCTTCCGCGCCTGCTCTTGCAAGCGCGAGAGGCCGTGATGGCCCATACGCGCCCCAGCCTGCGCGAGCATGAATTGTCCGACCAGCAATGGCGCGTGCTGCGCGTGCTGGGCGAACACGGCGCGGTTGAAACAGGCCGTGTGGCGCGCGAGGCTTTCATCCTCGGACCCAGCCTGACCGGCGTGCTGGCGCGCATGGAGCGCGACGGGCTCATCACGCGCAGCCGCGATCCCGAGGACCAGCGCTGCACCGTCATCGAGGCCACGGCCCATGGCCGCAAACTGGTCAAGCGCCTTTCCACCAGCATCGAAGCGCACTACAAGTGGATGGAAGAGACGCTGGGCAAGGACAAGCTCGAACAGCTCTACGGGCTGCTCGATGAACTGATCGCACTGGAACAACCATGAGTTTTCTCCCAACGGGCACCGTCTACGGCGTGCTGCTGAACTTTCGCAAGGAAGTCGAAGCACTCGCGCCGCAGATGGACCAGCCCCCCTACAAGGCTCCGCCGAAGGCGCCGATCCTCTACGTGAAGACAGCCAACACCTGGAGCCCGAACAGCAGCGCCATCGCGGTGCCGGCGCGCGTGCCGGAGGTCGAGGTCGGCGCGACCGTCGCGATGGTGATCGGCCCAGACAACGACGTCGAAGGCTTCGTGCTGATGAACGATCTCTCGATTCCGCACACGAGCTTTTTCCGGCCTCCGGTGAAGTTCAAGTGCCTGGACGGCTTCCTCGGCATCGGCCCCGCGATGCGTGACGCGCAGGACGTCGGCGATCCCGCCGACTTCAAGCTCGAAGTGCGCATCAATGGCGAACTGCGCCAGTCGGTGGACTTCTCGCAGACGGTGCGCAACGCCGAGCAGTTGCTGTCCGATGTCGGCGCCTTCATGACGCTGCAGCACGGCGACGTGCTGATGCTGGGCTGCGACGCCGGCCGTCCGCTCGCGCGGCCCGGCGACCGCATCGAGATCAGCGGCCCGGGCTTCGAGACGCTCGTCAACACGCTCGTGAAGGAAGAAGCATGAAGCGCGCACGCATCCTGTTCGAAGGGGCGGTGCACGACGCCGTCGAGAAAGAAGGCCAACTGCTGCTGGCCGATGGCCGCCTCGTGGCGCTGGACGCCGTTTCGTGGCTGCCGCCGTTGGCGCCTACGCCGCGCCCGCGCACCATCCTCGCCCTGGGCCTCAACTACGCCGACCACGCCAAGGAACTCGAGTTCAAGGCGCCCGAAGAGCCGCTGGTTTTCGTCAAGGGCGAGAGCACGCTCACCGGGCACCGTCAGCTCACCTATCGCCCGTCGGACGTGCAGTTCATGCACTACGAATGCGAGCTCGCGATCGTCGTCGGCAAGACCGCGCGCAAGGTGCGCCGCGACGATGCCTACGACTTCATCGGCGGCTACACCGTGGCCAACGACTACGCGATCCGCGACTACCTCGAGAACTGGTACCGCCCCAATCTGCGCGTGAAGAACCGAGACACCTGCACGCCGATCGGCCCTTGGCTGGTCGATGCCGCGGAAGTGCCTGACCCGATGGCGCTGGCGCTGCAGACCACTGTCAACGGCAAGGTGACGCAGTCGGGCAACACGAAGGACATGATCTTCGATGCGCCTTTCCTCATCGAGTACTTCAGCAGCTTCATGACGCTGGCGCCGGGCGACCTGATCCTTACGGGCACGCCAGATGGCGTGGTCGACTGCCGGCCCGGCGACGTCATCGTGACCGAGATCGAGCGCATCGGCGCGCTGGTCAACACCATTGCAGCCGCCTGAGCGGCGACGCCCAACGAAACCGAACGAGATATTCAATGCAGATCGATCACCTCATCAACGGCAAGCCGGTCGCGGGCCGCGACTATTTCCAGACCGTCAATCCCGCCACGCAGGAAGTGCTGGCCGAAGTCGCCTCGGGCGGCGAAGCCGAAGTGAACGCCGCTGTCGCGGCCGCGAAGGAAGCCTTTCCCAAGTGGGCCGGCATGCCCGCGCCTGAGCGCGCGAAGCTGATCCGCAAGCTGGGCGACCTCATCGCGAAGAACGTGCCGGAGATCGCCCAGACGGAGACCAACGATTGCGGCCAGGTGATCGCGCAGACCGGCAAGCAGCTGGTTCCGCGCGCGGCCGACAACTTCTACTACTTCGCGGAGATGTGCACGCGCGTCGACGGCCACACCTACCCGACCCCCACGCACCTGAACTACACGCTGTTCCACCCGGTGGGCGTCTGCGCGCTGATCTCGCCGTGGAACGTGCCCTTCATGACCGCAACGTGGAAGGTCGCGCCCTGCCTCGCCTTCGGCAACACGGCGGTGCTCAAGATGAGCGAGCTCTCGCCGATGTCGGCCGCGCGTCTTGGCGAGCTTGCGCTCGAAGCGGGCATTCCGCCCGGCGTGCTGAACCTCGTGCATGGCTACGGCAAGGAAGCCGGCGAGCCGCTGGTGGCGCACCCGGACGTGCGAGCGATTTCGTTCACGGGATCGACGGCGACCGGCAACCGAATCGTCAAGAGCGCGGGCCTCAAGAAGTTCAGCATGGAACTCGGCGGCAAGAGCCCCTTCGTGATCTTCGACGACGCCGACCTCGACCGCGCGCTCGACGCGGCCGTGTTCATGATCTTCAGCAACAACGGCGAGCGTTGCACCGCGGGTTCGCGCATCCTGGTGCAGCAGTCGATCTATGCCGACTTCGTGGCGAAGTTCGTCGAGCGCGCCAAGCGCATTTCGGTTGGCGACCCGCTCGACGAGAAGACCATCGTCGGTCCGATGATTTCGCAGGCGCATCTCGCCAAGGTGCGCAGCTACATCGAGCTCGGCCCGAAGGAAGGCGCGACGCTGCTGTGCGGCGGCCTGGGCGCGCCCGAGCTGCCGGACCGCGTCAAGAAGGGCAACTACGTGCTCCCCACCGTGTTCGCCGATGTCGACAACCGCATGAAGATCGCGCAGGACGAGATCTTCGGGCCGGTCGCATGCCTGATTCCGTTCAAGGACGAGGCCGATGCGATCCGGCTTGCCAACGACATCCAATATGGCCTGTCGAGCTACGTGTGGACCGAGAACATCGGCCGTGCGCATCGCGTGGCCGCCGCCGTCGAAGCGGGCATGTGCTTCGTCAACAGCCAGAACGTGCGCGACCTGCGCCAGCCCTTCGGCGGCACCAAGGCTTCCGGCACCGGGCGCGAAGGCGGCACGTGGAGCTACGAAGTCTTCTGCGAGCCGAAGAACGTGGCGGTGTCCTTGGGTTCGCATCACATTCCGCACTGGGGAGTCTGAGATGGGCAAGCTCGCACTCGCAGCCAAGATCACGCACGTGCCGTCGATGTACCTGTCGGAGTTCCCCGGTCCGAACTTCGGCTGCCGCGACGCTGCGATCAACGGCCACAAGGAGATCGACCGGCGCTGCCGTGCCCTCGGCGTCGACACCATCGTGGTCTTCGACGTGCACTGGCAGGTGAACAGCGAATACCACATCAATTGCGGCCCGAAGTTCGAGGGTATCTACACGAGCAACGAACTGCCGCACTTCATCAAGAACATGCCCTATGCGTATCCGGGCAATCCGCAGCTCGGCCACCTGATCGGCGACATGGCCAACGAGATGGGCGTGAAGAGCCGCGCCCATAGCGACACGACGCTCGATCTGGCGTACGGCACGCTGGTGCCGATGCGCTACATGAACGCGGATCAGCACTACAAGGTGATCAGCATCAGCGGCTGGTGCGACTGGCACGACCTGCGCGAGTCGGGCCGCTTCGGCCTGGCGGTGCGTCGCGCCATCGAGGAGCGCTACGACGGCACGGTGGCCGTGTTCGCGAGCGGATCGCTCTCGCACCACTTCGCCGACAACGGCCGCGCACCCGAATTCATGCACAAGGTCTACGATCCGTTCCTCGAACAGGTGGACCACCGCGTGGTCGAACTCTGGAAGGCGGGCGACTGGAAGACCTTCATCGGCATGTTGCCGATGTACGCCGACAAGTGCTGGGGCGAAGGCGACATGCACGACACCGCGATGCTGCTCGGCCTTCTCGGCTGGGACCAGTACGAGGCGCCGGCGGAGATCGTCACGCCCTACTTCGGCAGTTCGGGCACGGGGCAGATCAATGCGATCTTCCCGGTCACGCCCTTGCCTGCGAATGCAACCACTGCCTGAGAAGGTCCAAATCCATGCCGCATCTCGTCATCCTCTACACCCCGAACATCGAGCCGGAGACCGACATGCCGGCACTCTGCCGCACGCTCGCCGACACCATGCTCGAACAGCGCGACGAAGACGGCAAGCAGGTCTATCCGACCGGCGGCACGCGCGTGCTCGCCTACCCGGCCGCGCACTACGCGGTGGCGGACGGCAAGGCGGACTACGCTTTCGTCTATCTCAACCTGCGCATGGCGGCAGGCCGCAGCGCGACCGTCAAGAAGCACGTCGGCGATGCGCTGCTCGATCAGGTGAAGCGGCACTTCGCGCCGATCTTCGACAAGCGGCACATCGGCATCACGCTGAACATCGACGAGAGCCCCGGGCAGGTCTACGACGGCAAGCACAGCAATCTGCATCCTCTCTTCAACAAATAACATGCTCGATCAACACGTCATCCTGCAGCTCGCCGCCGAACTTCACGAGAGCGAGAAGTCGCGCTTGCAGGTCGAACACTTCTCCAAGCGCTTTCCGCAGATGACCATCGAGGACGGCTATGCAGTCTCGCGCGAATGGGTGAAGGCCAAGATCGCCGAAGGCCGCGTCGTCAAGGGGCACAAGATCGGCCTGACTTCGCGCGCGATGCAGCAGGCCAGCCAGATCACCGAGCCCGACTACGGCACGCTGCTCGACGACATGTTCTTCGAGCAGGGCGACATCCCCTTCACGCGCTTCATCGCGCCGCGCGTCGAGGTGGAGCTGGCCTTCGTGCTCGGCAAGCGGCTGAAGGGGCCGAACGTGACGATCTGCGACGTGCTCGCTGCCACCGAATACGTGGTGCCCGCCATCGAGATCATCGACGCGCGCATCGAGCAGTTCGACCGCCACACCAAGGTCATGCGCAAGGTGTTCGATACCATCGCCGACAACGCGGCCAATGCCGGCATCGTGACCGGCGGCCGACCGGTGAAGCCCGACGCAGTGGATCTTCGCTGGGTGAGCGCCCTGCTCTACAAGAACGGCGTGATCGAGGAATCCGGCGTCGCCGCCGCCGTGCTCAACCATCCCGCGACCGGCGTCGCCTGGCTGGCCAACAAGCTCGCGCCCTGGGACGAATGCCTGGAAGCCGGCGAGGTCGTCCTCGGCGGTTCGTTCACGCGGCCGACCACGGCGTTGCCGGGCGATACCTTCCACGCGGACTACGGCCCGCTCGGCTCAATCGCCTTCCGCTTCATTTGAAGGAACAGCATGCAAACCCCCACGAATCTCTTCAAGCAGGCGCTGATCGAGAAGCGCGCCCAGATCGGCCTCTGGCTCGGCCTTGCCGATGCCTACAGCGCGGAGATCTGCGCAGGCGCCGGCTTCGACTGGCTGTTGATCGACGGCGAGCACTCGCCCAACGGGCTGCAGAGCATCCTGCAGCAGGCGCAGGCGATCGCGGCCTATCCGGGCGTCAACGCCATCGCGCGCGTGCCGCTGGGCCACGGCGATGCCGGCACGGCGCTGATCAAGCAATACCTCGATCTCGGCGTGCAGACGCTGCTGGTGCCCATGGTCGACACGCCGGAGCAGGCGAAGGCCATCGTCCGCGCGATGCGCTATCCGCCGCAGGGCATCCGCGGCATGGGGGGCGCGCGCGCGTCGGGATGGGGCCGCTTCCCGGCCTACGCGAAGGAAGCCAACGACCGGGTCTGCCTGTTGGTGCAGGCCGAGTCGCGCGAGGCGCTGGCGAATCTGGACGCCATTGCTGCGGTTGATGGCGTCGACGGCGTCTTCATCGGCCCTGCCGACCTGTCGGCGTCGATGGGCTTCATCGGCAACGCGGGCCATGCCGAAGTGCAGTCGGCCATCGAGGATGCCATCGCGCGCATCGGCCGCGCCGGCAAGGCCGCGGGCATCCTGACGCCCGACGAAACGCAGGCCCGCAAGTACCTCGACCTGGGTGCGCTCTTCGTCGCCGTCGGGCTGGACACCAACCTGCTGGTGCGCACCACCACCGCGCTGGCAGCCCGCTTCAAGGGCGGCGCCAAGGCGACATTGGCGACCGGCGGCACCTACTAGGAGGAATCGATCATGAACACCCGACTCGACACGCCCCTCTCCGCGACAGGCCATCCCGACATGCACCCCGACGAGCACGCCGCGCGGCTCGAACTCGCCGCCTGCTACCGCGTGTTCGCGATGCTCGGCTGGACCGAGATGATCTACAACCACATCACGGTGCGGTTGCCCGACAGCGTGACGGGCGGCGAGAAGCAGTTCCTGATCAATCCCTTCGGCCTGCACTACAGCGAGGTGACGGCGAGCAATCTCGTCAAGATCGACCTCCAGGGCAAGGTGCTCGACGGCTCGCCGCATCCGGTGAACCCGGCCGGCTTCACGGTGCACGCCGCCATCCACGACGGCCTGCCCGGCGCACATTGCGTGATGCACATGCACACGACGGCCGGCGTGGCCGTGGCCTGCCTGCAGGGCGGACTGCAGCAGACCAATTTCTATACGGCGCAACTGCACGACATGGTCGCGTACCACGACTTCGAGGGCATCACGATCCACGCCGACGAAGGACCGCGCCTGCTCAAGAGCATCGGCAACCGCAACGCCGTCATCCTGCGCAATCACGGCCTGCTGGCCTGGGGCCGGACGCTGCCGCAGACCTTTGCCATTCTCTGGACGCTGCAGCGCGCCTGCGAGATCCAGATGGCGACGTTCTCGATGGGCGCGGCGATTCCCGTGCCCGAGGACATCGCCCGAAAATGCACGCGCGATGCGCTGCAGTTCAATCCGAACCACGGTGCGGGCAAGGACGTGTTCGATGCGCTGGTGCGCCAGGTCGACCGTATCGACGGCTCGTATAAAAACTGAACCCCACTGAACCCAACCGAACCATGAAAGTTTGCATCTACGGAGCCGGCGCGATCGGCGGCTGGATGGGCGTGAAGCTCGCGCAGGCGGGCTGCGAACTCGATGTGGTCGCGCGCGGTGCGACGCTCGGCGCGCTCCAGCGCGACGGGCTTTCGCTGGTGAGCGGCGACGCGCGTGTGTCGGTGCCGGTGAACGCCAGCGACGATCCAGCCGCGCTCGGCGTCCAGCAATTGGTCGTCGTCGCGGTGAAGGCGCCTGCCCTGCCCGCCGTCGCGGAACGGATCGCGCCGCTGCTCGGGCCCGACACCATCGTGCTCACTGCCATGAATGGCGTGCCGTGGTGGTTCCTGCAAGGTGGCTTCGGCGGCAGCGTGGCCGGCGGTCAATTGCAAGCGGTCGATCCGGGCGGAATGATCGAAGCGGCGATTCCGGCGAAGCACGTGGTCGGCGGCGTGGTGCATGCGAGCTGCTCGCTCGACGCGCCCGGCGTGGTGCGGCATCACTTCGGCAACGGCCTCATCGTCGGCGAACCTTCCGGCCAGGCCACGCCGCGTGCGGAGGCGCTGCGCGATCTCCTGGTGCGCGCGGGCATCGACACCAAGCTCTCGCCGCAGATTCAGAAGGACGTCTGGTACAAGTTGTGGGGCAACATGACGGTCAACCCGATCAGCCTGCTGACCGGCGCCACGACTGACCTGATCCTCAACGACGACCTGGTGCGCGGCCTCATCTCCACGATCATGCTGGAGGCCCGCGAGATCGGCGCGCGCATCGGCGTGCCGATTGCCGAGAGTCCCGAAGACCGGCATGCCGTCACGCGCAAGCTGGGCGCGTTCAAGACCTCGATGCTGCAGGACGTGGAAGCCGGGCGCTCGGTGGAACTCGATGCGCTGGTGTCGGCAGTGCGCGAACTCGGCCAGTTGGCCGGCGTGCAGACGCCGTTCACCGATGCACTGCTGGGGCTTTCGCGCTTGCGGGCGCGGCAGTTGGGGCTCTACTGAATCCGCTCAGCGGTGCGCATCGCGCGCACCGCCCCGGGGCCTATTGGCAGCTGAAGTTTTCCGCCTTCTCGATGTCACCGCTGCCCTTGTAGCGCGCGACCTTCGGATAGGCGCAAAGCGGCCGGGTGCGATCAGGTGCCCAGCTTGCCGGAACGTCGGCATTCACGCCACCCGCGTTGCCCGTGCCGCGCGCGGAAGCCACGACGGTATCGACGACGTCGCCCTTCTCGACCCAGTTGACGAGCGGCGTGAGCATGTCGAACTGGTCGGTCGCGGGACCGCCGCTGCAGTGGTTCATGCCGGGGACGCGATAGAAGCGGGCAAAGTTCGAAGCGTCGCCCCCATTGGCCGCCATGAGCTGGTCGTACCAATGCTGCGTGTCGTCGCTCGAAAAGATCGGGTCGCTCGTGCCGTGATAGGCCATCACCTTTGCGCCGCGCTTCTTGAGTCGGCTCAGGTCCGCAGGATTCGGCGGAGTCATGAACGACAGCGAGTTCTCGGTGTAGAGCGCGCTCGTCGCGGTGATCTTCGCGAGGATCGAGTCGATGCTGGTGGTGAGCGTGAAGTTCGGACCATTGAAGCCTGCCTGAGCCTCAGGCGGAACTTGCCAGATGAACCCCACCGCGCCCGAATCGAGGTTCAGCGAGTTTGAGAACTTCCACGACGCCCAGCCGTTGGTGTTCACCCCTGCATCGAAGGGGAAGCTGGCGTAGAACTTCTGCCCGTTTCCGTCGAGCGCGCCCGCGAAAAGCTGACCGATCCGCTGCTTCTGGTCCGCACTCAGGCAAGTGCCGTCACGCGTGCCGCTGCAGGTGGGGACATCGCGATCGAGGTTGAAGGCGGCCTGGCAGGCGGCCGTGTCTTGAACCAGCCCATCGGCCGATCCATCAAGCGCATCGCATTTGGCCAGCACCGCATTGGAGACCAGCGTGCGTTCGGCCTGCGTGAAGCCCGTGCCCGGATCGCCGGGTGTGGTCGCCAAGGCGTTGTAGTTCTGGGCGCCGACGATGTTCGCCGAAGCCGCCAGAGGAAGCCTGAAACCGGGATCGCCGACGAGGAAGCCATCGTAGTCGTCCGGATAGCGGGACATGGCGACCATCGTGTGTCGGCCCCCGTTGGAGCAGCCGCCGAAGTACGAACGATCCGGCCCCTTGCCATAGGCCGACGCGATCAGCGCCTTCGCCATCGGCGTGAGCTTTGCAACCGCCTGATAGCCGTAGTCCAGGCGCGCCTGCGGATCGATGCCGAAGAACGGCGTCGGCGCCTGGTGGCCCGCGTCGGAACTGATGACGGCAAAACCCATGTTCAGGGCGTTGTTCAGGCCGCCACCTCCGTTCACCGCGCCGGTGGCGGTGGCGACGCTGCCATCGACACCGCCATTCGCTTGATAGAAAAAGCGCCCATTCCAGTTCAGCGGCAAGCGCATCTCGAAGCCGATCGCATAGTTCTGACCATCGACCGAACTGGTTCGGGAGTACATGGTGCCGCGCACCTGGCAATGCGCATCGATGGACTTGCCGGCGACCTTCAGGGTGCCCGCTGCGATCGAGTTCGCCGCGGTGATCGCGGTGTTGGCAAAGCTGAAGCCGGCGAGCGAGGCGCAGTTGCCCAGGGTTGCGCCGGTGGCCACGCCGAGGACCGGCAATGTCTCGACCGGCGTCGTCGAACCGCCGGAATTGGTATTTCCGGAGTTGCCGTTCCCGGAACTGCTGCCTCCCGTTGTGCTGGTCCCGGCTGTTGACGTGCCCGTGGCGGGCGTTGGAGAGAGGAAGCCGCCACCTCCGCCGCCGCCGCAAGCGGCCAACAGGGAGGCGACAACGACCAGCGATAGCGATGCAGGGGTCTTCAAGAATGTCTCCTTTGACGCATGCAAACAGCGCCATCTAGTTAGTTTATTTAACTATGTGTAGTAACTTTTCATGGTTTTCCACTAGCTAATCAAGCATCCAATGGCATCGCTGAATCGAATGAAGTTCATCCAATGAAGCAATGAGAGTCGCGCGACAATTCGCCGGATGCCCAAGAACAGAAGCACCCCGCAGGACGCCACGCCCGCCGGCCGGCTGGTCGAAGCCTCCCTGCACCTTGTGCTGGGCTACCAACTCGCACAGGCGACGATCGTGACCGACGCGGTGTTTGCCGGCCGGGTGGGAGGCTCTTTTGATCTGCGCCCCGTCGAGTACACGGTGCTCAGCCTGATTCACGAAAACCCGGATGTGTCGGCCGCCCGCCTGGCCAAGGCGCTCGCGGTGACGGCGCCCAACATCACGGCATGGATCGAGAGACTCGAGCGGCGAGGCTTGATCCAGCGCACCCCCCATGCGACCGATCGCAGGGCGCAGTACTTGCGTACCACGCCGCCGGGCGCGGCGCTCGCCGGCAAGGCCACCCGATCAGTGCTGGAGGGCGAGGAAGAAGCGCTCGGCAATCTGTCGACGGCCGAGCGCATGATGTTGATCGAACTGCTGCACAAGGTTGCGCTGTCGCGCAGCGTCTCCCCGGATGCGCAACGAGCGCCAGCCGGAAAGGATCCTCAAGCGAATCCGACTGTCAGCCGACCACGATAGGCACGCGCTGCGAGACCGCGCACATGAGTTCGTAGCCCACGGTACCGCCGGCCTGTGCCACCTCGTCGATCGTCAGCACCGCGCCGCCGGACGCGCGCCCCCACAGGATGACTTCGCTGCCGAAGCCGGCGTCGGGCACCGGGGTGAGGTCGATGGTGGCCATGTCCATGCTGACGCGCCCGACGATGCGCGTGCGCACGCCGTTCACCAACACCGGCGTGCCGGTGCCGCAATGACGCGGGTAGCCGTCGGCATAGCCGACCGCCGCCACGCCGATGCGCAGCGGGCCGTCGGCGGTGAATCTCGATCCGTAGCCGACGGCGTCGCCGGCCTTCAGGGTTTGCACGGAGATGAGCTTGGTCGACAGGGTCATGCCCGGCTGAAGCTGCCAGTGCGCGATGTCATGCTCGGGAAAATCCGGCGCGCTGCCGTACAGCAGGATGCCCGGCCGCACCCAGTCGGCGCGCGTGCCGTGCGAATGGCGCAGCGTGGCGGCGCTGTTGGCAATCGATCGCTCACCGGGCAGGTCCTGCGTGGCGCGCTCGAAGGCCTCCATCTGGTGGGCGATGCCGCGGTCGGCGTCCGCGTCGCTGAAGTGCGTCATCAACGAGATCTCGTCGACCTGCGGCAGCGCGTTCAGGCGCGTCCATGCCGAACGGAAGCGATCAGGCGTGAAGCCCAGGCGGTTCATCCCCGAGTTCATCTTGAGGAACACGCGCTGCGGCACCTGCGTCTTGTGCGCCGCCAGCCAGTCGATCTGGGCGTCGCAGTGCACCACATGCCAAAGGTCGAGGCGGGAACAGAGTTCGAGGTCGCGGGCGTCGAAGACGCCTTCGAGCAGCAGCACCGGCCCGCGCCAGCCCAGCGCACGCACGCGTTCGGCCTCGGCCAGGTCGAGGAGCGCGAAGCCGTCGGCGCCCCGGAATGCTTCGAACACTCGTTCGATGCCGTGTCCGTAGGCGTTGGCCTTGACGACGGCCCAGACGCGCGAATCAAGCGCCGCTCGGCGCGCGCGGTCGAGGTTGTGCTGCAGTGCGGAAAGATGAACAGTGGCAAGGATCGGACGCGGCACGAAAATAAACCCTGGAAAAAGCAGGAAACACTCACAAAAATGAGCCCGACGCTACGGGACATCGCGCCATTTTGACACCGCACCCCCATGCTATAACCGCGCAGCCGCCGCTGAAGCGGCCCCTCTTCCACAATCGCCGGACCCCTCGTTGCCGGCCAGTCAGCCATCGATGAAGCGCGGTTTCTATACGATCATGTCGGCCCAGTTCTTCTCGTCGCTGGCCGACAACGCGCTCTTTGTCGCTGCAGTCGAACTCATGCGAAGCAGCGGCGCGCCCGAGTGGCAGCGCGCGGCGCTGGTCCCGATCTTCACCGTCTTCTATGTCGCGCTCGCGCCGCTCGTGGGTGCCTTTGCCGACGCCTTGCCCAAGGGCAAGGTCATGTTCATCAGCAATGCCATCAAGGTGGTCGGCTGCGTGACGATGCTGTTCGGCTCGCATCCGCTGATGGCATACGCGATCGTCGGCCTGGGGGCGGCGGCGTACTCGCCGGCGAAGTACGGCATCCTGACCGAGCTGCTTCCGGCCTCGCAACTGGTCAAGGCCAATGGCTGGATCGAAGGCCTGACCATCGCTTCGATCATTCTCGGCATCGTGCTCGGAGGGCAACTGGTGAGCCATGCCCTTTCGAGCCACTTGCTGGCGCTGGACTTCCCCTTCATCGACACCGGCGTCAGGACGCCGCCCGAAGCCGCGATCTCGACGCTGATCCTGGTCTATGTGGTGGCCGCCTGGTTCAACACCCGCATCCCCGACACCGGCGTGGAGATGCGTCCGCTGCGCGCCAATCCGCAGCACGGCTTCGTGCGCAACATGGCCGCACTGCTGCCCGATTTCTGGCACTGCAACTCGCGGCTGTGGCGCGACAAGCTCGGCCAGATCTCGCTGGCCACCACCACGCTGTTCTGGGGCGCGGGCGGCAACCTCAAGTACATCGTGCTCGCCTGGGCCTCGCTGGCACTGGGCTACAACACGGCGCAGGCTTCGTCGCTGACGGGCGTGGTGGCGATCGGCACTGCCGTCGGCGCGATCGTGGCATCGGTGCGCATGCGGCTCGACATGGCGACCCGCGTGATCCCGATGGGTATCGGAATGGGCGTGCTGGTCATCGGCATGAACTTCATCGGCAACATCTGGCTGGCCGTGCCCTTCCTGATCCTGCTCGGCGGGCTGGGCGGGTTCCTGGTGGTGCCGATGAACGCGCTGCTCCAGCACCGCGGCCACAACCTGATGGGCGCCGGGCGATCGATCGCGGTGCAGAACTTCAACGAGCAGGCCTGCATCCTGGTGCTCGGCGCGTTCTACAGCGCATGCACCGGGATCGGCATGTCAGCCTATTCGGCCATCACCGCCTTCGGCATCGTGGTGGCCGGATTCATGTGGCTGATCAAGCGCTGGCACCAGAGCAATCTTCGCAAGTACCCGGAAGAGGTCGAGCACCTGCTCGCCATCGCACGCAGCGACAAGCACCACTGAACGCGGGTCCGGAACAGTCTTGCCCGCCATTGCGCTGATCTTCAACGCCTTCGTCTGGGGCGTTTCGTGGTTTCCCTTCCGGCAGATCGAAAGCCATGGCCTGCATCCGGTGTGGGCGACGTGCCTGATCTACGCCGCGATCACGCTCGCCATCGTGCTGCTGCGCCGCACCATGTGGCACGTCTTTGTGCGCAACCCCGCGCTCGTGCTGCTGGGCCTGGCGGCGGGCTTCACCAACGTCGGCTTCAACTGGGCGGTGACGCAAGGCGACGTGGTGCGGGTGGTGCTGCTGTTCTACCTGATGCCGCTGTGGATCGTGCTGCTCGCGTGGATCTTCCTGGGCGAGCGCCCGACGCTGTCGGCGCTGGCGCGGGTGGCGCTTGCGCTGGTCGGCGTGGCGGTGGTGCTGAAGACGCCGGAGACGGACTGGCCGATCCCCTCCAGCCTGCCGGACTGGCTCGGCGTGGCAGCGGGTTTCGGCTTCGCGGTGACGAACATCCTGTTGCGCCGGCTGCGCGCGGCACCGGGCGAATCGCGCGCGCTGGCGATGTTCGGGGGCTGCGCGCTGGTGGCCGGCGTGACAGCCATGGCCGGCACCCTCGTGGCGGCGATTCCGGCGCCCCCGCTCGGCGACACCGGGTGGTGGGGCTGGGCGCTGGTGCTGGGGGGCGGCTTCGTGATCGCCAACATTTGCCTGCAGTACGGCGCCGCGCGTCTCGCGGCCAACGCGACCTCGGTGATCATGCTGTCCGAAGTGCTGTTCGCAAGTGTCTCGTCGGTCGCATTGGGCGCCGCCACGCTCGACGCGCGGATCTGGATCGGCGGCGCGCTGATCGTGCTGGCGGCCGCGTGGTCCGCGTTTGCGCGAACGCCAAGTGGCGACGATGATCGACGCTCTGATTTCCAGGAGGACATGCCATGACCAGCGTCTATGACTTCGAAGCCCGCCAGATCGATGGCAAGCCCGTGCCGCTCTCCAAGTTCAAGGGCAAGGTGCTGCTGATCGTCAACACGGCCAGCCAATGCGGCTTCACGCCCCAGTTCGCGGGGCTGGAGGTGCTCTACGAGAAATACAAGTCGAAGGGCCTGGCGGTGCTGGGCTTCCCGTCCAATCAGTTCGGCCACCAGGACCCCGGAACCAACGAGGAAATCGGCGCCTTCTGCACCCAGAACTACGGCGTGACCTTTCCGATGATGGAAAAGATCGACGTCAACGGATCGGGCGCGGCGCCGCTCTACAAGTGGCTCGTGAAGGAAGCACCGGGCTTCCTCGGCAGCACGGCCATCAAGTGGAACTTCACCAAGTTCCTGATCGGCAAGGACGGCCAGGTGGTCAAACGCTACGCGCCGCTGGACAAGCCCGAATCCATCACGCGCGACATCGAGGCCGCATTGGCGGCCTGAGATTCAGAACGTCTTCAGGGCGTCAGAACCGGAAATCGGCGGTTTTCGATCCGCTGCCCAGCATCACGACCTGGGTCTTGAGGACGCCCTCGCTCTCCGCCTCGACGGTGTAGCGCCCCGCCGGAAGATCCACGAGGCAGACAGGCCCGCTGGCGCGCATCGCCAGTGCGGTGGTGCCGCCCGCGTCCTTGACCGTCACAGCCACGTCGGCCAGGTAGGCGCCGCTTGCACGAGCGAACAGCAGCGACAGCGGATGGTCCTTCATGGCAGCCCGCATCGCGACGGACTCGTCCGAACCGATGCCGCCGCACACATACTGCGCGCCGCCATCCTCGGACATATGCACTGCAGGGGGCTGGGCCTGCGCCATCCATGGAACAAGTGAGCACGCGCACACGGCAGCGGTGCGCGCAACAGTTTGGAAAGAAGCTTGCATCGAATCACTCCCGGAATGAACACCTGAAAATGCTCACGCCGCCCGGGCTGCGCTGGGGTCAGACCAGACCCCCAGTTCCTGTCCGATCAGGCTGCCGAGGCAGGGGCCAGCGCTTCGTCGAGCAACTCGACCCAGTGCCGCACAGGCACTTCGCTGCCGCTTTGCAGATGAGTGATGCAACCGATGTTGGCCGACACGATGGCGGTCGGCTGGAGCTGGTTGAGATGGCCCAGCTTGCGGTCCCGCAGGGGGTAGGCCAGTTCAGGCTGCAGCACCGAATAGGTGCCGGCCGATCCGCAGCAGAGATGCGCCTCGTTCTGTGCGACCTGGATGTCGAAGCCCATCGTGCGCAGATGCATCTCGACACCGCCGCGCAGCTTTTGCCCGTGCTGCAGCGTGCAGGGTGGGTGGTAGGCGATCACGCCGGACGACGCCCGGACGCGCGCTTTCAGCGATGCGGAGAGTTCGGGCAGCAGTTCGCTCAGATCCCTTGTGAGCGCACTGATGCGTGCCGCTTTTGCGGCGTAGGCAGGGTCGTCCTTCAGCATGTGGCCGTATTCGCGCACGGTCACTCCGCAGCCCGATGCATTCATGATGATCGCCTCGACCTCACCGCTGTCGACCTGCGGCCACCATGCGTCGATGTTCGCGCGCATCTGGGCCTTGCCACCGTCGTGGTCGTTGAGGTGAAACTTCACCGCGCCGCAGCAACCCGCGTTGGGCGCGACGATGACCTGAATACCGGCTGCGTCGAGCACGCGCGCGGTCGCGCTGTTGATGTTGGGCGACATCGAAGGCTGCACGCAACCGGCGAGCATCAGCATCTTGCGAGCGTGCGTGTGCGCAGGCCACGCACCGGCGGATCGCGGCGCGGGCACCTTGGCCTTGAGCTTGCCGGGCAAGAAGCCGCGCAACGATTGGCCGAGCTTCATCGCCGGCCCGAACAGCGGCGACGGCAGTCCTTCCTTCAGCGTCCAGCGCACGGCGCTTTCGAATGCCGGTCGCGGCACTTTCTCGTCGACGATCTTGCGGCCGATGTCGACCAGATGACCGTACTGCACGCCGCTGGGGCAAGTGCTCTCGCAGTTGCGGCACGTCAGGCAGCGATCGAGGTGCAGCTGCGTGCTGCGCGTCGGCGCCTTGCCTTCGAGCACCTGCTTGATCAGGTAGATGCGCCCGCGCGGCCCGTCGAGTTCGTCGCCGAGCAACTGGTAGGTCGGACAGGTGGCCGTGCAGAAGCCGCAGTGCACGCACTTGCGCAGGATCGCCTCGGCTTCGCGACCGTCGGGAGTACCCTGGAATTCGGGTGCGAGTTCGGTTTGCATGCTGGGGTGTCGGTGCGTGTCAGTGCGCGGGATAGAGCCGCCCGCGATGGAAGACGGCGTAGGGATCGAATTCCTGCATCAGTGCGCGATGAATGCGCTCGACCGGTGCGCTCAATGCGTCGAACCTGTCGAGCACCCGGTGCCCATGGGCATCCGACGGCCTGAACAGCGTCGCGTGGCCGCCGGCCTTGTGTGCCGCTGCGCGCAGTCGCGGACGTTGGTCGGGCGGCGCAAGGTACCACCGCTGCCCGCCGTGCCATTCGACCAGCGGTGCGCCGTCGACGTCGAGCACCGGCGCCGTCTGCGGCACCGAGATTCGCCAGAGGTCGTTCGCGCCCTGCGCCGTGGCGAACCACGGATGCCGTTGGTCGCGCAGCGAATCCCACCCGGGCACTGTCTGGGCATTGTCTTGCCGCTCGCCGCCGAGGTGTGCGCAGGCGGCCTCCACGGCCGCCACCGCGCCGCGCAAGCGCAGCGACAACACGCCTGCGCCGTCACGTTCGCGCCAGACGCTGGCATTGAGCGGCAGCGGCCGGCCGCCCCATTCGTTGAGCAATCGCAGCGCATCGGCCTGGCTGCACGCGAACTCAAGCGTCGCCTCGGCGGGTGCCAGCGGCAGCACCTTGAGGCTCACCTCGGCAATGACCCCGAGCACGCCCAGCGACCCCGCAAGCACGCGGGAGACGTCGTAGCCCGCCACGTTCTTCATGACCTGGCCGCCGAAGGTGAGAACCTCGCTGCGGCCGTTGACCAAAGTCGCGCCGAGGACATAGTCGCGCACCGAGCCCACGCTGGCACGCGCCGGCCCGCTGAGTCCGGCGGCCACCATGCCGCCGACCGTGCCACCTTCACCGAAGCGTGGCGGTTCGAACGGCAGGCATTGGCCTTGCGCGGCCAGCACGGATTCGAGCTCGACGAGCGGCGTGCCGGCACGCGCGGTGACGACCAGTTCGCTGGGCTCGTAGCTCGTGATACCCGCGAGTCCTTCGGTGGGCAGCGGCTCGCCCTGGGGCATCTCGCCGTAGAAGTCCTTGGTGCCGCGGCCGCGAACGCGCAGCAACGTCCCATCGGCGGCGGCGGCGCGTATGCGCTCGGTGATCTGGCAAAGGGCTGGATCCATGCGGGCGATCGTACCGCCAGCGCAAGTTCAGTCTTCGAAGAACTGGACCGGCAGCCCCGGCGTCGCCACGCGAATCGACAGCACATGCCCTGACGCGGGCCGCTGTTCGAGTTCCGCCGCCGGCCTGCCGCGCCGTGCGGTCGTCACGAACAGGGTGCGCAGATCGTCCCCGCCGAAGCAGGGCATGGTCGGGCACTGGACCGGCGTGGGCAGCGCCGACACGCGCTCGCCCGAGGGTGCAAAGCGCAGCACCTGGCCGCCTTCGAACATGGCGACCCAGTAATGCCCGTCGGCATCGACCGTCGCGCCGTCGGGCCGGCCTTCGTAGTGCAGGGGCGACTCCGGCGTCCAGCCATCGGGCTTGTTGTCGAATTGCTGGAACACACGCGGACGGGTCATCGCGTTGACCCGTGCCGCCCAAGTCCAGGCGCGCACGCGATGCGCCGCGGTGTCGGCCCAGTACAGCGTGTCGCCGTCGGTCGAAAAAGCCAGCCCATTGGCCGTGGTGGCTTCGTTGGCCATCTGCTTGAGCGACGGCGCACGACCGCCGCGCGCATCGAGGCAATAGAGCGCCGCATTGGGCCGGTCCTTGGCCTCGTTCAGGGTGCCGGCCCAAAACCGTCCCAGCGGATCACACTTCCCGTCGTTGAAGCGCATGGTGCGCACATCGTGATCGACCCGCGCCATCATCTGGAGCGTGCCACCCCATTCCCGCGCACGATAAACGCCGTCACGCAGCGCGATCACCAACCCGCCGCCACGTGCCGGCGCCATGCAGCCCGGCTCAGTCGGAAGATCCCAGCGCTCCACCGTGGCATCGGCAATATCGCCGCGCGTCCGCAAAACAGCGCGCCCCGGAATGTCCAGCCAGTACAGCGACCGTTCCGCCGGATGCCAAAACGGCGATTCACCAAGCTGGCTCAAGCTGTTGTTCAGTGTGGTCCACATCAAAAAATTATGCCCGCCGCAGCCTGACTGCGGCGGGCAAAGCCACGCCCGTTGGTGAAACACCGCGGATCTGGCTTTGCCAGTCCGCCGGTGTTGCCCCCGGCAGGGGGTGGGCGCCCGGACACGAAGTGCCGGGCAACCTGGGGGCGAGTTTGAGTTACCTGTTGTATGCAGTCTCGCCGTGCGCCGAGATATCGAGGCCTTCGCGCTCTTCTTCCTCGCTCACACGCAGGCCGATGGTGAGGTCGGCGATCTTGTAGGCGATGAAGGACACCACGCCCGACCACACGATGGTCAGCAGCACACCCTTGAGCTGGATCCAGAACTGCGCGCCGATACCGTTGGAGATGACGCTGGCCGTGACCCAGTCGCCCACCAGGCCGGGGCCGCCGAGCGCTTGCGTGTTGAAGACACCGGTCAGCAGCGCGCCGACGATACCGCCGACACCGTGCACGCCGAACACGTCGAGCGAGTCGTCCGCGCCGAGCAGCTTCTTGAGACCGTTGACACCCCAGAGGCAGGCGAAGCCTGCGATGAAGCCGATGACGATGGCCCCCATCAGGCCGACGTTGCCGGCGGCCGGCGTGATGGCCACGAGGCCGGCAACGGCACCCGAAGCGGCACCCAGCATGGAAGCCTTGCCACGCATCAGCGCTTCACCGATGCACCATGCGAGCACGGCGGCGGAGGTGGCGGAGAAGGTGTTCATGAACGCCAGCACGGCGCTGGTACCCGCTTCGAGCGCGGAGCCGGCATTGAAGCCGAACCAGCCCACCCACAGCAGGGAGGCACCGACCATCGTGAGCGTCAGCGAGTGCGGCGTGAACGATTCCTTGCCGTAGCCGATGCGCTTGCCGATCAGGTAGGCGCCGACCAGGCCGGCGACGGCCGCGTTGATGTGCACCACGGTGCCGCCCGCGAAGTCGAGCGCGCCCCACTGCCAGACCAGGCCGGCCTTGGCGTTCATGGCGTCGACCACTTCCTTGCTCGAGTAAGCGTCCGGGCCCATCCAGAACCAGACCATGTGCGCGATCGGCGCATAGCTGAAGGTGAACCAGATCGCCATGAACAGCAGCACCGCCGAGAACTTGATGCGCTCGGCAAAGGCGCCGACGATCAGGCAGCAGGTGATGCCGGCGAAGGTCGCCTGGAAGGCGGCGAACAGCAGTTCGGGGATGTACACGCCCTTGCTGAAGGTCGCGCCGGGTGCGAACACGCCGGTCGACGCATCGAAGATGCCCTTCATGAAGAGCCGGTCGAACCCGCCGATGAATGCGTTGCCTTCGGTGAACGCCAGGCTGTAGCCGTAGATCAGCCATAGCACGACGATCATCGAGAAAGTGACCATCACCTGCATCAGCACCGACAGCATGTTCTTGCTGCGGACCAGGCCGCCGTAGAACAGCGCCAGGCCGGGGACCGTCATCATGATCACCAGCAGCGTGGACACGAGCATCCACGCGGTGTCACCCTTGTTGAACGAGGGTGCAGGCGCGGCGGCGGGGGCGGCGGCATCGGCAGCCGGTGCCGCGGTCGCGGCGGCGGGTGCAGCAGCAGCGGCGGGCGCGGCGGCAGTGGCGGCAGGCGCCGTCGCCGCGGGTGCCTCGGCCGCGGCCGGTGGCGTCTGCGCGAAGCCGGMGGTGCCGGCGGCAAGCACGCTCAGGCCGAGCGCGAGTGAAACAAGGAATTTTTTCATTTCGGTTTGTCTTTCATGCCTTGCAGGTCAGAGTGCTTCGCGGCCCGTTTCGCCGGTGCGGATGCGTACGACTTGCTCCAGGTCGTACACAAAAATCTTGCCGTCGCCGATCTTGCCGGTGCGTGCGGCGGCCTCGACGGCCTCGATCACGCGCTCGACGAGTTCGTCGGCCACGGCGGCCTCGATCTTCACCTTGGGCAGGAAGTCGACGACGTACTCCGCGCCGCGGTAGAGCTCGGTGTGGCCCTTCTGTCGACCGAAGCCCTTGACCTCGGTGACGGTGATCCCTTGCACGCCGATGGCCGAGAGGGCTTCGCGCACTTCGTCGAGCTTGAAGGGTTTGATGATGGCTGTGACCAGCTTCATGGTGTTTCTCCTACGGATGGATGGAAGCGGCGCGGCTTCGAAGCCGCGCCTGCGGCAACTACAGCGTCTTGGTCAGCATGACAATGAATCGAGTGACGTTCGGCGAGAACGTGGAGCCGCCGATCGGTCCGAAGACGGTGCCGGTGGGGATGCCCGGGCTGGCGACCAGGTTGAAGGCGCTCTGGTTGTTGCCGCCCTGTACCGAGCCACCGAGCGCCAAGCCGCTGCCGAGGTCGTAGGACACGCCCACGTTGTAGTCCAGGTAGTCCTTGTAGCCCAGGCTCTTGATGTCGCTGGTGAAGAAGGTGTAGCCGATGGCCGTCTTGAAGGTCAGCTTGGGAAAGATCTCCTTCGTGTACGACAGGTTCAGGTAGCTGGTGTTCTGGCCGTCCAGGCCCGAGCCGCCCTGGTTGCCGGCGTAGTTGAAGTAGTCGTTGGAGACGGTCCAGGAGTACTTGCCCGCGAAGGTGCCGATACGCTCGTCGGTCCAGCTGGCGCCGCCGTAGATTTCGGTGGTGTTGCCCGCGGTGTTGCCGGGGTAGTAGTACTGGTAGACGCCGACGTCCCAGTCGATCGGGCCGCCCTTGAATTTGTAGCCGCCGTAGAAGTCCATCTCGACCGAGTTGCCCGCCAGCCAGTTGACGCTGGAGTTCCAGTTGCCGACGTAGAAGCCGCTGTCGCCGAAGACGTAGTCCAGGCCGCCCTGGATGGCGGGCTTGAACCAGCTGGTCTTGGCGAAGCCGTTGTGTCCGATGGTGTCCTGGTCCTGGCCGCGGAACTTGTAGTTCGTGGTCAGGGAAACGTTGCCCGTGAGATTCGGGGCCGGGGCCGCTGCCGGCGCCGCGCTCGCGTCGGCGGTTTGCGCGCTCGCCAACATCGGCAAGACGGCGAGGGCGCCCAAGGCCAGGATTCGGACGGGTTTGCGGTGCATCATCGAGAGACTCCTCGGAGTTGTTTTGAAAGTGGGTTGGAAACCACGTCAAAGCAGGGAGCGTGCCAAGCGCATCAAGGCCAGGCTTACAAAGGCTTGCGCAGGCATGTACGTCGTCACAAACAAGATGGGATGGAACGCACCATCCTGGGGATAGGGAGAGTCATGAGTCTTTGTTTGGTGCAAAGCCGTGCGTTGTTGGGCCTGGAAGCGGCCAGCGTCACGGTCGAGGTGCATCTGGCCAATGGTTTGCCCAGCTTCACGCTGGTCGGTCTGGTCGATGTCGAAGTCAGGGAAGCGCGCGAACGCGTGCGGTCGGCCATCCAGAACGCCGGCCTCGAGTTCCCCAACAACAAGCGAATCACCGTCAATCTCGCGCCTGCGGACCTGCCGAAGGATTCCGGGCGCTTCGATTTGCCGATTGCCCTCGGCATCTTGGCGGCCAGCGGCCAGATCGAGGCGAGCCGGCTGTCGGGGCACGAGTTCGCGGGCGAACTCTCGCTTTCGGGGCAATTGCGGCCCGTGCGTGGTGCGCTCGCGATGTCGCTGGCCCTGCACACGCGCGGCATCGCCACGCGGCTGGTGCTGCCGACCGACAGTGCACAGGAAGCCGCCCTGGTGCCCGGCGCCGAGGTCTACGGTGCGCGGCACCTGCTCGACGTGGTGCGGCAATTCCTTCCGGCTGACGGCGCGCCGCCGGCGGATGCCGATGAAGACGGTTGGGCGCGGGTTCTTCCAGCGCCCCGCGGACCGGCCGCTCGCCATGCCGACCTCGCCGACGTGAAGGGACACGCCAGCGCCAAGCGCGCATTGGAAATCGCCGCGGCCGGCAACCACAGCCTGTTGATGGTGGGACCGCCCGGCTCAGGCAAGTCGATGCTGGCGCAGCGCTTTGCAGGCCTGCTGCCCGCGATGAGCGTCGAGGAGGCGCTCGAAAGCGCTGCCGTGGCCAGCCTGGGCGGCCGCTTCGCGGTCGATCGCTGGATGTGCCGGCCGACGTCGAGTCCGCATCACACGGCCAGCGCGGTGGCGATGGTCGGCGGTGGGTCGCCGCCAAGGCCGGGCGAGATCTCGCTGGCGCATCACGGCGTCTTGTTTCTCGATGAATTTCCGGAGTTCACCAGGCCCGCGCTGGAGGCGCTGCGAGAGCCGCTGGAGACCGGAACCATCACGATCGCACGCGCGGCGCGGCGGGCCGAGTTTCCGGCGCGGTTCCAACTGATCGCGGCGATGAATCCGTGTCCGTGCGGTTATCTCGGCTCGACGCTCAAGGCGTGCCGGTGCACGCCTGATCAGGTGTCGCGCTATCAGGGCAAGCTCAGCGGGCCCTTGCTCGATCGCATCGATCTCCACATCGAGGTGCCCGCGGTCTCGGCACAGCAGTTGCTGGATGCGCCTGCCGGCGAGGCGACCGATGCCATTCGTGAGCGTGCTGTCCGCGCCCGCGAGCGCTCACTGTCGCGGCAAGGCAAGACCAACCATGCGCTGCAAGGGGCGGAGATCGACCAGCACGCGTCACTGGCGCCGGACGCGCTGAAGTTCATGCACACCGCGGCAGCGAAGCTGGGTTGGTCGGCGCGCAGCACGCACCGGGCACTGAAGGTGGCCCGGACGATCGCCGACCTGGCGGAGGCCAGCGCGGTCGAAGTCGCGCACGTGGCGGAAGCGGTGCAATACCGGCGGGCGCTGCGCGCGGTGAACTGATTCGACGGCTCAGAGAATCCCGCGCCCCGCAAGATTGCGCATCAGCGCGCCGATGCCGAAGGTCCACCGCGCCGCATTTTCGGAATGCACGACACGATTCTCCAGCGCGCCAAGTTCGGGCGCCGAGATGGTGACCCGGTCGCCCACGACGTGCGTGAAGCCCTGCCCTGGACCGTGGCGATCCTGCGTGGGCGCGAACATGGTGCCGAGGAAGAGCATCAGCCCGTCGGGGTAGGCGTGGTGCGGGCCGATCGCCTGCGACACGAGGTCGAGCGGATCGCGGCTGATCTTCGAGAGCGAACTCGATCCTTCGAGCGTGAAGCCTTCCGGCCCCTGCACGCGCAGCGCGACGGTGATGCGGCGAACGTCGTCGATGCCGAAATGGTCGTCGAAGAGCCGGATGAAGGGGCCGATCGCGCAAGACGCGTTGTTGTCCTTCGCCTTGCCGAGCAGCAGCGCGCTGCGGCCTTCGAAGTCGCGCAGGTTGACGTCGTTGCCCAGCGCCGCGCCGAGCGTCTGCCCGCGGCTGTTGACGGCCAGCACGACTTCGGGCTCGGGGTTGTTCCACGCCGACCCTGAATGAATGCCCACGTCGGCGCCGGTGCCGACCGCCGACATCACGGGCGCCTTGGTGAAGATTTCGGCGTCGGGGCCGATGCCGACTTCGAGGTACTGCGACCACGCACCCTGCGCGATCAGCACGTCCTTGACCTTCGCGGCTTGCGGCGATCCGGGCACGATGCCGGCGAGGTTGTCGCCAAGCACGCTGCCGAGCGCGGCGCGAATGGATTCCGCCTTCGACGCATCGCCGCGCGACTGTTCTTCGATCACACGCTCCAGCAGGCTCGCGATGAAGGTCACGCCGCTGGCCTTCACCGCCTGCAGATCGCAGGGTGCGAGCAGCCACGGATGCCGCGTGTCGCGGCGCGATTCGTCGCTGTTCGCCAGTGTCGCCTCCAGCGAAGCCACGCGCGGCGTGCGCTCGTCGCGCAAGACCTGGCGCACGGCGCCCACCGGATCATCGAGCTCCAGCAGCTGGCTGGTCGTCGCTGCAATGCGCGAGAGGTCGTGCAGCCCGCCTTCGTGCACGGCCGCAAGCACGGGCCCGACGTCCGGCAGCCAGAGGCGGCCGATCAGGGTGGCGCGCTCGGCGTCCCGAGGCAATGACTGGGCGGGCGTCAGCGTCGATGTCATGCGGAAGTCTCCTGATTGATCCGCTGATCGTACGGGACTGTCAGCGCTTCATGTCGACGTGGCTCGCCCGGACCCGGGCGACCGCCTTCGGCAGATCCTCCCATGCCGGTGCCTGTGGCGCGAAACGCGCGCGCATGTAGCCGGCCAGTTCGGCGATCTGCGCATCGTCGAGCGCTTCGCGGAAAGCGGGCATGAAGCCGATATCGCGCGCCGCCGGCTCGCGCACGCCGTCGAGGATGGTGCGCAGCAGGTTGTCCGGCCGCGCGCTTGTGAGGTTGCTGTTCAGCGCGAGGGGCGTGTTGACGCCGAGCAGCGTGGGCCCGTCGCCATCGTGATGGCAGGCCGCGCAAGCGCTGTCGAACATGCGCTGGGCGCCGCCGAGCAACTGGCCCTGCCGGCCCGCGGCATCGGCGACGACACCCTGCGCCTGCACTGCGGCTGTCTCGTCCGATGTTTCGGCGTTGAAGGACGCAAGGTAGGTCGCCATCGCGCGGATGTCCGCGTCCGGCACGGCGGCGAGTTCGCGCACCACTTCCGCCATCGGGCCGCCTGCGATGCCGTGGTTCTTCGCGTGACCGTGGCGGAGGTAGCGATAGAGCGCTTCGGTGTTCCACGGCACCGCGGACTTCGACAGCGAGGTCAGCGCTGGCGCCTCCCAGCCGTCCACCATGGCGCCCGACAGATAGGCCGTGCCGCCCTGCTCCGCGCCGAGCGCATTGCGCGGCGTATGGCAGGCACCGCAATGGCCCAGGCCGTTGACCAGATAGGCACCGCGATTCCACTCGACGCTTTGCGAGGCGACGGGCCGCATCGGCGACGGATCGTGGAACAGCGCGTTCCAGCCCGCCATGAGCGGTCGTGCGCCGAAGGGGAACTTGAGCTGAGCCATCGGTGTTTCTGCGCTCACGGGCGTCAACGACATGAAGTACGCATACAGCGCCTGCAGATCGTCGTCGCTGGTCTTCGCGAACGCTGTGTAGGGGAAGGCGGGATACAGATGGTGGCCGTTGCGCGAGATGCCTTCGCGCATCGCCCGCTGGAAGGCGCTGAACGACCAGCGACCGAGGCCGGTGTCGGCATCGGGCGTGAGGTTGGTGGTGTGGATCGTACCGAAGGGTGTTTCCATCGCGCGCCCTCCCGCGTTGGGCGTGCCGCCGGGTGCCGTGTGGCAGACCGCGCAGTCGCCCAGTGCGGCGAGCGTGCGGCCGCGCTCGATGGTCGATTCGCTGTAGGCCGGCGCGCTGAAAGACACCGGCGCGATCGCGGACCGCCAGCCCATCGATCCCGCGACGACGCCGATGCCGCCCACGACCAGCGCGGCGAGGCCCGCCCACAGTCCTCGGCGTCGCGGCCACGGCGCGGTGGCGGGCAGCTCGCGGTCCGGCTCGGCGTGGTCCGGGTGCGAGCCATCGCCCTCCTCCTCGCCCGCTGGCGCCGGAAGCGGATTCAGCGCAGGGCGCACCACCTCCGGTGTGAACGGCGGCGCGCGGAAGCGAACGCCGGTCGCATCGAAGATCGCGTTCGCGATCGCCGCCGTACCCGGCACGGACGACGATTCACCCGCGCCCAGCGGCGGCTCACCGGGGCGCTGCATGTGCATCACCTCGATCACCGGGACCTCGCGGAAATTGATGATCGGATAGCCACCCCACTCGCGGCTCGCGACCACGCCCGAAGGCCGCACGCCCGGGCGCATTTCGGCATCCGGCGCCCGCTGCGGCGCGAACTGCACGCGCTCCTTCAGTGCACGGCTCGTCGTCTGGATCACGTTGCCGTGGATCTGGTGTTCCACGCCGGCCGGATTGACCATCAGGCCCGCGTCATGCCCCACGACCACGCGGCGCACGTGCACCTCGCCGGTCTTGCGGTTGACCTCCACATCCGCCACCCACGCAGACCATGCGGCGCCGAAGCCCGGCCACTTGCTGTGCACATAGCGCGCATACGCAAAGCCCTGGCCGAAGAGGATGTCGCCCCCGGGCCCCAGGCCGCCGTCGGCGTTTTCCTGCGGACCGGTGCGCATGCGCCAGCCGGCCTTCTGTGCCGTCTCGCGCACCAGGTCGGCGGCTCGCGGATCATGCAGATGGCGCAGGCGGAACGCGACCGGATCGACGCCGGCAGCGGTCGCGAGTTCGTCGACGTAGGACTCGTGCGCAAACGAACTCGGCAAGGCCGACACGCCGCGAAGCCACGAGGCCCGAACGATCGGCGCCATGTCGTTGACCTTCACGCGCAGGTTGCCGTAGGCATAGGGCGGCCGCGCCGTGCGGTCGCCCATCTCGAAGACCTGCGCCACCGGGTCAATGGTTCGGGTCAGCAGCAGCGCCAGCGTAGGTGCGCCGTTCGACGGATACGAGGTCTCGAAGTCGTAGGCCGCGACCTCGCCGTCGGCATCGAGGCCACCGCGAACCTGCATCAGCTGCGCGGCACCTTTGGGCTCCCACGTGTGCTCCTGCTCGCGCGTGAGTTGCACACGCACCGGCGCGTCGACCGCACGGGCGAGCAGCGCCGCGTCGGCCGCGACGTCGTCAGCACCGTTGCGGCCGTAGCAACCGGCCGCTTCCATCCGAACGACATCGACTGCCACATCGTCCAGGCCCATCAGCTTCGCGAGATCGGCACGCAGCACATGGGGGTTTTGCGAGCCGGCCCACACGCGCAGCCTGAAGCCGTCGCCGCTTTCGGGCTCCCAGTGCGCGAGCGCGCACGAGGGGCCGATCGACGCATGCATCTGGTAGGGCCACACATAGGTCCGCGGCATCGGATTGGCGGCATTCTCGAGCGCGCCGTCCACGTCACCTTCATCGACCAGCAGGCGCTGCGTCGCCGGATTGGCACGCAGCGCGCCTTCGAGGTCGTCGAGCGCCGGCAAGCCGGGCCAGCTTTTCCAGGTCACACGCAGTTCGCGCAGTGCCTGCTCGGCATGCTCCTCGCGCTCCGCGACGATGCCGACGAAGTCGCGAATGACCACCACGCCCCGGATGCCGGGAATGTGCGCAATCGACGATTCGTCGACAGATTCCAGCGTGTTGCCGATGAAGTCGCCATGGTCCGCGCCGGCATACGGCGGCCGCACGACGCGCCCGTGCAACATGCCGGGCACGCGCATGTCATGTACGAAGACGAGTTCGCCCGCAAGCTTGGCCGGAATGTCGACGCGTGGAATGCGGCTGCCGACGATGCGATAGTCGGCCGGGTCCTTCAGGCGCGAAACGGTGTCGAGTTGCAGCACGGTGCGCGCGCCAGCGACCAGTTCGCCGAAGCCGAGGCTGAAGATGGGATCGTCCCCGGCGTGCACGCGTCCGTCGCGCACCTTCAGCAGGGACGGCTGCACGCCAAGCCGCTCCGACGCCTGCGCAACCAGCCACGCCCGCGCCTGCGCAGCCGCGTGGCGCAACGGGCCGGCGTGGATCTGGATCGACGCGCTCGCAATGGTCGCGCCCTGGTTGGGCACGCGCGCGGTGTCGCCCAGCATCATGCGAAGCTGCGCCAGCGGTACATCGAGCTCTTCCGCCACGATCTGCGACAGCGCGGTCTGGATGCCGGTGCCGAGATCGACGTGGCCGTTCAGTGCCGTGACGCTGCCGTCGTCCCAGATCGCGATCAATATCTCCGGCCCTTCGGCCGGATTGCCCGCCACGAGCGCCGGCTGGCCTTTGGCCTGCGGCGGCGCGGGCGGCGTGTCGCGCACGACGACGAGCACGCCGTCGGCATGGAGGAATTCGCTGCGCGTGCGGGGCTGGTCGGCGCGCCGCGTCACGAATCGGTGCCCTTCGCCATCGACAGCGCGGCAAGCTGCACGGCCGCCACGATCTCCACGTGCGTGCCGCAACGGCAAAGGTTGCCGGAGAGTTCGCTGCGGATGCGCGCCTCGCTCGGGTTCGATTCGCGCGCGAGCAAGGCCGCCGCCTGCATCACCATGCCATTGAGGCAGTAGCCGCATTGCGCGGCCTGCGCTTCTTCGAAGCCCTGTTGCACGGGATGCCAGCGATCACGCGAGCCGAGGCCTTCGAGCGTGGTGATGGCGCGGCCCGCCACGCCGTGCGCCGGAATCACGCAGGAACGCGCAGCGACACCGTCCACCCATACGGTGCAGGCACCGCATTGCCCGAGCCCGCAGCCGTACTTGGGCCCGTTCAGGCCCAGGTCGTTGCGCAACACATGCAGGAGCGTCGCCTCGCGGGACGCCGTGAGTTCGACGTTGCGTCCGTTGACCGTCAGGCTCGGCAGGGTCACACGCTTTCGATGTCGGCGGATTGGATGCGCTTGACGCCCTTGGCGGCCATCTGCTTCCATGCGGCGGCGAGCGAACCGTTGAGGTCGATGGCGCGCGTCGCGTCCTCGATCACGTAGACATCGAAGCCGGCCTTGCGCGCGTCCATCGCAGTCCACGCCACGCAGAAATCGGTCGCCAGGCCGGTGACGAACACCGTCTTGATGCCGCGCGCCTTCAGGTAGCCGCCGAGTCCGGTCGCCGTCTTGTGATCGGCTTCCTCGAAGGCGGAGTAGCTGTCCATGTCCTTGTGGAAGCCCTTGCGGATGATGATTTGCGCCGTGGGCAGCTTCAAGTCCTTGTTGAGCGCGGCATCGTCCGTACCCTGCACGCAGTGGTCGGGCCAGAGCACTTGCGTGCCATAGCTGAGTTTGGTGGTTTCAAAGGGCTTCTTGCCGGCATAGGTGCTCGCGAAGGAAGCATGGCCGGGCGTGTGCCAGTCTTGCGTGACAACGATGTTGTCGAACGAGCCCGCCAGCTTGTTGATGATCGGCACCACCTCGGCACCGCCCTTGACCGGCAGCGTGCCGCCGTCGATGAAGCAGTTCTGCACGTCGACAACGATCAGTGCCGCGTTGGCTGCGGGCTTGATCTTCGAAGCCGCGAAGAGCGGTGCCGATGCACCCAGGCCGCCGATCAGGCCGAATGCCGCGGCCGACTTCAAGAGAGTTCTGCGTTGCGTGGAATGCATGGTCTTCGCTCCTCGGTGTTGAACAATCTATACGCTGAGATAGGCGCGGCGCACTTCATCGTTGGTAGACAGGTCGGCCATTGACGACTGGTAGCGGATTTGCCCTTTTTCGAGCACGTATGCGCGATCGGACACCAGCTCCGCGAAATGCATGTTCTGCTCCGACAGCAGGATGCTCACGCCTTGCGCCTTGAGTTCCAGGATCATGTTCGCCATCTGCTCGACGATCACCGGCGCCACGCCTTCGGAGGGCTCGTCGAGCAGCACGAGGTAGGGATTGCCCATCAGCGTACGCGCCACGGTCAGCATCTGCTGTTCGCCGCCGCTCATTCGGCCACCGGGGCGGTTCGGCATCTCGCCGAGGTTGGGGAACAGCTTGAACAGGCGTTCCGGCGTCCACAGCGGCGCATCGGTGCCGTCGCTCCAGCGGCGCGCGGCCTGCCTGCCGACTTCGAGGTTCTCCATCACGCTGAGGTCGGTGAACACGCGACGATCCTCGGGCACGAAGCCCAGGCCCAGGCGCGCGGCCTGATGCGGTTCGCTCCTGGAGATGTCGTGACCCAGGAATCGCACCGCGCCGCGGCGCTTGCCGAGCATGCCGATCAGCGCCTTGAGCGTGGTCGACTTGCCCGCGCCGTTGCGCCCCATGAGCGCGACCACCTCTCCGCGCCGCACTTCGAGGTCGACGTCGTACAGGATCTGCGCGGCGCCGTACCAGGCGCACAGCGCCTTGGCTTCGAGCAGCACTTCGTGCGAACTCATGCCGCCTCTCCCACCGCTGCGTTCACTGCGGCTGCTTTCTCTGCAATCTTCTCGAAGGTCTTGCCGCTGCCGAAGTACACCTCCTGCACCTTGGGATGGTCGCGGATCTCCAGCGGCTTGCCTTGCGCAATCAGGCGGCCGCGCGCGAGGACGATCATTCGATCGGCATAGGCGAACACGACATCCATGCTGTGCTCGGTGAAGAGAACGGCCATGCCGCGGTCGATGACGAGTTGCTTGGTCAGTGCCATCAGCGAGTTGCGTTCCTTGGGCGCCATGCCGGCGGTGGGCTCGTCCATGAGCAGCAGCTTGGGGCGGTTGGCCATTGCGATCGCGAGTTCGACGCGCTTCACGTCGCCGTAGGCGAGGACGCTGCAGGGGCGGTCCGCCTGTGCCTTCATGCCGACCTGGTCGAGCAATGTCAGCGCTTCGTCGCGCTTGTGATCGGACGCGCGGCGCCAGGTGGCGAAGAGCTTGTGATCGTGCGATAGCAAGGCCATTTGCACGTTCTCGACCACGGTGAGGGATGCGAAGGTTTCGGCGATCTGGAAGGTGCGGCCTACGCCCTTGCGCCAGATTTCTCTTGGTTTGCGGCCTACCAGTTCTTCGCCGTCGAGGAGGATGGAGCCACGGTCTGCCTTGAGCTGGCCGTTGACCATGTTGAAGGTGGTGGACTTGCCGGCGCCGTTCGGGCCGATGAGGGCTAATAGCTCGCCGGGGGGGAGGTCGAAGCTGATGCCGTCTACGGCTTTGACGCCGCCGAAGGACTTGCCTAGGTCTTTGACTTTTAGGAGGGTCATTTTTGGGGGGCGTGTGTTTTATTGAGGCTGTGGGCCGGGTCTCGCCCCGGCGGGCGACTTACTTTTCTTTGTTTCGCCAAAGAAAAGTAAGCAAAAGAAAGGCGACCCCACTGTGCGTGTCCCTGCGCTTCGCTTCGGGCAACCTGCGGTGCTCGCTTCAGGCGGGGTCCGCGTGAAACTCGCTTCGCTCAAACACACGCGGCCCTGAT